>JAZNUS010000114.1:0-3034 GCA_045592485.1 Clostridia bacterium | reverse complement strand
AGCTTGCTTGACGGATGAGGGGATAGTGACACTCCAAGAAAAGAGCACTTGTGCGAATTTGATTGGTTAGTGGAGCGTTAAAAAGCAGTATTTCCAATAGTTTGAACGATTTTCAAATTTATATTTGAATTTACTTTCTTTCAAATTCCCCTCATCAGTCACCTTGCGGTGACAGCTTCCCCACCAAGGGGAAGCCTTTCGCATCAGCCCAATTCCATCTCCCCGACAACCCCAATTTGTAGAATTTTACATTACTTTGAATTATCCACTATTTCGATTGTCAATCCAATCATTCATATCTGACTTCGTTTTCCAGCCTGTTATCATTGAAAAAGGCTCTTATGTTCCCAACGGTTACCGAAGCAATGTTTTCCAGCGCTTCTCCGGTTAAAAATGCCTGATGGGATGTGATGAGTACATTGGGCATGGAAAGAAGCATTGCAAGCTTTTCGTCTCTGTCGGTTACATCAGACATATCCTCATAAAAAAGGTCGCTTTCTTCTTCGTAAACATCAAGAGCGGCACTTCCTATTTTTCCGTCTCTCAATCCCTCTAAAAGGGCATCTGAATCAATGAGACCGCCTCTCGATGTATTGATTATTGCCACGCCCTTCTTCATCTTTTCAATTGTGCCGGCGTCTATCATATGCCTGTTTTCCTTTGTCAGAGGGCAGTTTAGAGAAATAATATCCGACTCTTCACAGATTTTTTCAAAGGTGACATATTCAAGGGTTTCATCGGAAGGGTAGGGGTCAAAGGCGAGAATTTTCATGCCGAATCCCTTACAGATGTCTGCAAAAACTCTTCCGATTTTTCCGGTTCCCACAATACCCACGGTTTTTCCATGAAGGTCGAAGCCTGTCATACCTGCAAGAGAGAAATTGTAATCACGGGTTCTGATATATGCCTTGTGGAGCTTTCTGTTTAAACAAAGAAGCATAGCGATTGCGTGTTCTGCCACTGCATAGGGCGAATATGCCGGCACTCTCACAACAGAAATTTTCCCTTTTGCGGCTTTAAGGTCAACATTGTTAAATCCGGCACAACGCAGGGCAACAAGCTTTATGCTGTTCTCCGTCAGAATGTCTATGGTGTTTTTGTCAAGGTCATCGTTTACAAAAGCACACACACAATCGCATCCCCTTGCCATAACCGCTGTGTCCTCCGAAAGCTTGCTTTCAAAGTATTTTATGGAAATGTCAGCTTCTTTTGCATATTTATCAAACCACTTTTTGTCATAGGGCTTTGTGTCGAAAAATGCAAGTTTTATCATCGTATCATTCCTTCCTCAACAATATTTTGTCTTAAAAAATGATTTTTATAGATGAAAAAAAGAAAACATTTGAAAAAAATGTCGGAAATAACAGATTGACAATTCCCGGTGTTTTTTATATAATAAAAATATAATGTACATTTGGAGGACATAATATGATTACACTTGACATTTCAAAGCTTTCGGGCTTTGTTTCAAAGGAAGAAATTGCAAATATGGAAAGCTGCGTGAATGCAGTATCGGAGGTTCTTGAAAACAAAACCGGTGCCGGAGCGGATTTCCTTGGTTGGATGGATTTGCCGGTCAACTATGATAAAAACGAATTTGACAGAATAAAAAAAGCCGCAGATAAAATAAAAGCCGACTCAGAGGTTCTGGTTGTTGTGGGTATCGGCGGTTCCTATCTTGGCGCAAGAGCCGCAATTGAAATGCTCACCGATTCCTTCTATAATCTCAATGCAGGAAAGGGAACACCCAAAATTATTTATGCAGGAAATTCTATAAGCTCAAGCTATCTTGCCGATGTAATTGAGCTTTTAAAGGACAAGGATTTCAGCGTTAATATTATTTCAAAATCAGGCACAACAACTGAACCTGCACTTGCATTCAGAATACTTCGTGCAATGCTTATTGAAAAATACGGAAAAGAAGAAGCTACAAAAAGAATTTATGCCACAACCGATAAGGCACGCGGAGCACTTAAAACCTTTGCCGATAAGGAGGGCTATGAAACCTTTGTTATTCCTGATGATGTTGGCGGAAGATTTTCGGTGCTTACCGCAGTTGGTCTTCTTCCCATTGCTGCCGCAGGCATTGATATTGACGAAATGATGAAGGGTGCACAGGACGCAAGGGAAGAATACAAAAAGCCCTATAGCGAAAATATCTGCTATCAGTACGCTGCACTTCGTAACATATTGAACCGTAAGGGCAAAACTGTTGAGCTTATGGTAAACTATGAACCCTGTCTTGTATATTTCTCTGAATGGTGGAAACAGCTTTTCGGCGAAAGCGAAGGGAAGGATAAGCGCGGCATTTTCCCTGCATCGGTAAGCTTTTCAACCGACCTTCATTCAATGGGACAGTACATTCAGGACGGCTCAAGAATCCTTTTTGAAACTGTTCTCAATGTTGAAAAACCCAAAAAAGACCTTGACTTCCCCTTTGATGAAGACAATGTTGACGGACTTAATTTCCTTGCGGGAATGAGTGTTGACACAGTAAATACAAAAGCATTTCAGGGTACAATCCTTGCTCACACCGACGGAAATGCACCAAATATCGTTATTAACATTCCAAAAATAACTCCTTATTATTTCGGAAATCTTGTTTATTTCTTCGAAAAAGCCTGTGCCATAAGCGGCTACATTCTCGGAGTAAATCCCTTTGACCAGCCGGGAGTTGAAGCATATAAGAAAAATATGTTTGCACTTCTTGGCAAGCCCGGCTACGAAGCACTTTCCGAAGAGCTCAAAAAAAGAATTTGATGACAGCTGATATGCTTGTCACTTAAAAAATTACAGAATTTAACACAAAACCATCGACTTTCAGTTGATGGTTTTGTGTTTGCAGATAGCAAAATTAGGGTTTAGCGGTGAGATGGGATTGGGCTGAAGCGAGAGGCTTCCCCTTGGTGGGGAATCTGTCACCGTAAGGTGACTGATGAGGGGAAACAAAAGAAAGTAAATTCAAATATAAATTTGAAAATCGTTCAAACTATTGAAAACGCTGATTTTTAACGCTCCACTAACCAATCAAATT
>JAZNUS010000113.1:0-17189 GCA_045592485.1 Clostridia bacterium | reverse complement strand
CGCACTAACTGCCCGTAAATTTGTGCGGTTAGTCTTTCGACTGCTGAAAGACAATCGACTTTATATTAAATCAGAGAAGTAATTTTCTCTGATAAACTCCGCCCTGTTAAAAAGCTAAAACAGGCAGGGCTTATTAAAGTGTGTCATCTTTTGGGAAACCGACTACAAAAATATGCTATTATTCGCTAATTTCCTCTTGACATATTACCGCCGGACTTATCTGAATTTTGAAGAGCGGTTCTTCGCAATTATATACACCCTGCATCCTCAAAAAAACCATTGAAAAGCTGCTATATACAAAGTCTGTAATATTACAACCGTGCAAGGTGAAACGATTTACATTCAGAACAATTGTAATACAATAACAAGGATTTGTCAAGCATTTTTTTGCAATAATAAATTCTTTTCATACCATTATTGACAAATTGACACATCGGTGATATTATTTTGACATAAATTTGCAAAAGGAGGAGCTTAAATGAGCGAAAAATTAAGAAAGGCGGCTCTCGGAGCAAAAGAGCTTATGAAAAATGCCGTGGCTGTGTATGTTGGCAAAAGCAGCATACTGTTTAAAGGCGAAAAAGCCTATATATCTGATGATAGAAGCATATGCCCTTATATGCTCGGAGAAGAAATGATGATTCCTGTTGACTTTTTTCTCGGCAGCATAGGAAAATCAGCAGATGGGTCAGCATCCACCAAAATCAGCGAAGAGAAAAACTCCGTAATTTACGGCTCTCTGAGAGAGCTTTGCGATACATACGGGAAATTTTTGCATACAGAAATAAACGGTCTTGCCATATACAGTGATGAAAACATAGAAAAGGAGCTTGACTGGCAGAACAACACCGATGTTATGCGTAATATCTGTGAATCCTTTATGTTTGAAGACATTTCCGGAAAAGACCTTGCCGCACTTATTGAAAAAAACCATCCCAATAAGCATCATCCCCGACTTCTTCTCACTCAGGAAAAAATAGATTTCATAAAGAATGAGCTTTCAAAGACAAATCCCGACAAGGTTTATGTGAAAATTCTGGAAAATATGAAGGTCTATGCAGAGAAGTATATGAATGAGAGAAGCTCAGGCTATGAAATAAGAGACGGCATCCGGCTTCTTGATGTGTGCAGAGAAAACGCATGCAGAATGTTTACCCTGGCACTTATGTATCTTATAACGGAGGAAGAGCGTTATGCAAAAAGAGCCTATCTTGAAATGTATAACTCCGCCTGCTTTGTAGACTTTAATCCTTACCACTTTCTTGATGTGGGCGAGCTTACGGCAAGTCTCGGAATATGCTACGACTGGCTCTATAACTGGATGGACGAATATGAAAGGCTGTACATCCGTCAGGCAATTTTCAAAAACGGTATAATGCCTATTATGGATGATTTTGATAACAAGGAAAGAAAACGCTCCTGGAACTGGAGAGGAGACCTTGCAGACAACTGGCGCCTCGTTATTGCAGGTGTAGGCGTTGGCGCAATGTCAATAGTTGATGAATTGTCGGAGGAAGAAAGACCTTTTGCTGAGCGTGCAATGGAGCAGACGCTTTTTGATATCAGAAGAGCGCTCAGCCTTTTTGCCCCATACGGAGGCTATGAAGAGGGCTTCACCTACTGGCGCTATGCCATGAAATATTTTACCTTTACCGTGGAATCCTTAAAAAATGCTTCAGGAAGCTATTTCGGATATCTGGACATTCCCGGAATGAAGCTTACAAATCAGTTTATGCTGGCGGTAAACGGTTCTGTCAGTGCTTTCACCTACCACGACTGCGAAAGACCAGGAGTTGGCATTCCTCCGCAGATGATGTATCTTGCAAATTGTTTTGGCAAATACGAGGAGGCAAAGCCCCGTATTGAATGTATATTAAACGGTGAGCTCCCGGATATGCATGATGTATATAACGATATGCTCTGGTATAATCCGAAGATGCTGGACAGCAATATTGAAAATCAAATTTCCGATGTATATATGCCCATAGCGGAAATAGCAACAATGAGAAACGGCTGGTCAAGAGACGATATGTATGTGGGCTTCCACTGTGACGATCCCATAGGCGGCGAAGGACATGACCATATGGACTCGGGAACATTTGTTATGGATGCTCTCGGCGAAACATTTTTTGTGGATCTTGGTGCAGACAATTATGATGTTACAGACTACTATAACACTTACCGTGTCAGACCTGAGGGACACAATGTTCTTGTGTTTAATCCCGATGAAAGATACGGTCAGAAATTTGGCGGAACGGCAAAAATCACAAAATGTGAGTTTGGCGGTAAAACAAGCTACTCAATCGGTGAGCTTTCGGATGCTTACGACGATGATATTGGCATTAAATCATATGAACGAGGAGTAAAAATTTTAAAAAACAAAAATACTGTTATTGTGCAGGACGAGGTCACACTGGAAAAGGGTGCTGAAATATGGTGGTTTGCTCACACTGAGGCAGATGTGGAAATTTCCGCAGACGGCAAAAGTGCAATTCTCACCCAGAACGGAAAAACCATCAGGGCAACCTTTGATGCAAGCTGTGACGCTGTCTTTACAGTTATGGATGCAGTTCTCCTTCCCAAGTCTCCGTTTGTTGAAGGTCAGAGAACAAACGAAGGCACAAGAAAGCTTGCCATCCATTTTGAAGATGTATCGAAGCTTAACCTTGCAGTTGCTTTCTGTCCCCTTGATTCCAATTGGGATGATGCAAAATTTGAACCCATAAGCGAATGGAAATGTGAATAACATAGCTTTACACAAAAACAGCCCCGACAAAAGTACGGGGTTAATAAGGAAGTATTTTCCGCAAGATTAGAAAAAATCTTGCGGAATTTCCTTTTTATCGGGAATAAACTCTTTTTGCGGAGTAAATCCACCGATGAAATTAAAAATAATCTGTATCTTTTGTACTCTGTGTCCGCTTGATTTATCGGGAGCATGAACAATAATTTTTTTGATAAACTCATTTACGATTGTCGGTGTTAATTCTTTAATGCCGACATATTTTTTGACGATTTCGTGAAATTGCTTAAAGTCAATTTGCTGCCGGTCAAAGTTGTTTGTTTCTTCCTCAAAAACTCTAATCTGTTTCTGTAATTCTGCCTGTTCGGTTTCGTATTCAGCAGACAATTTCAAAAACCTTTCGTGAGAGATTGCTCCTGTTATATCATCCTCGTAAATTCTCTTGAAAATCTTGTCAAGCTCCGTTATTCTTTTTTGAAATTTTGTTATTTGCTTTTTCTTGTTCTGTATCTCTTTTGACAGCTCGTCCAACTGTTGTTTTGCTACAAGATTGAAAAACTTATCTGCATTATCATACATCATTGCAGTAACATCGAAAATCTGACTTAACACAATTTTCTTTAAAGTTTCCTCACGGATAAAATGAACAGTACAGCTGCCTGTATTTCCTTTGTATTGAGAACATCTGTAATGGTCTTGTGTGCTGTCAAATCTTTTGCAAGTGGCAAAATGTAATTTACTGCTGCAATCAGCACAGAATATCAAGCCGGAAAATAAACCTTGCTTATTTGTTTTAGTATTTCTGCGTTTACTTTGCCTTAAGTCCTGTACCCGTTCCCATTGTTCTTTTGAAATTATAGGCTCTTGTGTGTCATAAAATATTGCCCAATTTTCTTTTGGATTTTCCAATTTCTTTTTGAGCTTATATGACTTCGTGTAAGTCTTAAAATTCACTGTGCAGCCTGTATATTCCATTCGCTCCAAAATATGTATAACAGAGTTCTCATTCCAATGATACGGATTGTCAGGTAACGGCTTACCATTTACTTGTGCATAGTATGATTTTGCTGTCAGTATTTTTTCTTTTCTCAAAATTTTTGCTATTTGTGTAGAACCTTTTCCGTCAATACACAAATCATAAATTTTTCTTACAATTTCAGCTGCAGGCTCGTCAATTATCCATTGCTTTTTATTATCAGGATTTTTCATATATCCGAATATAGGCTGTCCCAAGTGTTCTCCCGACATTCCCTTTGACTTAAACACTGCACAGATTTTCTTGCTTGTGTCCTTTGCATAAAAGTCATTAAACAGGTTACGGAAAGGGGTAAAATCATTGTCGCCTTTGAAACTGTCAACACCGTCATTGATTGCAATTAAACGGACATCATTATCTGGGAAAAATATCTCCGAGAAATAACCGACTTTGAGATAATCTCTGCCAAGTCTTGACATATCCTTTACAATGACAGTTTTGACTTTTCCGTCCTCAATATCCTTTATCATTTCTCTGAAAGATGGTCTTTCAAAATTTGTACCACTCCAACCATCATCAATATAAAATTTAGGTGAGGGATAATTGTTGTCACTTGCATATTTACTTAAAATTGTTTTTTGATTTATGATGCTGTTGCTGTCGCCATCCAATGCGTCCTCTTGTGATAATCTGCAATAGAGAGCAGTAATTGTGTCGGGCTTATTCATTGTTATAATCCTCCTTTTCGCCGCCCGACAAAACAGAGTGTATATTTGAATTATAACGCGCTTTTTCTAAATTGTCAGCCTCTTTTGATTTAATTTTTTCGGAGAGCATTAAAACGAATGATTTTATTGTTTAATGTTTCTGTTCCCGAAAATGTGGTTTCAACCTCGTGTGTTGTGCCGCCTATTCTATATTTTGTAATAGAGTCGTAGTCGTTTTGTTGCTTATCCATTCCTATCCAATCCTTTCCGTTAAGTAAATAAAAACTATATAATAGCAAGCATAGCCAATGGATATCCATTGACACAAAATCAAAATTTCCCGCCTGCTATTTTTAACTAAATAGCAAGCACAGTAAGTGGTTATCCACTTACGAAAATTTGATTTTATTTTTGGGTATTCCCAAGCCCTTTTTCATTTCTTTATGTTAAGGAAATGAGATAATAATTTCCGTTCCGATTTCCATATCTCGTCCATTAAACTTTTGATATCTTTAATGTCCTGCTCATAGATAATGATCTGACAATTTCGCTTTGCTATTATATTTATATTTCTGCCTATTGCAGAGAGTTCAGCAGTATGCTTTTTAATTTCTGGAATATCAAGTAGAATGATATATCCGTCAATCGCCATTTTACGCATGTATGCCCCTAACTGTGCCGTTGGTAGCTGTGCCATTTTTAATTCAATAAGTTCTCTTTCTTCCTCTGTAACCCTTACAATGATTTGCTTGTTTCTTTTTCTGTTTGCCATAAAAATTCCGCCTTTCTTTTTGTTCTCATTTAATAAACGATAGAAGCTGTAAAAATACAACCATTGAGAGAAAAATTTTTGTTCTCATATAAGTAACACTCAAAAATTCAAAATAGCAACTTTTGAATGAATTTTTCTCTCTTCTATATAGGTAACACTCAAATTGACAAATTTACACGGGCAATAGCAAAAATTTTTTTGAAAATACTTCTCCCTATAGTTACTACTATTAAAATTATGTTTTTTGACAAAATTTCTAAAAAATTTTCCCTCATTTACTAATATGCTTTAAAATCATAGAATGCAAAATTTTGAAAAATAAAATGGTTAAAGTATAAAAACAATTACATAAATTGTGTGTTTCAGAGATTTTCTAACGATATCGTGAGATTTATTGACTTATTGGCAAATATATGCTATAATTTAGATAACCCATTGTTGTGTAATTGTATAGAGAGGTGTAAATATGCCAGTAAGTTATAATAAATTATGGAAAATACTTATTGATAAAAATTTAAAAAGAACAGACTTAAAAGAATGTGCAGGTATTAGTTTTAATGTTTTAGCAAAAATGGGAAAAGACGAAACAATTTCAATGGAAAGTATTGAAAAAATATGTATAGCTTTAAATTGTAATGTTGGAGATATATTAGAAATTGTAAATGAACCTACCCAATGTTATCATAAGCCAACAACAATTGAACTATTTGCAGGTGCCGGTGGCTTAGCACTAGGTATTGAAAAAGCCGGATTTGATACAATTTCTTTGGTCGAATTTGACAAAGATGCAGCTGATACTCTTAAATGTAACCGTCCTAACTGGAATGTTATTTGTGATGATATTGCAAATATTTCGTGCTTGGATTTGGAAGAATATTTCGAAATAGAAAAAGGTGAACTTGATTTATTATCCGGTGGTGCACCATGTCAGTCTTTTTCTTACGCCGGTAAAAGATTAGGACTTGAAGATGCTCGTGGAACATTGTTTTATCATTATGCAATGTTTTTGGAAAAACTACAGCCCAAAATGTTTTTGTTTGAAAATGTAAAAGGATTACTTACTCACGACAGAGGTAGAACATATCAAACGATACTTGATATATTTGAAAAAGCAGGATACACAATCACAAAATCCCAAATCAAAGTGTTAAATGCGTGGGATTATGGTGTTGCACAAAAAAGAGAACGACTTATAACAATCGGAATAAGAAACGATTTAACAGAAAAGATTAAATTTGATTTTCCTGCTCCACACAAATACAAACCAGTATTGCGTGACATATTATTGGATTGTCCCGAAAGCGAAGGTACACCATATTCAGAGTATAAAAGAAAAATATTTGAGTTAGTCCCTCCCGGTGGATATTGGAGAGATATTCCTGAAGATATTGCAAAAGAATACATGAAAAGTTGCTGGTATATGGAGGGCGGTAGAACAGGAATTTTAAGACGACTAAGTTTAGACGAACCTTCTCTTGCGGTTTTAACTTCCCCAAGCCAAAAGCAAACTGATCGTTGCCATCCATTAGAAGCAAGACCATTTACAGTTAGGGAGAATGCTCGATGCCAAAGTTTCCCTGATGATTGGCAATTTTGCGGTAGTATAGGACAGCAATATAAACAAGTAGGAAATGCAGTGCCGGTTAATTTGGCATATGAAATTGGTGTAAAAATAAAAGAAGGATTGGAGTGCTTATAATGTGGAATTTATCATTTATCAACGAAAATGATTTTGAGACTCATGTTCAAGACACTATAAAGAAATACGGTGAAAAATTAGAGTCTTTTGATTTGAAAAGATTTAATAAAAATTTGATTGACCCGATAAAACTTATTTTTGATAAGACAGTATATCAATCTACTTGGGAAGAGATTGTTAGCAACGAAATATTTAGACAGAGAGATAAATCTAACAATAATGACATTGGATATTTTCATCAAAGAATATTTCAATACATAAAAAATTGCCATGTTCCTCCTAATGGCGAAGAAGGCGGATGGGATGTAATTTATCAAGATGACAACGGCATAAATCTTCCAGATGGTAATACAGTAAAAACTGTTTATGTAGAAATGAAAAATAAGCACAACACAATGAATTCAGCTTCAGCCGGAAAGACCTTTATAAAAATGCAGAATCAATTATTAAAAGACGATGATTGTGCTTGTTTTCTCGTTGAAGCAATTGCTCAACGTTCTCAAAATATCAAATGGGAAACAACCGTTGATAAGGTTAAAGTTGGACACAAACTTATTCGCAGAGTAAGCATTGATAAATTTTATTCTTTGGTAACAGGACAAGAAGATGCTTTTTATCAAATGTGTATGGTTTTGCCAGGAGTAATACAAAAGGCAGTTAGTGATTTAGGTTCTTCACTTGTTCCACATGATACCGTTGTAGAAGAATTACAAGCAATTGCAAAAGAACAAAATATTGAATCAAATGATTTAGCTATTGCAATGGCTGTTTATATGTTAGGATTTGGCTCGTATAACGGCTTTGAAAAATAGCGTTTAGGAAGTGTTGCAAATGAGAAAAACTTTACTTGACTTAGTAAATTCAGCTATTATATACGAGTATTCTTTACCTAACAAAGAACATGATATTGAACTTTCTGCTTATTCAACAGCGAAAGATACATGTTTTTCACAAAGAACTGATAACGATATAGCAGAAATCATATATAACGGAATTGTCGAATATGCAATGAATGAATACGATATCAACTATGAAGATATTGATACAGAGCATCTTAGGGCAATGGCCGAAAATGTTAGATATAATGAAAACGCAACAAACAGAACCAAAATCAGCTACGGGTTTTATGGTGAAGTTTTATTATATGCAATACTATATTCGCGATTTAATACTGATGTATTAATTTCTAAGGGATATTTTTATGATCCACTCGAAAAAGGTGAAGCAAAAGGATATGACGCCTATCACCTTATTCAAAGAGGGAGCAAAGTGCAGTTGTGGTTTGGAGAAGCAAAATTTCGTGTTGATTATAAAAAATCAATTACAGAAGTAATCAGTAGTTTGAATAATGCTCTAAGTGAAAACTATTTCAAAAAGAACATTTTATCAATATCAAAGAAAAAACATAATATAAGTAATGGGAGCGGAATTATAGACTTGCTTAAACCAATTACGGAAAGTTGGAGAAAAGATGTTTCAATTGTTATTGCAGATGAATTAAAAAAGAATAATATTACATTAGTTTATCCGATTTTAATTGCATATGAAAAAAAGAAACGCAAGGATTACCACGATAATATTAAAGAGTGTATAAAGCATATTAGACACCTGTATGCAACAGGTGAATACAAACTGTCCACAGATATAGATGTAAAAATTTTCTTTATGTTTTTGCCTGTAGATAATGTAAAAGAAATTAAGGAGTCTGTTGTTGAATGGATATCTACCAAAAAACCATTGATTTAATAAAAGAATACTATGTATCTGAAGATGGAAATCAAGCAAAATTAATACATAAAGTTTGTGACTATTTTGATGATTTAAAAGGAACAAAACTTTCTGCTGCCCAAATGAGTTTTCTTATGGATTTCTCTAATATTGTTGGTATTCCACAATATATGGAGTTACTTGAAGATAAATATGAAAAGGCGTTGCCTGAAACAGAAATTAAAACATTATCAAATATTGGTTCGGATATCCATAAAGCAAGTTTAACTGTAGATCGTGGTATTGTTTTACATAAATATCAAAAGAATGTTCTTGACTCTTTTTCTCATGATAAACAAAATAGATATGTACTATCTGCTCCAACATCTTTTGGAAAAACATATGTTGTTTATGAAATAATTCGTAAAATGAATTATGAAAATATAGTTCTCATTTTCCCTACCATTTCATTATTGTCCGAAAATTTTGAGGGACTAATTGAAAATGAAAATTTTAGACAGTATACTTTACATACTTTAAGTGAAGATGATGAATTAGGAGAAAAAAATATATGGATTTTTACTCCTGAGCGCTTTTTATCCTTTATAGATAAGCAAAACAGACAAAGATTCGATTTTATATTTATTGATGAGGTCTATAAAATTGATAACGAATTTATCATTGACAAAGAAACCACAGGAGAAAACGAACGGGATGTAGCATACAGAATTGCGTTGGAATTTGCTTGCCGAAAAACTAAGGATATGTTATTGGCTGGACCATATATGAATATGGATTCAGAACAAAAAAATTCATTTTTTAATTTCATTCAAGACAAAAAGTTTGAAATTTTAAATTATAATGATATAGAGATAGTTAATAAATCTCATGTTACAATTAAATCTAAAAAAGAATATACAATTGACGGAATAAAAATTCCTATCAATTCAAATTCGATATATGGTAAAACATATGCAATTACCAGAGCTTTAACTACCCCATATGAAAATACCATTATTTATAATAATACTAAATATGGAACAGAAAGATATGCAAAAGAATTTATTAGCTTAATGCAAGACGAGCAAATTGAATTTACTTGTAACGATGAAATATATAGTATTTTTATCGAACATTTAGAAAAACAGTTTGGTGAAGATTGGATTGTTGTAAAAGCTTTAAAACATGGAATAGGCGTTCATCACGGTCTTGTACCTAAATACATTCAAAAAGAAATTATTAACCTTTTTAATTCGGGGAAATTGTTAATTTTAATCTCTACAACAACAATAACAGAAGGTGTAAATACTACAGCTAAGAACATTATAATAACGTCAAGTAAAAAAGGCTCAAAAATACTACGCAATTTTGATGCTAAAAATATTGCAGGCAGAGCTGGTAGATTTTTAAAGCATTACAGTGGTAGAGTCGTTATTATAAATAACGATTTTGAAGAAATTATGGAAGCCAACGATATGCCACTACAGCATAAAAATTTTGATGAGAAAAAAGATAAAACCGATGTGGATTATCAAATTACATCAGAAAAATATTTAACCGGAACAGATATTGAAAGAAAAAGAAACATTGAGGAAGAAATAGCAAAAAGACAAATACCAAACGATATTATTAACCAGTACAAAGTTGTTAGTCCTATGGATAAAATTAATGTTTATGATAAACTTATAACCTTGTCTGATTATCAACAAAGAAATATTTCTCAATTAATAAGCTCGTTAGCATACAAAAAGCAAATAACATGGGAGGGATTTCAGGTAATTATAGATATATTACTGCCAATAGTATCGGAATTAAAAATCAAAAGCTTGATTGAAGCGAAATGCCAAGATAGTGATAACTCGATATTAACAGCTAAACTATATTATTATTTATCAGGAGGCTTTCACGGGCTACTAAAATATACATTAAAAACAACGGAAATCGATAAGGCAATGCGAGATACATCTGATTTAGTATATAATACCTTCAGATATCAATTGGTTAAATATTTAGGTGTATTTGATATTATGTATAAATATGTCAAAAGTATCCAAACAGGTAAGTCTATTGATGAGATTGCCGGAATAACAATTTTGCTTCAAAAACTTGAACACAATGCTTTTAATGAAAACGCAAGAATTGTAAGTGATTATGGTGTTCCGTTTAGTATTGTTCAATATTATGACGATAATACTAATACGCAGTTTGATAAATATGAGCAGTATAT
The DNA here is from genome assembly GCA_045592485.1 of Clostridia bacterium. Lineage (GTDB taxonomy): Bacteria > Bacillota > Clostridia > UMGS1810 > UMGS1810 > RGIG1828. The sequence goes on along the minus strand of JAZNUS010000113.1, from coordinate 6,358 downwards.
TTTTCACAAAGTAGAAAAGATTATTAAGTAATATTCTCAATAGGCGTTAAGTCAAAAACGATTTAATGCCTATTCTTGATTGGAATAAAGCAGATTTTTATACTTCTAAGAGAGAAGGAGTGGAACGATAGAAGCCCATTTTTAAGGGTTTTAATATAAAACCATTACACATTGTCAGTTTTAAGCCTTAAAAACCACTAAAACAGGGCATTTTTCAACCTCTATTGCGTGACATTTTACCCCATATATGAGAAAAAGCACACCACACTAATAATGTGATGTGCTTAACTCTCTTTTACACCCTGTCTGTCGGTAGATAATGATATTTTCAATACTTCCTTATCACTACCCACCTAAAGTCGGGGCTGTTTTTGTGTAATTTATTTTACTGTTTTAAACGGATTATTTTTCAATCTTTGAAAGATATCTGTCATATGCAGCCTGTGTAATTTCAATCCATCTGTCATAACCGTTTTCCTTAGCAGTCTTGATTGCATCATCATAGGTATCAATGCTCTTCTTACCAAGGATAATATCATTGATAGCGATTTCAAGTTCAGCCTCTACAACTTCCTGAATATCAATGATTTCACGAAGCTCTTCCTGTGTATTTGCTACAGGAGGAAGCTTCTGAGGTCTTGCCTTTTCTACACCAACATTCCAGGTTTCGAGAGCATCGAGCTGTGACTGATAGGGATAGTAACCATAGAGATAGTCTTCGTGCTGGTTAAAGCCGGGATGGTTACAGGGAAGCATATAGTGATAGAGTGCTTCGCCAACAGACTGGAAGCCTTCATGCTTTCTGATTTTGTCGGTATAAACATAGTGTATGCCGTCTTCTCTTTCTTCCTTTACAAAGGTATCGCCTTCAATACCGAAGAGCTGGAGAATCATACCTTCTTCACTGTAGAAATAGTCAGCCCATGAGCAAGCAGCCTCTACATTACCGCAGTCTTTGGTAATAGCAATGGCTTTGTCGTTTGCTTCGGGATATACCATCTGGAATCTGGCAACTTCGCCCTTGTTTGCTACAGGGTAAGGACATGCAACGAGGTCGTAGGATTCATTCTTTGCCTTAAGAGCAGGAAGAATTGTGCCGAGACCGCCGCCAACATAGCCCCAAGCGGCAATAGAAATGTCATTAGCCATGTTACCTTCAATTTTAGAGGAATCGTTTGTAATATAGCTTGTGTCAATGTAGCCTGCTTTTGTCCATTCTGCCATCTGAGCAACATACTCTTTATAGCCATTCTGGAAGGGAGCAAACACTACCTTGTCACCTTCAACATAGAAAAGCTTACCAACATCGAATGCAGTGTTGAATCCGTGAACATCGGCACTTACAAAGGAAATAACATTGTTATCACAGGTAAAGGGCTTTTCAAAGCCGGCAGCCTTTGCTTTTGCAAATACTGCTGTCCACTCGTCGATTGTTTCGGGAACTTCCATACCCCATTCGTTGAGCTTGTCGGATCTTACAAAAAGACCTGCAAAGCCTCTGATTGAGCCAACATTAAGAACATTGAAGCCATAGTAGTTGCCTTCGTCGGTAGTTGTCTGGAGCTTGTAGATGTGGTTGTTGTCTGCAGCCTTATCACCTTCAAGGTAGCTGTAGTAGTTAGGAGCATGGTCCTTAAGATAGTCATTAAGAGTAACAATAATACCATCATCAAGTGCCTGCTGTGCACCGCCGCTATAGGCGTTCCAGTTATACTCTACCATATCGGGCATTGTATTGCCGGATACCATAACAACGAATGCTTCGTTACCGGTAGAACCTGCAATGGGGTGAATAAAGTCGATATGTACATTAGTTCTCTTTTCAAGTTCCTGGAACATCATCATTTCATTGTAGTTACTGATTGTAGACGAAGAGTCTCCATCAATAACAGTCCAGAAGCTGAGGTTTTTGCCGTCGGTCTTTGCAACCTCTTTCTCTTTGTCGCCGCATCCGGCAAACATACCGGAAATAATAGCAACAGCGGAAAGAACAGCAATGAGTTTGGTGAATTTTTTCATAATCTTTCCTCCCAATAAAATATTGAATAAAATCGAGGTTAATCGTTTTACCCTTTTATGGGATTATAACACATAAAAATTTATTTTGCAACAGTTTTTATAAAAAAAACATCAGCACCTTGAAAATAAGGTTTTTCTCCTCTTTTGTTTTCTCTGTAAAAATGTCTGAGCCTGTGTTTGCAGAATGCAGCAAGCACAGGCTCAGACACACCCCGAAAGACTTCAGCATCAAAGGCAGATTCATCGGTATGTATTTGTATTTTATTTATCAAAATAAGAATCAAGATTCGATTTTATTATAATCTGCGGCTTAATATACATTATTCTGTCGGGGCATTTCTGCTCTGCCAGATATTCATAAATCACCTTTACAGCCGCACGGCCGTGCTTTTCAAGATCCTGAAAAACTGTACACGCAATGGTACCCTTGCGGATATATTCGGCTATTTTATCATATATGTCGGTAGAAACCACTTTTGTTTTATACTGGTTAGCTTCAATAACACTGCAAACAGCAGGAGAATTGGCAGTAGCAATATACATTCCGTTAATTGTGTTTACTTCACTCATGATTTTCTTCGCAAGCTGTTCTGCTATCTGGTCATCATCGAGAGTTTCATATACACCTATAATATTCAGATTGCAGGTTTTCGCAAAGTCGGCAAACCCGTTTATTTTTGATTTGTGTTCAATGTTGTCTTTGTTCCCGACAAACAAAACAACATCTTTTTCTTTGTGTTCGCTTCCGGTGAGAAACGATAACATTTCTGCGGCAACTTTACCTGAAAGGTAAGCATCCACCTGCACACTGCAAAGGCAGTTGTCGTTCATGTTCTGAGTTCCGCCAATCATAACTATGGGAATATTTGAAAGCTTTAATTTTTCCATAATTTTTTCAAGACCTGTGGGGAACACATCACACAAAATTATTCCCGAAACCTTGTCTTCTATGCACTGTTCAAGCATATTGACAGTTTCGCGGCTGGAACGGATATTGTTTATAATATAATATCTGCTTTCAACATTATAGTCCAGCAGACGGTCAAATTCTTTTTCGATGCCGCCCTTTAAAACATCAAAATATTCTCCCCATTCACCCGGAATAACAACACCGATTGTAATGGGGGCTCTTGCCATACTCTGAGCAACCTTGTTCACTCTGTAGCCAAGCTCGTCAGCAGTTTTAAGAATCTTTTCTTTCAGCTCCTTACTCACACCGGTTTTGTTGTTTAAAGCTCTGTTTATAATTGCAGTTGAAACACCAAGGGTGTTGGAAATATCTTTCATTGTAACTCTGTTGGTTGCCATTCTTACTCTCTCCCTTTTTAATTTTTCGAATAGCTTCAGTTTCTTATATTACACCATAAGTAAAAATGCTTGCAAGGGCATTTTTACGCAGCAGTCAATGTTGCAGAATGTACGGAGTACATTAGCGACGAAGTCGCAGAGGCTTGCTGTGCAAGACTTGCTGCATACATTATACCACATATGTCTTATTATGTCAAAAAAAACCATATAAAATGCTTGACATTGTAATAATATTATGATATTATGGTGGTGTAAAACGATTTACAATATTGTTAAAAAATAATAAATTCAGAGAAAGGAATGAATTTTTATGGACAGAAATGAATTAAAAGTTAAATTTGCAGCCGGCAAAAAGGCTATCCGCAATGCGGTAGATTTTCAGCTTGGCTTCCTGCAGAAAGACGGAGGATACATCTGGGACGGATATGTTCACGATGCGTTCCACAAACAGGCATATTCCTGGAACCTTGTGGGCAACAATGACGAAGCTCACAGAATCCTTACCTGGATTCGCGACAACCGTCTCCGTGCCAACGGCTCACTCATTCTCACAGAGGATGTAAATGACACTGAAAACAATGTGGATGTTTACAAACATGCATGGACCTGTCAGGGCGCTCACAGACTCGGCAGATTCGATGTTTCATATCCCATCTACAATTTCCTCAAAACCCTTAAAATGCCCTGTGGCGGTTATCCCCTCCAGAAGGGTATGCCTTTTGCGCGTGCTATGACAACAGCGTGGGTTGGTGTTACTGCACTTTACTTCAACGATATGGACGAAGCTCTCTCATGTGCTGATTGGTGCATCAAACAGCTCGATGCTCAGCCTGACCCCGACAAATTCTTCTTTATGACAAAGCCCGACGGCACACTTGCACTCGAGGCAGACGGTGCAGAATTTATCGACAACAAAAAGCTCAAACAGTGCTACTGGGAATGCGGTTTTGCAATGATGCTTATGGACCGTCTCTATCAGATTACAAGAGACGATAAATATCTTGGCTACGCAAAACGCTACATGGAATTCCTCTTCACCTGTGCAGAAGATACCTGGAGCTATTGGGGCAGCGGCAAGGCAGCTCTTGGCTGTGCAATGTACTACTCCTTCACAGGCGATGAACGCGCAATGGAAGCTGCAGTTAAATTTATTGACTTTGTTGTTGAAACTCAGGTTAAGATTGCCGACAAAGACGGCAAATATGCAGGCGGCTTCTGGTATGATGACGAGCCCGATATTCTTCTCATTTATGTTGACCATGCAGCTTGCTTCTCAGGCTGGGTGCTCGACAGTATCTCTTACATAGAAAGCAGACTTCAGACAGAAGAATAATCGATAGAAAAAACAAATTTCAGTAAATGGAGGATAAATATGTATACAGAGCAGGAAATTAAAGAAATAAAAGAATATGCGGCGAAGCATGTGTGTACTCACTACGCTGTAAATGCCGACATTGATAAGCATCCCAAAATCTATGACAGAAGTGAAGGCGTTTTCGTTTATGACATTCACGGAACCCGTTATCTCGATACCTTCGGTTCACTTCTCACCACAATCTGCGGACACAACAATCAGGTGATAATGGACGCAATGAACGAACAGTTCAAAAAGATTGACTTCTTCCCCAACTTTGGTGATGACTATTGCATGCCTGCAATTGAGCTTGCAAAAAGACTTGACAAAATCATGCCCGAAGGACTCTCAAGCTATTTCTTCGTGTCCAGCGGTTCTGAAGCAAACGACGCCGCAATCAAAATGGCTCGTTCATACCATGTGAACAAGGGCGACACAAAGCGTTATAAGGTAATTTCCAGAAATATGTCATATCACGGAACAACCGTTACAGCAATGTCTGCTACAGGTATTGATTATTTCAGAAAAAATTACACACCCATGGTAAATGATTTCGTAATCAGAACAAACGGTGCAAACTGTAAGCACTGTCACCTTGGATTGAAAAAGAAAAACTGTAATATGGATTGTATTACATCTCTTCGTCAGACCATCATTGACAATGACCCTTCAACAATCTCCTGCCTGATTATGGATCCTCTCCCGGGTTCAAACTCAGGATATCCTGTTCCCCCCGATGGTTATCTTCAGAAGGTAAGAGAGCTTTGTGATGAATTCGGCATTCTTCTCATTTTTGATGAAGTTCAGGTTGGTATTGCAAAGAGTGGTGCAATGTTTGTTTCTGAATATTTCGGCGTAACTCCGGACATTCTCACAACTGCAAAATCTCTTACCAATGGTATGATGCCTATGGGACTTTGTGCTATGAAGCAGGAAATCATGGACAGCTTCCGTGAAAAGCCCGGCAGTGAATTTGTATCAGGTAACACCTTTGGTGCTCACAACCTCGCTTGTGCTGCAGCTATTGCAACTCTCGATTACATTGAAGACAACAAGCTTGTTGACAGATGTAACGAGCTTAGCGCTTACATAAAAGAACAGATCGAAGTTCTTATGAAGAAATATAACTTCGTATCAGGCTATGAAGGTCTCGGTTTAATGCTCTGTATTGAGCTTGCCTACACCGATGGTGATGACCTCATTCCTCTCAATCCCGACTATCATGTTGGTACCTTCATCAACGATTTCTGCTATGACAACGGTCTTATTATGAGAAACAATGACGACCTCATCGTTGTTGCTCCCCCGATTGTATTTACAAAAGAAAATGTTGATGAAATGATGGCAACCTTTGACAAAGCCCTTGCAGCTGCAAAGGAAAAATTCAATCTTTAATATATTCATTAAAAAACTGACTTCGGTTTAGGTCGATGGCGATAAGGAAGTAATGGTTTTGAGTTCTGATTTTCAGTTTATGCTGCGTAAAAAATTCCCGGAATACGCCGGTATTACGATAATTTTCTTACTTGCCTGATTCTAAAATCAGATATTCAAAACTGCTGCGCATCCTAAAATCAAAATTTTTTATGAAGTTCAAGGCGAAAATGGCTCATAATCCTGACGGATATGAGCCATTTTTAACGCGGAAATTCGTAAAAAAGATGATTTTTAGGACAA
>JAZNUS010000112.1:0-2691 GCA_045592485.1 Clostridia bacterium | reverse complement strand
CCAAGCATCTTTTGCGAGAGGGGTTGATTTTAATGCAATGGAAATATACATTCCTGTACTGATGCCTGCACCGCAGGCGCCCCAAAATCCGCAAGCACCACCCGGAACTTGCTTTCCTCTCTTTTGCATTTCATACAGTGCGGTTTTCAAATCTATATTTCCGCCTGCATTTTTATAAGCAGTTAAAAGTGCCGAACCAACCATTATGTGATGTTCGGGACCATGCATGTGGCAAGATGGCATTGACATCATTTCTTCCAAAATTTCAATAGGATTTTTAGATGTACTGTTAAAGCTTATCGAAATGATTTCATCCATTCCGCTTGTATGACACTCATCGCAAACAAAATGACCTTTTACACATCTTGTTTTGCTGTTTTGCTTTTTGTGGCAAAGTTCGCACTCCATTACTTCATCGGTATCCAGATATTCTAACGCTGCCTTACAGATTAAGCATTCTTCATTCATTTATATTACCTCGTCAAATTCAGGTTTGTCGAGTTGATTATATCACATGCATATGTTAAAAACAACTAAACCTTTTACTCTCAAATGCAAAGCTTTCTGAAAAACATAGTGCAAAACTGCATGGTATGTGTTATTATGAAATGGGTGATGAAAATGACAACAAAGGAATATCTCAACCTGATAGATAAAGTAAATGAAAACGGAAAATACAAGGCTGATTGGAGCTCTCTGTCACAGCACAAAGTCCCCGAATGGTATATGCACGATAAATTAGGTGTATTCATTCATTGGGGGGTATATTCCGTACCTGCCTTTGGTTGCGAGTGGTACTCAAGAGGAATGTATGAAAAGGGGTCACGTGAATTTGAACATCATAGAAAAACCTGGGGTGAACAAAAGGCTTTCGGCTACAAAGATTTTATTCCAATGTTCAAAGGCGAAAAATTCAATGCTACCGAATGGGTTTCGCTTTTCAAAAAAGCAGGTGTGAAATATGTAATGCCCGTTGCAGAGCATCACGACGGTTTTGCCATGTATGATACGCAATTTAATCGCTGGAATGCGAAAGAAATGGGACCTTGCCGTGACATTATAGGTGAACTGAAAACGGAGTGCGAAAAACATAGTCTGGAATTTTGTGCATCATCTCACCGTGCAGAGCATTATTTCTTTATGAATCCCGGCAGACTTTGCGAAAGCGATGTGAATGATGAAAAATATTCCGATTTTTACGGCCCTGCAGTTTACTGCGAAGAATTTGATCCCGCAATAATCCACCAGACCACTGCCGACACTTATTCAACGGGAGCAAGTACACAGTGGCTTGAAGACTGGCTTGTCCGCACCTGTGAATTAATTGATAAATATCAACCGTCTGTTCTTTATTTCGATTGGTGGATTCACAACCATTCGTTCAAGCCTTATCTGAAAAAGCTTGCGGCATATTATTATAACCGAGCTGAAGAATGGGGCAAAGAGGTAACAATCAACTATAAGCACGAAGCTTTTCCACCGAACGTTGCAACCTTTGATGTTGAACGCGGCGCTCTTACAGGCATTTCGCCGATTTACTGGCAGACAGACACAGCAATCGGAAAACATTCCTGGGGTTATCGTTTTGATAACGAATACAAGAGTGCAAGACAGGTTATATGCGATCTTGTTGATATCGTCAGCAAAAACGGAAACCTGCTGATTAATATCGGTCCCAAAGCTGACGGTACGATTACCGATGAAGAAACCGAAGTTCTTCTCACAATGGGCGAATGGCTCTCAGTTAACGGCGAAGGAATTTACGGCACAACGTTCTGGAAACAGTTTGGCGAAGGCGAAGTCAATGCAGTTGACGGATTTTTCAAAGACGGTGATGAGAAGCAGTTTACAACCGAAGATTTCAGGTTTACATATAAATACGGATATCTTTATGCTTTTCAGATGAGGCCTTCAAAAACTGTAAGTATCAAAACTCTCAAAAAGCATATTCCTCACGATTATCTTATCGAAAGCATCGAACTTTTGGGCAGTGATGAAAAGATTGACTATTCAAGAGATGAGAATTCTCTTAAGATAACACTTAAAACCGAAATCCAAAATGATTTGCCGATTTGTTTCAAAATAAAAATCGGGTAAATTATATGTTCTCCATATACTTTTACAATTACATACATGTAAAAAACTTAACTGCATACAAAGAAAGGGAGCTGACTGAAAAAGTCAGCTCCTTGTAATTATTAGTTCGATAAATTCTTATTTGTCGAGTTGATTATATCACAAATTAATAACTAAAACAACAACATAAAAATAGCAGGTAGGCAAAAGCCTATCTGCTATTTTTGTCTAACTACTCCACCTTTAATACAAAATTGGGGTAGGTTGCATTTCGATGTTGCAGGTTGCAAATTCAAAAGGCAGGTTGCAGCTTCAAAATGGCTGCCAATTCAGGGACTTAGCTAACTTATTTTATATCACTCTTAAAAAACTTTTTCATGTACAACAAAAGAAGTACACCTAAAATCGGGAAAACAGCTGCGATCAGCATACCGACCTTAAATCCTACCTGCTCCGGAGACAAGGATAAACTGCTCCCAAAAGTCTGTGCCCATTCAGTAGCGGAAATTTTATCAACGATAATTCCCATTGTCTGAGGTGCAAATGAAGCGCCGAAGTCGCCACCTGCCGCCATCAAAGCATAAGCAGATACACCGACAGCAGGAATTTTTTCTT
>JAZNUS010000111.1:0-8713 GCA_045592485.1 Clostridia bacterium | reverse complement strand
AGACCTGCACTCACAACAAGCGGAGTTCCTGATACATCATATCTTCCCACAACACAGTCTCCCTCTCTTGCGGGGAAAATTCCACCTTCGTGGGTATAGAGGGGACCAAGGAACGGAACCCTCACCGTTCCGCCGTGAGTGTGACCGCAAACTGCAAGATCGCCCCAGGTTTCAGGTTTAAATTCGTTAAACACAAAGGGTTCGTGAATAGCAGTTATTTTGAGTCTGTCGGTGTTTTGGGTGAGATAGCTATTGAAAGCATCTCCGGCATAGGACCAGAAAGAGGACGGATTAGATGTTAAAACTCCGAAAACATCAATTTCGGTTGTTCCTGCCGAAAGGGTTGCCACTTCATTTTTCAAAACCTTTACTCCAACACCCTCAAGCTTTGTTTCAAGCTCGTCTGTAATTTCCGAAAGCTTTGACGGCTCTCTTGTGTCGTTGTTAAAGCCAAACTTTTTATCAAGCTCTGTCTGATTGAGGGGAATATCGTAGAATTTCTCAACCTCGTTGTTTCCATACACAAAAAACGAAGGAGCAACACCGGAAAGCTTTTTGCAAAGGTCAACCACACCATCAACAGATGAATCATCTGCTTCAATAATGTCTCCGGTAAATAAAATTATATCGGGTTTAAGCTTTGTAACTCTGTCTGCAAGCTTTGAATTATCTTTTCCATAGGTTTTCGAATGGAGGTCGGAAATCTGAATAACCCTTATCTTGCTGTTTACCTTGAGACTGCTTGTGTTATAAAAAGTTTCCGTGAAATTAAGATTCACAATATAGTTTGCAGCAAAAACTGCAACCACAAGGGCGATTACCGCCAAAACAGAGCTGACTCCCAGAAGCTTTGCCACTTTTATATTTTTATTCATTCTCACTGAAACATTTTTAATTTTCTTTGCCTTGCGTTTCTTTATTTTTACCTTCTTCACACAGCCCATAGCTGAGCAGATGTGTATCTGAAGCATTTCGCCATATTCTTTTTTGAATTTTTTTATTGATTCATCACCGTAATATCCGATAACAATTTTTTTGCCGTCGGTGTTTTCAATATCGAAATATTCAATCCATGCAGAATACACATCATCGGGAAAAACAGATTTAAGATGTTCCTTTATCTTTTGATCCTGTGTGGCGAAGTCCTGAAGAGGTTCTTTTATTGTGTTTTTCGATTTGGACATATTATTTTCTTCCTTTCGTGCCATCGTTTAAAACTTCTTCATACAGACTGTAGGTACTTTTAGCAACATCGTTCCAGTTATATTTGCCTGTTATGAAATCAGAAGAATTGTTTTTATATTGCTCTACAGCCTCTTCGTTGTCGCAAAGATACTGAAGTTTTTTTGCCAGGTCATCGGCATTGCCTTTTTTAAAGTAAACCGCCTTATCCTCTGCAACCAGAGTGTTTTCAGGTATGTCCGAGCAAACAAGTGCATTGCCGTAAGCAAGTGCCTCCAAAAGGCTGAGAGACATACCCTCAAGGTCTGAAGGGAGAGTTATCAGATAGGCATTTGAATACATTTCCCTTAAAAGGTCTCCCGAGATGAAGCCTGTAAAAATAATGTTGGGATTATCTTTTGCCTTTTCACGAAGCATAGCCACATAATCGTCTGTATCACTGGTGTCACCTGCAATCACAAGCTTTTTGTCGGTTTTAAGCTTCTTGTAGGCATCAATAAGATAGTGAACGCCTTTTTCTGCGGTAAGTCTTGAAATGATGCACATGTAGCCATCCTTTGAAAGACCGAATCTGTCGCAGATTTCTTTGGCTTCAAGCCTTGTGGGCTTTTCAATGCCATTGTGAATGATAACGGTATCACGGTTATAGGTTTCTTTGAAATAGTCTCTTGCACTTTCACTGAGAACTATAACACGGTCGGCATATTTTACAAGCATCTTTTCGCCGAATTTAATGTAGCGTGAAGCAAAGCCATGCCCCCACTTTTCTCTTTGCCAGTCAAGTCCGTGAACTGTTGCAACACATTTCTTTCCGAAAAGCTTTGGAATCCACATTGCCGCTGCCGGACCTTCTGCGTGGAAATGAACAACATCACATTTGGAAAAGGCTGCACAGATTGCGGCTGTATGTGATGCAATCATTGCCGAAAGTCCTTTTGCATTTACCGTGAAGGCTTTTTTCAGGCGTACGCCCTTGTATTTTCCGTTTTCAACGGTGCCCACATATTCATTTTCTATTTTGTCACCTGAGCGATTGTAGCAGGTAACCTGTGCTCCAAGCTCCGAAAGAATGGGGCAAAGAGCAGTGAGAACTGTTTCAATTCCGCCTCTTCGAGACGGCACAACCTTGTGACCAATCATTGCAACCTTCATTATTTTCACCTGTCCGTTTTTTTATCTTCCTGTTGCCGAAAGCATAACTATTGGAGTTTTCAGCATAATTTTCAAGTCATTGACAAAAGTTCTGTTCTGTATGTAATCAAGATCCATCTCAACCCACTGTTCAAAAGGAACATCATTTCGATTTTCGTGAATCTGCCAAGTGCAGGTGATGCCCGGGGTAACAATGAGACGGAGCTTCTGATAGTCTGTGTAGTACTGAACCTCTCTGGGCAGAGGAGGTCTTGGACCAACGAGAGTCATATCGCCTTTAAACACATTGAAAAACTGCATAAGCTCGTCGAGAGAAAGCTTTCTGAGATATTTTCCGACTCTTGTTATACGGGGATCGTCCTTCATTTTGAAAACCGGGCCGTCCATTTCGTTGCTCTCTGCAAGAGTATCTATGATTTTGTCGGAGCCTGCCTTCATTGTGCGGAATTTATACATATAGAACTCCCTGCCGTGTCGTCCTACTCTGATTTGCTTGTAAAATGGACCCGCACTTGGGTCATCTATGTAGATTATCACTGCAATTACGCACATAAGGGGAAGAAAGAATAAAAGTATGAGCGTTGCAAAAAAAATGTCAAAAAGTCTTTTTTTCTTCCAATATGAAGCATATGATTTTTCCAGCAAAGCCTCAAGACGCTCCCTGGTTTTTTCGTCTACCTTGTCCTGTTCAATATAAGCCATCTTCTACACTTCTTTTCTGTTATTTTTATATTTATAATTTTTTAAGGTTCATAACCGAATCGTATTCTGTCTTTCTGTCGTGAGAAAGATAGAATTCTTTAAAATCTTCTCTCACAGCCTCCGTAAGAGTTTCGTCACAATTTGTATAGCCCGGATGAAAAAGAATTTCTATGTCTGCATTCTTTTTTGATGCAATTCGGGTGTATTTTCCAAGAATTTTTTCAACCCTTTTCAAATCCATTTTCCCCGAAAAAAGTATGCCCATAAAAATTGCTGTTTTTGCTCCGCTTTTATTTAAATACTTTTTGTCTGATAAATACAAAAGCTTTAAAAGCCACTGCTTCAAAAGATTTACCATACTGTATGAAAAATACAGGGACGGTGTGGTGATGTAAGGCATCAGAGGTTCTGTGGGAATCCTTATGTAATCTGCTCTGACGCCCAGAGAATCAAGTGCTGTCACAAGAGCTGAAAAAACAGAGGGAATCATATGAACATGCTGATGAGAATCTATCATCAGAGGCTTCCCATCGGGGAGAATCTCAAGCCATTTTTTTATCTGACAGCCAATTTCGGCGGAAAGCTGTTTTTCAAACTCCCTGCGTTTGCCCGACAAATGAAGCTTTAAAAGTCCCGTAAAGGAATGAATGAAAGCTCCGTCAGAATCAGCAATAAGGGGAATTTCCGAAGGCTTTGAAACTGCCGCTCCCTCAACCAGATTTAAGTGAAGAGAGGCAAAAACATTTTCTTTTTCAAAAATCCCGGCATCAGGGCTTGTGTCTGTGTTGACAAAAAAACTTATTTTATTGAGCGAGCCTCTGTTTTCGCATTCTCTGATGCGAATGTCTGAATGCGGGCAAAGTCCGTAATCATCGGCACAAATGTATATCATGGCTCCCCTACTCCTCCTGACCCAGTTTTAAAACGATTACTCCGTCAACAATTTTTACAGAGCCTTTATCGGGCCAGTGCGGCATTGAAACAACCTCAGGATTATTAAGGAGGTTTTGTTTTTCATCACCGCTCAAAAACCTGTAGTTTTTTCGGCAATAGTCATTGATTGCACTGCACACAACACTCTGCCCAACGGATTCATCATCTTTTCTGAGTATGTAATTATCAGTAATACCGGTCATGTCGGGAGGAAGATTAACGCTGTAGGCTTCACTTCCCCGAATTGCACCGGACACAAGAAGCTTTTCGCAATCTGCACTTCCGTCAAGACAGTCTATTCTGTCAGATATTTTAACAAGCTCTGCAAAAGACCTTTCCCAGGCAAGCTGTGCCTTGTGATAGCTTACATTTGAAATCACGATGTTTGTAAATATCATCAGGCAAGCAACGACAAAAACAAACCAACATTTCATTTTTTCGTTTTTGTTTGACTTGAAAATCTTCAATTCATACAAAACAATGAAAAAAACGAAAAATACACAATAGCTCATTTTCATCAGATTGTGAAACTCAAGATTCGGATTCATAAATATGAGAAGACTTGCACCAAAGGGAAGAAGTGCAACGCAAAGGAGCGTAAAGAACAATCTTCCCGCGTTTTTATAGCTTTTCTTTTTTATTATTAACGCAATGCCAAAAGCCGCAAAGGAGAAAAACATCAGAATGTTCAGTACAGTAAATATACTAAGACCCTTTGAAAAATCAAAAAAGAATGTCACAAAATTTACTGCCATTGATATAACAGACATATAAAAATCAATGTTTGACCAATCTGTCGTTGATTTCACTCCCTGATAGTCGGAAAGAGCTTCACCGGAAATGCTAACAATAAGCATCAGAATTCCGTAATATGCAAGAAGTCCTGCGATTCCGCAAAGGCTGTATGACAAAGATTTTTTAACTGTTTTTGAAAGGCTTTCTTTTTTAAATGCAAGCTCCTTTATGAGTGAAAACAAAAGAAGCATAGCTGTAACTGATATGTAGCTCTGATAGGTTGCCACAGAAAGGGTTATCAGAAGCACACCCAAAATGTACCGGGGTTTTTCGGCGGTGATAAAGACTGCTGCAAGGCAAGCCATAAAAAATCCTATTGCATAGCCGTCGGAAACATAGTTATACATCATAACTGAGGTAACAACGGGGAAACTTACTGTAAGTGCACCAATAAGACCTGCGGTGATGCTTTTCTTCACATCAAAAATCTTGCATATGCAAACTGCTCCAAGTCCGTGAAAGGCTATTGCCAGAATACCGTTCAAAAAAGGCAGATCATAAAAGGAACTGAGAGCACAGGTCGCCGACAAGAACCATCTGCCAAGACCGGTCATATTCTGAGGGTCAACCCTGAAAACCAGTGAATCCCAGTTAGGGAGCCAGTTGGTAATTTTGTAAAGATGAGCGATAAGTCCCATAACAACAGCAGTGAAGAGACACACTTTCCACTGAACAGGAACGGAATTTTTTAATTTTCGAAATGCTTCTTCAGGCATATTTACCACTCCAGCCATTTAAATTTGTGTAAAAACTTTCCGTATAATTTGTCATACATCTTAACTCCGATTATCCTTTTAATCCTTGTAGTGCGTTTGGTTACAGGTGATGTCCAGGAAGCACAGTAGTGATGTATTGAATGTGTGTTTGATGTGATTTTCTTTTTGCCTGTGTAATAATCCATGGGACAAAGATAGTCCTCGGGAAGAAACCTTACTCCCATAAAGGTCTGACCCACCTTTGACACATCCATTCCAAGACGCCTGAGTGCTTCGGTGTTGCGGTCAGGACAGGGAGTGAGGTCGAAGGAGCCATCCGGCAAAACAAAGCCTATGCTGTCATAGTCCTTCAAAAACTCTGCAATTATTTTGTTGCCGGGTTGTGCGGCAAATCCAAGACCTGTTGCAACAATGCCTTTTTCGTCAAAACCCATATATGGTCCGCCACTCACCAAAGAATTAAGGGAGCGGACAAGCTCAACATCGGTATCGAGATAGATGCCGCCATGGTCAAAGATGACCTTGAGACGGATATAATCGCTTACAAATGCCCATTTCCCGGCTTCGAATGCCTCTTTAACATATCTGTTGGAGACAAGGTCGCAATTGGATTCGTCCCAACGGATTATTTCGTAATCGGGACAATACTTTTTCCAGCTTTTAAGACATTTTTTTGCAAGGGGCGGCATTTCGCCCTTTCCAAACCAGCAATAGTGAATTTTTTTTGGAATGTTCATCTTTTTCTTCTCTCCCTGATCAAAGCTATGAGGCTTTTGAAGCAGCTCGGTGACATGAGAGCATTAACACAGATATACAGTGTTACAATCCACGCAGAATGTACTACTCCGCTTATAACAAGCTTTCCCGGTGACACTCCGCCGAAGGCATCAACATAGAGCAATATCATAACAAGTGCAAAAACTGCACCGTTTATAATCCACAAACGATAGGTTTCGAAGGCTTTTCTAAGGAGCACCTTTCTGTTTGCAAAATCTATCATAAGAATTGAACGGCAAATGAGTGCTGCAATTGTTCCAACGATAGCACCGCATATTCCCCATTTTAAAATTGCAAACACAGAAATGACAATGTTAACAGTCATTTCAACAATTGCATGAGAACGAGTTTTGTCAAACTGTCCCGAAAACTCCACAACATGGTTAGACGGAAGCTTTCCGTTGGACAAAAGATTCATAATTGCAAAGAGGAAAAGCAACAACGGGTTTGTATAATCGGCGTCGTTTATTCCTCCGGTATAAATCTGTATGAGGGGCAGAAGAAAAACAGCCATAAGGGTGTATATCACAAATGTTGCCATTATATACAGCGTTTCGTATATTCTGTAGACATCTATAAATTTTTTCCGGTCTGTGTGGAACATCTGCCCCAGAGCAAAACTGAAGCCCGATGTTATGCTCGTTATGAAGGACTGAACCTGCGAAAAGAATATGTTATATATAGTGTAGATGCTGACAGTTTTAAAATCCGTTAAAACCGAAAGCAGAATTATGTCGGTGTTGTTGAAAACCATAGCCGAAAGCTGATGAACCAAAACGGATTTGCGCTGAGAAATGGCGGTGAAATCAGGCTTCTCTCTGAAGCTCAGCCATTTGTAGCGGTGTTTTGCGTAAATATAGGTGCAGGCAAGCTGTGCAACTGAGAGCAAACAGTACACAAGCTGCATAAGGATCAGATTGTCGGTAAAAACAAGAACAATAATCTTTCCGGCGTTGGAAAGAAGCTGAAGAACTGTTTCCGAATTTGTGATTATGTACTTTCTGCCGTCAACCTCCATGAGGATTCTGTATTTTGCCTGAACAAAAAAGCTGAAAAGTGATGGTATCCCGCTTAAGATTACAATTGTAAAAACTACCCAGCCGTTCATTCCTGTTGGAACAAGGAAACCATAGACAAAGGCAAACACAAGAACAATCAGTCCATAAATTATTCCTGTTTTCACATAGTACAAATGAGTTGCCGAAAGAACAGAGTCAATGCCGGTTTGATTTTTTTGGGCAACAGGACCATAGAGTGCCTGGGTTGTTGCAAGACCGACGCCAGCTTCAAGAAGACACATATATGTGAAAATCTGCTTTATGGTGGACAGCACACCGTTCACCTCTGAGCCGAAGCTTTCGAGATAGAGTCTTGGCAGTGCAAAGCTCATTGCAATGAGGACAATCTGATAGAAAACGCCGGAAAGAAGATTATATTTAATTCTGTTATCTTTTTTTTCAGCCATTTTTGCCTCCAAAATTTTTGTCAGACCTGATTACAAATATAATCCTTCGTGGCATTTTCTTTTGGTATAATTCTTCCCGGATTACCCACAACAACCGAATGAGACGGAACATCAAAATTCACATATGCCAAGGGGGCAATTAAAACATCCTCTCCTATTGTCACATTACCCACAACAACCGCATTGGTGCCTATCCAGCAGTTGCCTTCAAAGGTTGGAACACCAATTCGGTTTCCGCGGTTTTCTCTGCCTATTGTCACACCTGTTGCAATGTTCATATTTTTCCCAAGCTTTGCATCAGGATGAATTATGACTCTGCCGTGATGGCCGATGTAGAAGCCTTCGCCGATTGAGGTTCTTGCAGGAATCTGTATTCCTGTTTTATAGGACATAAGCTTTAAACGCCATGTATAGAAAAGCTTTAGCGGTTTAAAGGTGCAACCATTGGCTTTTCTGAAAAGAGAAATATATTTAATTTCCGGGGGACGCATAAGACGGTGAAGGATGTTTTCACCTTCTTTACCGTAATATCTGTATATATCTTTGCGGAAAGTTTTGTTCATAAAAAACATTCCTCCGTGTATATTTTTATACCATCTTACAATATACCACAAAACTTCGAAAAATGCAATAGTTCTGAGGCTTTTTATATATAAATATGTAAAAATGTAAATTCGCCGAAAAGCAGACTATATACCCGTCTGTCAAGTACAGATTATGGGTTAATTTCTTTTCAGTAACGAAAGTTAATATCTTGTCAGATTGGGGTTTATCGGTGTGTTTAGCACTAGGGCGAAAGGCTCCCCTGCCTAAGGGGAGCTGGCAGTGAGCGTAGCGAATCTGACTGAGGGGTATTGCTGAAAGCATTGATATTTCTGCATTTCGTACCCCTCCGTCTTTGCCTTACGGCAAATCCACCTCCCCTTAGGCAGGGGCGGCTTTCGCTTCAGCCCAATTTCAAACTCACCGCTAAACCCCAATTTACCGTAAC
>JAZNUS010000110.1:0-6472 GCA_045592485.1 Clostridia bacterium | reverse complement strand
TAAGGTGACTGATGAGGGGAAACAAAAGAAAGTAAATTCAAATATAAATTTGAAAATCGTTCAAACTATTGAAAACGCTGATTTTTAACGCTCCACTAACCAATCAAATTCGCACAAGTGCTCTTTTCTTGGAGTGACACTATCCCCTCATCCGTCAAGCAAGCTTGACACCTTCACCACCAGGGAGAAGGCTCACACACTAGCGCAAAACAGCTCGACAAACCCAAATTTAACTCAGCAAAATCACATCTATTCTCTGTTTCAGTCATTTCGTTTTTCACCGCTGAAAAGCAGCATAACCCCAATCGGTATGACATCAAATGCTGACCTTATAAAAGGAAAGCCCACAGATGTTGAGAAAATGAGAAAGATGTTCGCAAAGGTGCCAATGATAATTTTTAAGACAAAGCACAAAGCCAAAGCAGTAACAAGGGCTTTTCTGCAATTTGTTGCATATATGACCCCAAGCACAGAAAAAGCCAGGTACAGGCAAAGAAGCGACGGAAACACATGTCCCCCACCCTCTGCACTTATTTGTGCCACAGGACAGCCTTTAATCGCAGAGGCAATGCGATGAGGATTGACCGGTGAAAAATCACCTTTGAAAAAGGCATCAGCCATTGCCCTTCTGTGGGAAATCCAGTTCAGATATTCCCCCTCTGAATCCACGGCATTTTTGTCAAAGGAAAGAGAGCCGATTATTGAAGCTATCCGTTCCTGAAAAATCATCCACAAGCTCACCACCACAAAAACGATTAAACAGGCAAGGAGTGTGTCACGGACGCAAAAAACTCTTTTCCTTTCAACCACGCTGTACAACACGAAAGTTATTATTCCACTGACATACATATAGACCTCTGCAGGTGTATCTGCCGAAAAAAGCGGGTGCCTGAACAAAACCTCTTCTGTCAGGAATATGAACAAAACAATAATTAAATTGAACATCGCAAAACCAACAATAACCGGACACTGTTTTGTTATTCTGTCAATTGCCACAGACAGACCGTACCACAAAAGAGGGCAAAGGCTCAATGTGAGCATTTCTGCATAGTGCAGGCTGTCTCCGGGAAGCACAATCGTCATTATCGCTATTGAGGCAACTGAAACCAAGGCTATGAATGCAGTAGCCAACAAGGGGCTTTTGCCATACATAGGCTTTGCAACAAAAAGAGAAATTGCTCCAAAGACGATTGCTATTCCGAGCTCCCGGACATAATCTGTCCACGAAAGATACTCACCTCCGTACTCTTTCAGACAGCTTATGTAAAAAATTATGATAAACATCGGAAGAATGGCTATGGCTGATTTCACTATTTTTTTCTCATTCATAATCATCACCCGGATAAAGGCTTTCATATGCAGACAGCTCATCTTTTGTAAGTATTTCAATGTACTCTCCCATCCCCTGAAAAACAATTTCACTGTCCTTCAAATGCTCCGTAATACATTCCGGCACTTTCCATGTTCCGTTGGACTCACGGACAAAATCTCCTTTGTGCAAGACTTCAACGGAAGCATAATATTCCTTTGAAGCTGAAATAAATTCGTCCAGTTCATTTTTATTGAATATGATAATGCTTGTGCCTTCAAAGCTTTTGTCACGGCACCGATAAATTAACCACAATAGCTCTTTGTCTGAATCTGTTTCCCACGGAAACATGATTTTACCATTTATAATGTTTAAAATGTATTCACCACAGTATTCCATTTAAAATTCCTCCTTATTTATCCACAACACTTTTTCTGTGAATCTGCACATACTCATCAATCATAATATACACCCTCTCATAGCAAAGCATATCAAGGCTATTGATAAATTCGCAAAAACCGTCTCCGTCAAATTCAACGGCATCACTGCTTGCACGCAGGGAAAGGAGATATTGCATATACACAGTGAAAACAATAATCACCAGAGCATACATAAGGTCGCTCACAGGGTAGATGTTGCCAAAATCCACAAATTTTCCAAGGAATTCGTGTCTTTCCTCATAGTCAACAGCAGCCGTGTTTATCCGGAACAAAGCCATCAGTACAAGGTCGGTCACATGGTCTCTGCTCATTTTAACTCCGAGCAACCGGTTTGTTTCAAGGCACATGGCAACGGATTTGATTTTTGCCTCCATGTGAGAGCTGTCCTCGTCAAAATAAAACATTCCGTAACGGTAGTCGTTGCAGGCTTTTTCTGCATATTTCAAAACAATCTGAAAGATTTGTTCCGAAAGCTCTCCCACAGGTAAAGCTCCCCCGGAGGCAAAAGCACTTGCCAGAATTACGGTGGCAGGTTTTAATGTGTTATCATAGAATTTCTCAATTTCGCTTTTCATCACTTTCCTCTCCTTTTATTAAGATATAATATTTTCAGCTTTACTGTTTCTCTGCCGAATGCCCGGAGCTGATTTCTGTACACAAGCATATTCGGATGAAAATAAGGATTTTCCCATATTTCTCTGTCGCTTTTTCCAAAATGTTTTAAAATTGCCGCGGCAAGGGCTGTGCTTCTTGATTCTCCGCTGTCACAGCAAACAAAGAGCTTTTCAAAATCCTTGTTTTCCTCAAGAAAGCTTTTCACCGTTTCTCCGTCTCTCTCTTTAAAAGCATAACGGCTTTCTTCCATTAAGGTGTCGTCAATTTCCAAAACAAGATATGCATCAAAAGCTTTGAGACAGCTTTTGTCAAATTCATTTCTTGAACATATAATGACGATTGCTCCACTGCACGACGGTTTCTTTTCGAAAAGGCTGCACAGCTTTTTTATGGGCATTATCTGCATTTCTTTTGATTCTGAAAGCTTCATATCATTCACCCACCGCCTCGGAGATGCGCTTGCGTGCAAGCTCAATGAGGCTTTCCCTCCATGATTTCCCCCCTGAAACCCAGGCGTCACACCCTCTGAGGAAAAATCCGTTCAGATTGGCTATGATTGCATATTTGTGTTTTTTCACTTTTTTCACGATTCTTTTTTTGCTCATTAAATAAGGAAAGTTTTTTGTTTTGCCTTTTATCTCTGAAGGGATTCTGGTGTAGTTTCCAGGGTTGAAAAAATCATAGAATCCGGGAGTGGGAACGGACAGAAAATCATTCTCAAAAAGAGAGGCAATTTCCCTGTTGGAAAACTCGGGAATTTCGTTTTCGGGAACGCTGCTTTTTTCAAACAAATAATAGTGTCTGATTCCGTCGTTCACTTCTTCCCCCATATTCTTGCTCCAAAGGTCATTTTCACCCAACCACTGCCCTATGAGAGGTTTGAGGTTTATAAGGTCTTCTTCGTTTTTCTGTGCATACTGTGCATACATACTCCATACAGAGCAAAAGCCGTATTCTCCGTCCTTGTCTTCGTACCAGTCCTCAAGAGTTTTTTCGAATTTCTGATACTCACGCAAGGCAACCATTCTGATTACTGCCCGGGGTAGATTTTCAAACATTTCACATTCTGCCATATATTCCTTTAATGTCATTGTAAATTACCTCCCTGTTATCTCACTGATATATTCGCGGATTGCACCTTGTGCTTCCTCCTGACTGCCATATACACCGATAATTTCATCGGCACCTTCTGTCCAGCTGCCGCCTTTGTCGAGGGAAACCATATTACACCCCGAACCGCCCATAACCACATATGCAATAACAACAGGCTCGTGGGCTACAACCTTTGTTCCGTATTCCGTGCTTACAAATTCATATTTATTACTCATAGCCAATCTCTCCTTCAATCATTTTTAATCCGGAAAACACAAAGTCTGTGCTTCTTTTTGACTGCTTCTGCATCTTCGGGCAAGCCGCCCTCTTTGATTAGTTTAACCTTTTCAAGTGCCTCTTTGTTTCCGGAAAAAGCCGCCATTGAATACCAGTTCAGTGCTTCATCATAGTCGGGAGGATTACTGCATTCACACAAAACAGCATAATTATCCGGTATCCTGACCTTGCTTTTGGGGAAGCGATATTGTGTTTTTCTCTTTTCAGAATAATCCCTCAGTGCTATAATTCTTTCAATATCGCTGACATATCCGCCGTGGGTGTTTATTCCGTAGAAAAATATGTTGCCGAGGGCAATTTGTGCAATCTCGCTGCCTTCATATGCCAGATGCTTAAGGTTTTTTAACCTGTCTCTTTCCAAAAATCTTCTGATTGTATTTTTCACTTTATCCGATTCCTTCATCTTCTGTCACCTCAACAATCCTTCACTTTTTATATTACACATTTTTCAGATAATGTCAATATGTACGGGACCAGAGAATGCGGTAATCCGATGTATCCTCTTTATTCACATATAAATAAAATATATATTTTCCGGGGGTGTTAACCCTTATGTTTGCACCGCCCACATTGTCGCCAAAGCCCAAATCGTCTTCCAAAGCTGCACCGCAGTCTCCCTTGTACACAAGAAGGCTTGCACCTGCAGGCTTTACCCATTCATCGGCTGAGCGGAGAATGCCGAGCTTAAATTCATCATTTTTCTCAAGAAAAACGGGTTCTTCGTTGTAGTAGCAGTTATACAGTTCAGGTGAATAATCTTTGTGGAAGCTGTTCTCCGAAAGGGGTCTGAGGAACAATTTGTTTTCTCCTCTTCCCCAGTTGTTGTCGGGGTATCTCGACAGATTTCCAACAATCTGCCAGAGGGAGTTTTCGTCTTCAATATCTCCGACTAAGCTTGCTTCAATTGTTTCGCCCGACACGGTAATTAAGTATCTGCCGTCCATCAGGCAACAGATGTTGACGCCGTAAAAGCCGTCCCACTCACCATCAAAATACGGACTATCTTTGAGATTTCCATAGCCAAGGGTATTTTTCCAGTATGGTGATGACACCTTGAAAATGTCCCCTGCTTTCAGATTAACAGTAATGCTTCCGGAATTGAGACTGAATCTTTTAAAGGGTATATCTGCGAAATCTGAACCATAGTAGCTGAATCTTCCGTTCACGTGTAATGACATATCTACATCTCCTTATATTTTAAATTTAATTTTATAATATACTTACACCAAATGGTGCTATTGTCACATAGCAATTATTGTAAAAAACTGTGCGTTTTTCAAGGCAATTGTTAACAAGAATCTCGCAAACATCGCCCTCTGCTTCTTTTCTTATAACATAGATTTCCTGATTGGGAAGATTTGTGACATCAAATCTTTCTGCACACAATGCCTTTCGTGAAAGCTTTGTTGCCACAGTGTTTGCAAAAAGCTCTCTGAAATCGTGATGGGGCGGAGTGACATCGGCATCAAAGGGTGATGCTTCGAAAACATTGTACCTTTTTGTAACACCAATTTCGTCGCCTGCGGTGATGCTGATGCTGCTGTTTAAAAAAATCATCAGCTTCATTTTCATTTCGGCAACCTCAATTGAACCACAGGATGGGAGCCAACGGTCTGTGTCGTGATTTGCAAGGATTCCCACAGATTTCAGATTGGCATCTGCAAAACGGTCAGTTTGTTCTTTCAGCCAGTCTTCGCCAAGGTTCCACCAAAAGCTTGAATTGTAGTACATGTCAAAGCCGGCATCTCCAAGACCTATAATTTTGTCGGGGGTGGTTCCGAAGCTTTCGCCGATGAATATGATATGAGGGTGCTTTTCTTTCACCTTGCCTATGACATATTTCCACATATCGGGACACAAATGCACCGCCATATCACATCGGAAGCCGTCTACACCAAGGTTTACAAAATGCTCAGCCAGTTTATAGGCAAATTCATAAAGTCCTTTGGGATTTTCTTCGTAGTTAAAGCGGACAAGGTCTTCGTAGAACTGACCGGGACAGCTCTGATGAATAATCTCTCCGCTTTCATCGTAGCTGAAAAAGTGAGGTGCCTCCTTTACAATCCGTGCACCGACTCCGGCGTGACCGGGAACAAAATCATAAAAAACTCTGATGTCTCTTTTTTTGCATTCTTCGATATATTTTCTCAGAAGTCTTTCAGCCTCTTCGTTTTCGATGGCATCCTTTTCAAGAGAGCATTCAAAGCACTGTGGATCATAGTCAATGGTGTGAAGGCTGTAGTCCGGAGCATAATTTGAACCGTTGACTGATTTTAACACCGGCGAAATGTGCACTGCATTGCAGTTCATTTCTTTTATGTAGCTTATGCGCTCAGAGGGGTTGTCGTTGAATGGATAGTTTCGGGGTAAATCATTGAAAACAACCATTGGCAATTTTTCGTTTTTCATTTGTAACACTCCTTTTGATTTTTTGTTTTCCTTCTGTAAGTTCAGTATACTTTCGACTCGGGGTTGATTGCAATTGATTTCTGTTGACAGTGATTGACAAAAAAAGAGAGTCGGGATATAATAAGGTTAATCTTAACTGTAGATTGGAATTTGTCGCTCTGTTTAGCACTAGTGTGTGAGCCTTCTCCCTGGTGGAGAAGGTGTCAAGCTTGCTTGACGGATGAGGGGATAGTGACACTCCAAGAAAAGAGCACTTGTGCGAATTTGATTGGTTAGTGGAGCGTTAAAAATCAGCGTTTTCAATAGTTTG
>JAZNUS010000109.1:0-13683 GCA_045592485.1 Clostridia bacterium | reverse complement strand
GGACTACACAGCTAAAATATAGTATAATGAATATCGATAGTTAAGGTTCCTTCCGGTGCAAGCCATTAGGAAGGAGTTAATTATGAATATAGAGAAAGGTAAAAAGAACAAACGGTTTGACAGTAACCGAAGAGTGCTTCGCAAGGGCGAATCGCAGAGAAAGAACGGAACTTACGATTACAGATGGGTTGGCCCTGACGGAGTAAGGCACGCTGTATATGCACCGACTCTGGAAGAACTCAGAGAGCTTGAAAAAGAAATTGTGATTGACGAACACGATGGAATCAAAACCGAAACGAAGAAACTGACAGTTAACAATGTGTTTGATACATGGTGCGATTTGAAACGAGGTCTTAAAGACAACACATTTCAAAACTACCTTTATATGTATAACAATTATGTAAGAGACGGTTTCGGGAAGAATAAAATCGCGGATATCAAGAAATCGGATGTGAAAAGGTTTTATAACACTCTCGCAGACGAAAGAATATTATCCATGTCTACTATAGATACCATCCACAATGTACTGCATCAGGTGTTTGACCTAGCAGTAGATGATAACTGCATACGCACAAATCCTACTGACAAGATGCTCAAAGAACTGAAGCAAGCTCACAACTTCGAAATGAAAGAGCGAAAAGCGTTAACTGCAGATGAACAAAGGTTGTTTCTGGACTATCTAAAAAGAACGCCAAAATATAACCATTGGTATCCACTCTTTGCGGTTATGTTCGGATCAGGGGTACGAATAGGCGAATTAACAGGGCTTAGATGGTGCGACATTGACCTTGAGGAAGGCGTTATCGACATCAACCATACTCTCGTCTATTACAGCACTGGCAAAGGTAAGAAGTGCAAGTTTGCGATCAACACACCGAAGACGAAAAAGGGATTTCGTAAAATTCCGATGATGGATTTTGTAAAGGAAGCATTTCTCCTCGAAAAAGCAAATCAGGAAGAAACAGGCATCACCTGCCAGGTAACGATTGATTGCTACACTGATTTCATATTTGTCAATCGATTTGGCAGTGTGCAACATTACGGAACTGTCAACAAAGCAATTCGCAGAATTGTCCGTGACTACAACGACGAAGCCATGCTGAAAGAAGAAAATCCTGTTTTAATCCCTAACTTCAGTTGTCATAATCTTCGTCACACATTCGCAACAAGACTATGCGAAGCAGATATGAATCTTAAGGTTATACAAGATGTCTTAGGACACAAAGAAGTCAAGACAACTCTAGAGATTTATACCCATGTGACAGAAGCGAAAAAACGGCAGGAAGTCAATGCATTAGAAACCATGTTCGCATGGACATAAAATGTAACCTTACGCCATTTACGCCATAACTTACGCCAAGTGGAACACATTTTATGGAGAGTTATGAAGACTTGCGTAACGAGCAGAAAGAAAAGAGTGGCTTGATAAAAGGGTTATGAAGACTTATAATGAGTTATGTGATTGTGGGAATTGAAATTCCGACAATGAAAACGATTGACAAATAAATGGCGTAAAATCAAGGTTTTTGAGGATTGAAAGACAAAACTTACGACCAAATAAGGAGAGCGTATTCAAAAACAATTAAAACTGCAATGTTAGTTTGAGACTAATGTTGCAGTTTTCTTTTTGTGCAAAAGGGAAAAAATGTAAAAAGGATTGTAAAAATAAGTAATTAGTGTTATAATGATATAGTCACATACTAACATTATAATAGGATAATTGTACTTAGGGCATTCTAAATAGGTAAAAACGCATTCTCTCGTTTTTGCCTATGCCCTTGTGCAGCAAATTTTGTTAGTGTGTGACAACCTAAACAATTACAGGAGATATGCGTTTTTCGGTGCATAACTCTGTAATATGGGTTATGCACTTTTTAAATTACGGAGGGATTTCAAGATGAAAAAATATATATCTTTAATTTTAACATTATTCGTTATTTTAACATCAATTCTACCTGTTACTGCTTCTTCGTCACCCAATGCAGGTAGTGGCAGCGGTGGTGGCTCCGGTGGGGGTAGCATGGGCGGTGGTAATGTTACAGTCATTCGTCCTGTTCAAACCCCAAGAGCTGAATATACCGTTAGTGGCACTATCTCGTTGCCTGCAGGAATGGTAGCCCCCGAAGGTGGTTTGAAAGTTTATGGTGGCTTCGGTGGTGTGAATTTAAGCGAAGTATCAAGCGTTTCTTTATTATCTGCTGATGAGTATATTGAGGAAGAAGTCGAAATTGCATATGAGAATTATGAAGTTATTGCCACAATACCACAGGGCAGTTACTATACGACTTTTACTACAACTTGTTCAATAAATACATCTTATGATGGTATATATGGAAAGTTTTGGATTTATGATGATTATACATATAACGGCTTAACCGTATCTAATAAGCAAACAATTTCAAGCATAGTGCAAATTAAAGCAGATGTGTATGAATATACAAATCTTAATTGTATGTTCACTTCCTCTTCTGTTGCGGCAGAATACACAATAGATTGTGATGAAGCATTAAGAAACGAGAGCATAAATACAAAAGTATATATTATTGCAGATGATGGATATGATAAATATGTATCCATTGCTAAATATACAAACGGTTCGTCTGTTTCCGGTATTCTTAATCTTGAAGCTGATACCAATTATACTTTATATTATTATATCCCTTCATCGAATAAACCTGAACTTCAAAAACTCGACAAGGGCTTGTTTAATATAGGTGATTTGAATTTAGAAAGCAATAACGAAATCATTTTAAAATCTCAATTATATATTTCGGGAACAATTTCTTTGCCGGATGGTTATGTTATTGAAGAGGATTTAAGTATTACCGTTGAAACTTCAAATAATGCAGTAAATGTAACAATACCTCAAACTTATAATTCGACATCATATATAGTTGGGATAGTTGAAAACACGAGCGAGTACATAAAATTATCAGTTAATAATGATGATTATTTGATGTCGGGATATGTAAATAGCGATATGGAGTTTGAAGAAGATGAATATGAATTTATAACGTCCACTTCTCAATCTATTGAAGACTTGAACATAGTGTTGGCCGAGCAATTTATTATAACCGGAATGATTACACTCCCTGATGATGTATTGATGGATGAAAATACATATTTTGATGTTTCTGTTACCGCAAAAAATCAATTAACAGGACAAGAAAAAACAGTCTATGTTAATATATTTAGTGATAAATTGGAAGCTAACTATAAAATTTATATTTCTAAAAAAATATGTGTTGATGCTAAAGAAAAACCATACGGAGAATGGACGGTATCATACGACTTCGGAACAACTACAAATGTAATTAAGCCTAATTATGCAATAAATCCACTTAAATCATATAAAAAACCAACTGCCGGTGGCGGTTCGCCGGGTAATTCATCTTCTACATCTACAGTTATAGGTACAGGCAGCAAAAGTTATACATACAATCAACCTGAAAATTTGATTGATAAATTTGAACTGTTCATCACAGAAAATGGGGTTACATATGTAGAGGAAAACGCAGAATGGTATTATTTTACAAGCGATACTATCAATGTGGATTTTGAATTACTGTCAGATTTATCTAAATTGAAGGGGTTAATTAACGGACATATCGAAAAAGTAACAACTAATGAAATAGACGAAACAACACGGGTGTTACTTTATGATTTAGATAATGTATTGGTAAGCAACGATAAAATATCAAAATTTGGCGGCTATGAGTTTAAAGAAGTAGAACGCAAACCATACAAAATTGGATTTGAATTTGATGATAGCTTTTATTATTATAATAACCATAGATTGGTTGATGATATTTCAGATGCAGAAATAATTGATTTATCATCGAATATTATCAGCACACATAATGATGTGTACTATGATAACGTCTTTCCTGCACGAATTAGAATAAATTTTGATGAAATTGTTATCAATAATAACTATTATGATTATAAAGAAATCAGAATTTATGACAAATACGGAAGCATCTACGAAACATACGATTCCGACAGTACAGCGACAGCAAAGATTTCATCTTTCTACATAGGCATTGGCGATTATTATGTATCTTCGTTTGTAGAAGACAGTCCATTTATTATTACTGGACTTACAGATGTAATTGATGAAGCATATCTTTTTGAAGCGGATTATTATGACACAATTTCCGAAAAATTTTACGACATTGGGAATAATGCTTTTGCAGTAAATGCCGTAACAGAATTGAAAGAAACTCCACTAACACAAACAACCTTCAGATTAGTTGACAGTGATATTAGTTTTACTATAACAATAGAACCAATCATTGATGAAGGTGAAATAATTGTTGCGATATACGACCAAAATAATCGTTTGATGGGTTTGCAAAGCGAAAAATATAGCGAAGGTCAAACTACATACAACATCGCTATGCCTTATAAAAATGATATGGATAGAGCGAAAGTAATGTGTTGGAGCAATATGGTAAATTTGAGACCTTTGGCAATCGCTGAAGATTTGGATATTCCATCAAATCTTGATTATGAATATATGGCAAAGTATGTTTCCGATGTTTATCTCGTTGCCGATAGTCAGACAATTTATGTAGATAATACACCATATGAAATTGATGTTGCACCAACTATAATAGATAATGTATTTTATGCACCGTTGAGGGCGGTTTCAGAATATTTGAATTGGGCTGTTGAGTATAATCCGGATGAAGAGATAATGATTATATCTTTAGGCGAAAAAGAATGTTGCGTTACTGTTGGCAATACGACTGCTGTATATATTGATAACGGAAAGACCGAAAATATTTCTTTATCCGGTGCTCCGATAATCATAAATGAACGATTATTGCTTCCATATGGAGATATAGCTGAAATTCTTGGATATGATGTATATGTTAATGTTAAAAGCGGTGTAATGGCAATATTTGATGGAATTAGTAAAAAAGTGAAATATGCTTATGATAACAAATTGCTTGATTCTTCCAAGTTTGATATAACCGTTATG
Organism: Clostridia bacterium; assembly: GCA_045592485.1. Lineage (GTDB taxonomy): Bacteria > Bacillota > Clostridia > UMGS1810 > UMGS1810 > RGIG1828. Next base: position 8,696 of record JAZNUS010000109.1, on the reverse strand, counting down.
AATTATTATATTACAAGAGAACAAATAGCAGCTTTAATAGTGTCAATATATGAAAATAATACAGGAATAACTATAATGCCAACAGAAAATCCCTATAGTGATACTGAAGATGAAGATGTCCTCAAAGCTACTGCTTTGGGTGTGTTTAAAGGGTTTGAAGATGGTACATTTAAGCCAAATAACCACTTAACATATGCAGAGGTAATTCGTCTGCTTTGTCTTACAATTTATAAAATTGACAGCGGTATTTCCGACAAATATGTATCTGTCCCTGAATATTCAAACTATCCTTCGACTTCTGATGATGGCTTACATTGGTGTACGGAATCATTATACACTGCAAAAAGACTTGGACTGTTAGATGATATATTCTATGACGAGATAGAAAATATAGATAACTCAGCAATAATAAATGATGTTGTTGGATTATTCGCCAATGGGCAACACCAACTTATTTATGCAGATGAAACAGAGTTTTTGTATATCTGTAATAGTGGTAAAAAATATGATGGAATAGTCGAAGCAATGCAGACTGATTTATACCAATACTACGCATATTCCAAATTGAACGTAATGTCCGAAGAAGAATTGTTAGAAATAGCACAAGTAATGTATAATTACTGTGATTATTATTCATCGGTAGAAGAATTTGATAAATATCTAAATATTGCATTTAATGAAGTATATCCATCTGCACCTTCGGGTGGAAACTATAGTTAATATATCAATTTTGTTACTGTATAGGGAATTGCATTTTAAAAAATGTGTGATATAATAAAAATTAAATCAAGAAAGACATAACAAAAAGAGGTCGTGCGAAACCTCGGTAAAGTTATTGATTGCCCGTTAATTGAATTGAGTGTGTTTATGGTTTGTGTAGACTTAGAGATGCATTAAGAAGAATTAACCAAATTCTTGTAATTTTCAAAAAACGGGGTGCCTTTAAGGTAAAATTGAAGAAGAGTCATTTCATGACCACATTTGCACAAGAGTGGATCAAAATGAAATGACAAGGAAATAGACGTTCTCCAAGCATTTTGACGGATGTGGAAACGTCTTTTTTCTTTTGGTATAAACAAGCTCAATTTACCTTCATGGCGATGGTGTTTGGCGTAAATTCCATAATAACGAATCATTTTATCGACATTCTCAATAACGGTATTACGAATTTTAATACCGTTATTGAGCTTATGAAAATGGTCTGAAAAAATCTTTTGTAAAATAGTCATATGAATATTTTACATCAAAACTAAAAAAGAAAATCCCCACCCCTCAAGATTGAGGGGCAGGGGTGTTGATGTGCGTGTCAACGCACTTTTTTATAATAAACATCTTTGCTTCTTTATTCCTGTTTAAAATTCTCCGTAACATTAATTTCGTTGTTGGTTTCCGAAAGATATTCCTTGCCGTCAACAACAACCGAATCTCCCACAGAGATTCCTTTTGTAATTTCCGTATACACCCCGTCGGTGATGCCCACTGTCACATCCCGTTTCACAGCCTTACCGCCTTTGGCAAGATACACATAGTATTTACCGCCATCGTTAATGAGCGAATCGGATGGGATTTTCACAATGCCGCTGGCGCTCTGGGTTGTGAGAGTGATGTCTGCCAGCATACCTGCCTTTATGGAGCCGTCGGCATTGTCAATGGAGATTTTCACAGTGTAGAGTCCTGTACGGTCGTCCTTCACAGGATTAACCGACGAAACCGACCCCTTAAGGTTTTCTATGTCCGCCGAGGAAACGGAGATTTCAGCCTCTGTTCCTACAGTCACAAAGGGAACCACCGTTTCGGTAACATGGATTTCTGCATCGACCATATTCGTGTTTTTGATTTCTGCTATAACCGTTCCTGCCCCCACCATCTGACCTGCACTTGCATTGCATTTTGAAACATAGCCTGAAATGGGTGCCGTCACAGTGGTGTTTTCAAGGCCGTTTGCGGCAATGTTGAGGGAAGCTTTTGCAGAATTTACCGAAGCGTTTGCAGTTGCAATTGATGACTGAACTGCAGTTTTTGTCAGTTCAAGATTTTGTTTTGCATTTTTCAGTGCGTTTTCTGCGTTGGTAAGAGCCGATTTTGCTCCGTCAAAGGAAGCTGATGCGGTGGCATCGGCGGTTTTATAGTTGCCTTCTGCCGAAACGAGAGCAGTGTAGGCACTGTCAAGCTCAAGCTGACTTGCACCGCCCATATCGAAAAGCTGTTTCATTCGGTCATAGTTTGACTTGGCATCATTATAGGATTGCTGAGCTATTTTGAGCTGCGATCCGTTTTCATATAAAAGCTTTTCACGGTCATAATTTATTTTTGCCTGGTCATAGGCAGTCTGAGCGGAAAGAACGGCTTGCTCTGCCTGAGCGGTCTGTTGTTTTGAGCTTGAGTTCAGAACAGAGTTATATCCGGCAACCGCACTGTCATAGGCGGCCTTTGCCTGCTCATAGGAAAGGCGTATGTCGGTGGCATCAAGGGTTACCAAAACATCACCGGCATTCACATAGTCTCCCTCTTTAACACTGACAGAGTTTGCTTTTGCACTGACCTTTGACGATACACTCACACTCTGAGTGGGATTGAGGGTGCCTGTGTAGGAAACTGCAGAATCTATACTTCCGCTCTGAACCTCATACACACTGACATTGACACCGGTGGTAACCTGATTGTCTTTAGCTTCATTCTTCGAGGAGCAGGCAGACAATCCAAGCATCAGCACAATAAGTAAAACAGATATTATTTTTTTGTTCATTTTTGCATCCTCCTTCATCAAAGACCTGTGCTTATCTGATAGACATATTTTTCCGTGGCAAGCTTTTCGCTTAGAAGAGCATTTTCATAGGAAATCTCTGCCGCTGTCAATTCGTCTGATAACGCCGTAAGCATCAGATTTGTAATCATACCCATTTCAAATCGGAGCTTGTGAACCTCGTATTCGCTTTTTTTGAACTCTAGCTTTTGTTTTGCAATAGCGGTGGCGCTGCATGCATTCATTGCATCAAAGCAGGAGCTTTTAATCAGAAGTTCAATGTTTTTAATGCCTGTTGTGTAATTGTGGGTGCTTTCAATATATTTGGTGTATGCTGAATAATATGTGGTGCTGTCGGGACTGAGAGACTGAGCCGCTTCAAAATATTCCTTGGCAAGCTCGGAGTTTACGGAAAGGGCTTTAACATCGTAGCGGCTCTCCATTGCCTTTTTTGTGTCCTCCACGAGGTTTGCCTCAAAGGGTGCCGACTCAATGGTGTCGGTAAGGTTAAGAGTGGTGTCGGGGTCAGCTCCGATGGCAATTGAAAGAGTATCTTTTGCAAGCTCTGCATTGTTTTTGCTTTGCAAAAGATAGTTTTCAGCCTCCCGGAGTGCAATTTCTCCGTTTGTCACATCAAGCCCTGTACACATTCCGAGAGCAAATTTCTGCTTTATGATGTCAAGATTGGCGGTGGCTCTTCCCACTGCAGACTGCGCTGTTTCACAAAGCCTCAGTGCATTTTTGTATGTGTAATATTTTTGTGTAACGCCATATGCAAGATTCGATTTTATTTTTTCCTCTTCATCCTTGGAAAGTTCAATCTGCTTGCGGAACAGTGAAACATAGTAGCCGTTTTTAACATATATCATATCGAAATTACTGCTTGCATGAATGGGCACATTCTTCATGCTTTTTTGATTGAGAATGGCATCCTTCAGTTGCTTTTTGAGATTCTGAACATTTACCTCCCATATTTTCAGATCGGCACTTTCCTCATATGCCATACTGATACAATCTGAAAGAGAAAGGCTGAGAGAAGCTTCTTCCTGAGCAGACGGCAGTGCGTCAGCCATAACACTTGAGCAGACCAGAAGAAACCCTACACACAGTGTACATATTCTTTTTATCATAGAGAACCCTCCTTGTTGTTTTTTATTGAATCCTTTTGCTTTGAAGCACTCTTTTTGTTTTTTCGTCTCTGACTTCTGCTCTCCACTGCGGAATATATAACCGGTATTACATAGAGAGTGAGGAAGGTACCCACAAGAAGACCACCCAAGAGAACTATTGCAAGTGGCTGCATCATTGCACCGCCGCCTTCTCCCGACATTGCCATGGGCAAAAATCCGAGAATGGAGGTCAGTGATGTCATGAGAATCGGCCTCATTCTTACAAGTGCCGCTTCAACTATCAGCTCGTTGCAGGGGGTGCCCTTCTTTTCTTCTTTGAGCTGATTTATAAATTCTATAAGCACAATAGCATTGTTTACAATGATGCCAACGAGCATCAGTATGCCCACACAGGAAACTGCAGAAAGCTTGCTACCGCTGACAATCAGGGAAAGAACCACGCCTATAAGTGCAAGGGGAATTGTGGCGAGAATAATAAAGGGCTGTATCAGATTGCCGAACTGTGCCGCCATTATCATATACATAAGCAATATACCCAACGCAATTGCAAGAGCAAGCTGTCCCATAGCATCAATCATAATTTCATAGGTTCCCGATGAATCACGGGTAATTCCGTCGGGAGCAGGAAGTGCTTCCATGGCTTTGTTGAATTTTGCCGTTGCTGTTCCAAGATCTGTTCCGTAGAGCTTTGCCGAAAGGGTGATAACTCTTCTTTGAGCAACACGGGTAAGTGATGTGTAGCCTTCGTTAACCTCTATATCGGCAATATCCGAAAGGGCAACCCATGTGCCGAGGGGTGTTTTCACACGCAAAGATGAAAGCTTTTCAAAGGTGTTAGCATAATCGTCGGGATATTTAAGCCTTATGTCAAATTCACTTCCAGATTCGGTGTACTGTGATGCCGTGACACCGGAAATCACATTATTGACCAGAGTAGCCGTCTGGGCAGGGGTGAGACCGTAATTCATTGCACGGTTACGGTTTGGTCGAATGTGCAGTTCATACTTTGTGTCGGAAATTGAGGTTGAGGTTTCTGCAACACCGTCTATTGATGCAAGAACCTTTTCGGCTTCAAGGACATATTTTTCGAGTGCTTTGTCGTCTGTAGCACTGAACTGAACGCTCATTTCATTTGAAGATGCACTTGCCATAGCAAGGCTCTGGGTTGAGACCTCTATTTCACATCCGGATATGCCGGAAAGGGCTTCTCTTAATTGCTGAACAACATCTTCGGCAGAATCCTTTCGCTCCGACAAGTCTTTAAGAGTAACGGTTATTGAGGCTGTGTCGCCGCTTGAGCCGCCAATAAGAGTGCTTGCGGCATCAATGCCCGAGCCAACCAGAGCAAACACACTCTTTACATTTTTATTCTGATTGATGATTTCTTCCACCTTTGTTGTCATTTCGTCGGTTTCTTCAAGAGGCGTTCCCGAAGGGAGTGAAATGCTTACTGTGAGAGAGCCTGAGTCAGATGAGGGCATAAGCTCCATACCGATAGAAAACAGACCGAATATGCACACAACAAAGATTGCAAGGACCACTGCCATAAAGCTCTTTTTGTGACAAAGCACCTTTTGAGCGGTTTTTTTATAAAAGCGGTAACCTTTCTCCATTGCACGGTCAAAGGGGGCAAGAAGCTTTGAGAGTTTGCTGTTTCCGGGTTCTGTGCCGATTCTTGACGAAAGCATCGGAATGAGAAGAAATGTGGTGAGGAGCGATGCAATCTGCGAGAATATTATGGAAAATGCAAGCTGCTTGAACATTACTGCCATTATGTTGTCGATAAACAAAATGGGAACATACACAATGCAGGTTGTAAGAACCGATGCAATTACCGCACCAACAACCTCTCCGGCGCCTGTCACCGATGCTTTTTCCGGCTCCATTCCCGATTTACGGTGGCGGAAAATGTTTTCAAGAACAACAACCGAGTTGTCCACAAGCATACCAACCCCCAGGGCAAGACCGCCAAGAGACACTACATTGAGTGACATTCCCGAAAAATACATTCCAATGAAGGTTGTTATAACCGAAACCGGCATAGATATGCCTATTACAAGGGAAGTTCTGAGGCTTCCGAGAAACAGCAGGAGAACAATAATTGCAAGAATTGCACCGGATATGGCATTTTGGGCAACCGAGTTTACAGAGTCTTCAATGAGAGTTCCCTGTTCCATTGTCATATCATAGGTAAACCGTGGATTATCACGACACATATCGTCGAGAGCCTTGTAGATGCCCTTGACCACATTTACTGTGTTGGCATCGGACTCCTTGGACACTGTCACCGATATGGCATCGGAGCCGTTGAGCCGTGCAATGCTTGTAATGTCGGAGTAGCTGTCTTTGACCTCGGCAATGTCCCGCAGGTTAATAACCTGACCTGTTGCCGTCATAAGTGGAACATTTGCTATATCTTCGATGGATTCAAACTTGCCAAGCACCCTGGCAGAAAGCTTTTTGCCCATGGTGTAGGTGGTGCCTGCAGGCAGATTCAGGTTCTGTGCAGTTATGGCGGTTGCAATATCACCCATGCTCATATCATAGCCATAGAGCTTTGCCGGGTCTATGTACACATCTATCTGACGGTTGGGGGCACCCGACACCGACACACTTGCCACACCGCTTACAGACTTTATTTTGTTTTCAAGAACCTCGTCCACAAACTGCTTGGTCTGAACAAGGTCGTAGCCCTCATAGGCTATGCTGAACTGAGCTGTTGCCATCATATCTGTGTTGAGCTTAACAACCATAGGCTCCCCGGCATCGTCGGGCAGAAAAGAGCTTACAAGATTGATGTTGCTTTCCATATCGGCAACCGCCTTGTCCATGTCGGTGCCGTTGTTGAACTGCACCATTATCATGGATATTCCCTCTGATGACTGTGAGGTTATGGTGTCCACACCGCTTATAGACGCCACTGCACCTTCAAGGGGTTTTGTCACCATGTTTTCAATTTCTTCGCTTCCCACATTGGAATACTGAGTGGCAATCACGGCCATGGAAAGCTCCATGTCGGGGGTCATTTCCATTGGCAGCATAGTCAGGGAATAAAGTCCGATAACAACAAACATAAGCACTGCCATAGTAACCGCAACAGGTTTTTTAACTGAGATTTCATATAGCTTCATTTTATTTTCCCTCCATGTCCTTTTCCGAGATGTCTGATGTCAGCTTCATGACAGAATCGCTATAGAGCTTTTTCAGCTTCTTTGTAAGCCGCAGATATTCGTAATATTCAGTTTCCTCAAGACCGTCAAAAACATATTCCATAAATTTTCTTAGTCCCTGTGTAATCCTGTTATGAACCACTTTCCCGGAATCGGTAATTGTCACAATTGTTCTGCGCCTGTCTGCCGGGTCGGCATAGCGGCTGATGCAGCCTTTGTTTTCCAGATTGCGCAGACATTTTGAAATTGCCTGAGCAGTAACAGGGAGAGCATTTACAAGCTCCGACACACAAACCCGCTCCTCGCCGCTTTTTTCCACCGTTGCTTCAATAATGTGCAAAAGAGAATATTCGTGATTGTTGACATCTGTCCCGAACACAGTCTGAACATTGATAGGGTACATACCGTTTAAGGTTTCTTCAAATTCCTGATAACGATATTTCACATTTTTCACCTTTTTCTGTATATGAATTAGCTTTGATTTTTATTCTTGACATCAAATGTTTGCCAAGGTTAATATTTAACCAAGTTAAATAAATTATCTACTATAATATCACAATATGAACTTAAGGTCAAGATAAATTTTGTCGTATTAAAAATTATCTTAGCTATTCTATTGCGTCAAGGGCTGCCAAATCCACAATAACTGCCTCCTGAATGTCGGGTAAAAGTGAACACACAGCATATTTATATCCATCGTTAAAATCAAATTCCTTAAAATAGTAAAAATTACCATCCGGGGAATGGCTGAGCTTTGGTGCTGTGCCTGATAGGTCGAAACAAAAGCTGTCAAGTCCGAGGCTCAATCCGGCTCCGGTTGCCTTCACAAAGCTTTCCTTTAAGGTCCACAGTCTGAAAAATGCATCTTTTCTTTTTTCCTCTGTTTTTCTGCTCGCAATAAAATCACATTCCTCGGGGCAAAAAAACCGTTTTGCACATCCGTGGGCTGTATCTCTCACTTTTTCCGTATCACACCCCACCTCTGCTCCTGACAGTGCACACATTACGGTATCGCCTGAGTGGGACAGATTAAAGAAAACATTGTCTGTGTTTTTGAGATAGGGTTTGCCTTTTTGGGAATATTCAATTTCAAAATCTGTTATTCCTTCACTTTTCAGTGCATAAAACAGAAGAGCTTCTCCCCCCAGTGAAAGTATTTTGTCATTGTGATTTACATAACGGTCGGTTTTGGCTTTTCGATCGAGAGAGGCAGAATGATAAAATCTGTCAAATATAACGCTGTTTTGAAGGGCAGTTGTTTTGGCTATGTACACTTTTGTATTTTCCATATTGTCACCATCTTCTGATTGATTATAATGATTATATCACCGTTGACCGGAAAGTTCAATGGGGTTTAGCGGTGAGTTTGCTTGCAAACTCACCGAATGAATAATGAATAATTAATAATTAATAATTTTGGTAAAAACGCCTACGCGTTTTATTTATTCTAACTGACGAAACCGGTAATTTGTGCGATAAATTGGAATTTGTCGCTCTTTTTAACACTAGGGCGAAAGGCTCCCCTGCCTAAGGGGAGCTGGCAGTGAGCGTAGCGAAACTGACTGAGGGGTATTGCTGAAAGCATTGATATTTCTGCATTTCGTACCCCTCCGTCTTTGCCTTACGGCAAATCCACCTCCCCTTAGGCAGGGG
>JAZNUS010000108.1:0-4309 GCA_045592485.1 Clostridia bacterium | reverse complement strand
TCTTACCTTATAGTTTTCGTAATACTTGTAAGGAAGAGCATACATATATGCCTTCTTGGGCATTGTCTGATGGAAAGCTGTGTCGAACACACCAACCTGGGGAACACCGGGCATAGCTTTTTCGCAAGCTTCGATACCTATGATGTTTGCAGGGTTGTGAAGAGGTGCAAGGTCGGAGCAAACATGGAGAGCTTCTTTAACCTTTTCATCAATAACAACGGAGCAAGCAAAGATTTCACCGCCGTGTACCACACGATGACCAACAGCGTCGATTTCTTTCATGTCCGCAATAACACCGTGCTCTTTGTCGGTAAGAGCATCAATAACCATGGAGATTGCAACAGAGTGGTCGTCCATGTGCTTTTCAACAACATAATCGTCTTTACCGGGAACCTTTAATGTGAGCTTTGAGCCTTCAATACCGATTCTTTCGCAAAGACCCTTTGCAAGAACTTTTTCTTCTTCAATTTTGATAAACTGATATTTGAGAGAAGAGCTTCCTGCGTTAATAACCAAAATATTCATTTCTATACCGCCTTTATAAAATTAATATATAAAATTATTTTGCCTGAGCCTGTACACAAGTGATTGCAACAACACCAACAATATCTTCGGCAGAGCAACCTCTGGAAAGGTCGTTGATGGGCATTGCGATACCCTGTGTGATAGGACCGTAAGCTTCTGCTTTTGCAAGTCTCTGAACGAGTTTATATCCGATGTTACCTGCATCGAGGTCGGGGAATACCAAAACATTTGCCTTACCTGCAACTTCGGAATCGGGAGCTTTTGAAGAACCGATTTCGGGAACGATTGCGGCATCGAGCTGAAGCTCACCGTCAACCTTGATTCCGGGGAAGTTTTCTTTGCAGATTTTGGTTGCTTCAACAACCTTGTCAACATCTGCGTGCTTTGCACTGCCCTTTGTGGAGTGTGAAAGCATAGCTACAATAGCTTCTTTCTGAGCAAGAAGCTCAAAGGATTCTGCGGAGCAAGCAGCAATTGCAGCAAGCTTTTCGGGAGCGGGATTCTGCTCAAGTCCGGAATCTGCAAAAATGAATGTGCCGTCTGCACCATATTCACAGTTGGGAACAACCATTACAAAGAATGCGGAAACGAGCTTTACGCCGGGTTTTGTTTTAACAATCTGGAGACTGGGACGAAGAGTGTTTGCTGTTGAGTGGCAAGCACCGGAAACAACACCGTCTGCATCACCTGCTTTAACCATAAGGCAAGCATAGTACATATAGTCTTCGAGAGCCTGTTTTTTAGCTTCTTCATAGGTGAGACCTTTTGCCTTTCTGAGTTCAACAAAAAGGTTTATGTAGTCTTCAGTTTTTTCATATGTAAAGGGGTCGATGATTGTAGCTTTGGAAATGTCGAGACCTTTACTGTTTTCGGCAACTTCTTCGGGAGTACCGATGATGATAATGTTGGCAATGTCTTCCTTGAGAACAGTTGCAGCTGCTTCAAAGGTTCTTCTGTCCATGGATTCGGGAAGAACGATTGTCTTCTTATCCTGTTTTGCACGAGCTTTGATTGTGTCTAAGAATGTGCTCATTTGAATACCTCCAGTATAAATATAAAAATATTATAAAACATTAACATACAGAATTTATTATACTACACATTTTTTCATTTTACAATAGCAACATATATTTTTGTTGATTTTTTCACCAAAATGAGTGCATACACACCCCTCATTGATACAAAATTATTTCTTGTTGTAATTCACAATGCATTTTTCACTCTTAAGACTATCTCCATACACAATGTCGAGCTTTCCCTGTGTATCAATGTCAACAGTAATTGTGTCATCTTTTTTTATCCACTTCACACTGAGAGAACCATTTTTATTTGAATACTCTCCCTGTGCACTTTCAAGCCATGATATAAAATGAGGGTTTATGACAATTCTGTCGGGATTGTCACAGTCGGGATTTACATTTATGCCCGAAACAGTCTGAAGATACCAAGCTGAAACATCACTCATAAAATGGTGATTGTGAGAACCTATTCTTTTGCCGGGAGGCTGAAATCTTTCCCACACACTTGTTTCTCCACGATATATCATATTGGCATATGATGGATGTGAAGGTTTTGTAATCATTTTATATGCAAGATCTGAATAACCATATTCGGAAAGCACATAAAAAATAACTCTGAGCCCCAAAAATCCACAGTCAAAGGAATCATCATTTTGATGTATTAATCCCACAAGAGTATCCACGGCTTTTGTCTCTTCATCTTCGTCAAAAATTCCCGAATAGAGACCAAGAGCCTGAGAGGTCTGGCATATGCGATAAGTCGGTTTTACATATTTTTCGGTTTTGCCTTTTGTAATTACACCGCTCCGGTTGTATTCGGAGCGGATTGCACTTCTGAGCTTTTCATAATTAACCTCACAAAACTCTCTGTTTTCGGTCATACCCACTGCATCGAACATCACTGTTGACATTTTCAGACACAAAAGAAGAACACAGGACGCGCAAAAACCAAGAGGTGATGCATAGTCGTCAGCCTCCGAATCAACAGGAAGCCAGTCGCCAAGTCCCGAATCAGAAAGACCTCTTTCATCAAGAATTGAAATGTGATGACGAAGGTTTTTCATCATTGCCTCTGCGTTGTCGGTTATAATTTTTGTGTCACCTGTATAGCGGTAGGCATAATAGGGCAATGCAAAAACTGCACTGTCCCAGATTACACAATCCCAAAGGTCACCGGGTGAAGGAACTAAAAGAGGCAGCGCACCGTTTTTTGCCTGAGCGTTTCTGATGCAATACATCCAGTCTGAAAAAACCTTTTGAGATGAATAATGAAGCATATAATGATTGGCTGAAACTGCCGCATCGCCTGTCCATCCATTCTTTTCTCGACCGGGACAATCGGTGATTATGTAGAACATATTTGACAAATCGCTCCTGATGCAGGCTTCAAAAATTCTGTTTGACATGTCATCGGAGCATTGAAATTTCGTTTTCTTTTCCACCTTATTGTGAAGAACAACATATGTGAGGAGCTCGTCGGTTGCCTGCTCTTCGGTTATGCCGTAGATGTAGCAATATCTGAATCCGTGATAGGTAAACGGCGGAATATATTCCTCAACACCGTCACCCGAGCATACATAAACATCCTTCTGACAGCAACCGTCGGGATAGACATCTACATTGAGGTAGTCCACAAAGCCTTCAAAAAGAAGCTCTGAAAACTGCATATGAATTTTTTGTCCCCGTTTGCCCTTTATTTTAAGGCAGGGCACTCCGGCACAATTTTCGCCGAAGTCATATATGTATCCGCCATTTGTTGGTGTTTTTTCCATTATGGTGTCACCGGAATAGTGGTTAGCTCTGAAACCGTCTCTCATACGGTAATCACGCAAAACACCGGGGTAGTGTTCAACAGCCTTTATTCTTCGGATTTCATCAACACTCTCGCATTCAGCTATCTTTTTTGAAGAGCGGGAGTAATCGCAAGCCAGAGGCGCACTCCAGTGGGAATCATCAAATCCGGAAAGATACCAGGCATTGTTGAACAGAGTCATATCACAGTAGGTTCCGCAACGGTAATCATCAAAAAGAATGTGCGAGCGGTTCCAAAGCATTTCCTCTGCATTAAAACATTCATTGCCGTATATGCACTCCAAAGCAAAGGCAGGAGGTTTCTTGCTATTTCTTCCGTGTTCCCAGACAGCTCCCCCAATTGGGTTGGCATAGCCGTTTCCGAGAATTACACAAATGACATTTTCACCATTTTTCAGCTTGTGGGACAAGTCATAACGGTTATAGAATATAACCTCTTCGGGATTGGAGATGTATGGTTTTAAATAACCGTCAGTAATTTTTTCACCGTTCAGATATAAATCATAAAATCCGGTGCATCCGATTGTGAGAGATGCATTATGAACCGAAGCTGCAACAAAGCTTTTTCTGAAAACAGGTGCGGCAACAGGATTGGGGTATGATGCGAACTCATTTGATGCACAGACAAATTTTTCGGGAAGCATTATATCAGACCTTTCCATTGTTAACTGCTTTTAAGTTGATTATAGCATAAATTATAAATTTTTCAAATGTTTTTTGTAAATTAACACTTTAAAACAAAGAAAAAGTGTGATATAATCATTTTGTTGTTATAAATTGGGGTTTATCGGGGAGATGGGATTGGGCTGAAGCGAAACCCGCCCCTGCCTAAGGGGCAATGTCGTCAACTTAAGAAATTTCATCTCATATTTATTGGGAATTTATTGGATTTATGTTTCCTTATTCGCTCAAAAAATCTGTTTTTTCGCACAGGAATAATAGCTTTTCTCAGC
>JAZNUS010000107.1:0-2682 GCA_045592485.1 Clostridia bacterium | reverse complement strand
GGAGTGTCACTATCCCCTCAGCTACTAAAGGGTGCATAAGTTCTGTCTGCCAATCGTGCATTCGCACTCTTGGGACATCACTTAATCCGTCAAGCAAGCTTGACACCTTCTCCACCAGGGAGAAGGCTCACACACTAGCGCTAAACAGAGCGCTAAACTCAAATTTAAATCACAAATTAACGATTTCTCATTTTGAGTCATTAATTTTATTTATAAGATACCTTCCTACAGCGTGTATAAATCTCAGTGCATCGGGCAAAAGCTCATGGGGAAGATGGTCTGAACAGGGGTATGTTTCATATGTAAACACTCCCTCATAGTCGATGTCGGCAAGGGCTTTGCATATGCTTTCCCAGTCCATTTTGCCAAGGAAGGGAACAGTGTGGTCGTCGTTTATATAGTTGTTGTCGTGAATGTGGAGAGCTTTTAATCTGTCGTGACCGAGGGCATAAACCATTTCTGCCGCATCTTCACCAACGACACCGCAGTGTCCCACATCAAGACAGGCAGTTATCCACTCGGAATCAATAAGGTCCACCATTTTAACAAACTTTTCGGGTGAGTTGCACACATCGGTCAGCTTAACATTGCGATGCTTGTCGTGCTTAAACATATTTTCTGTTGCTACTTTAATGTTGAATTTTTCGCAGTAGGGTATGAGCTTTTCATAGAACTCTTTGTTGACTGCATATTCGTCAACATTCTTCGGCAAGCCTTTATGCACCGGATGAACAACAATTATTTCTGCACCGAGAATTGATGCACATTCCATGCTTCTTACAATTTCGTCAAATCTTTTTTTGTTAAAATCATCTTTTCCCCAGTCTACAGACGGAAAGGGTGCATGTGCCTGATTGCAGATAATACCGAGCTCGTCGGCTTTTTTTCTCAAAAAATTACAGTATTTCTTGTAGTCCCTACCAAAAAAATCTGAAGTTGTATCAAAAAAGCTTGCATCATAGCAGTCAAAACCGATTTTTGAAAAAATTTCAAGGGATTTTTCAAAGCCCACAGCCTTTACTGCATCATTTGAGTTTACTGAAAGTTTCATTTTACGCCTCCTGTTATTTATTATAAATCACACAAAAATTCAAAAATTTTATCCGATGCACCTTTAAGACCTTCGTGGCCGTATTCGGGGTAGAAGATAACATTCTTTTTGGAGGTTACCTTGTTATACATCGCAAACTGTGTGGACGGGGGGCAGATTGTGTCCATGAGACCTGTAAACATCAGAAGCTCTGCCTTCATACGCTTTGCAAGGTTCTGAATGTCTATGTAGCCGAGCTTTTCATATATTTCGTCAAAGCGTTCGTGTGTGGGGTCAAAGTTTCTGAAATAATATCTCAGTCCTTCGTATGCGCCTTTGTTAAGGTCCATTTCGTAAACTCTTTTGTAATCCGAAAGATAAGGATACATTGGAGCGCATTTTTTGATTTCGGGCACAAGACATGCACAGGCAACGCTCAAGCCCCCTCCCTGAGAGCCACCGGTTACGCCGACTCTGGTTTCGTCAACATAGTCAAGTCCCATTATAATTTTTGCAAGAAGAGCTGTGTCGAGGTACACATCTCTCATTAAAAGGTCGTGTTTGTTTCCGTCAAGACCTCTTGTAAACGGTGTTGTGTGAGTTGTACCAGCAACACCGCCCACATCTTCGGAAAGTCCGCCCTGACCTCTGGCGTCCATATATGCAACAACAAATCCTTCTGATGCATATTTCAAAAGGTCACACCAGTCGGGAGCAGAACCCGAAAGTCCGTGGAACATAAGAATTGCAGGCATTTTGCCTTTTTCGTTTTTAGGCACTGCAACCTTTGCGTGGATTCTTGCATTTTTTGTGGCTGTGTAGAAAAGGTCATACATGTCGGCAGATTTTGAAGGAAAGTCTTTTTTTATAAATTCTGCATTGGGATTTAGTGAATTCATTTCACTAAGGGCTTCGTCCCAATATTCATCAATATCTTTTGGGCAGGGAGAAACCCCTTTGTATTCAAATAATTTTTCGACGCTCATATCAACTAATGGCATGATTTTTTCCTCGCTTTCGCTTTGGGTGTAATATTTTTGTTCATTATATCATTAATCATTGTCAAAATCAATGATAAATGAGATAGGCAATGGGAGAAATGCCGAAAACTTTTTTGAATTTCCGAATCATGTAGTTTTTTGCATTCGATTTTTCTAAATACACTGTTCTGCTATTAATACTCAACTTCTGAGCCATGCTCTTTAGCAAGTTCTTCTAATGCTTTGTTATATTCGTCAAGAAGTTCAACAGCTTCTTCAAGCTTTTGGCTTCCTGCATTTATTGTTACTTCCTCCTGAGTTTCACAGCCTTCAGAGAGAGCTTCAAATCCTGCTTTGTAAGCATCCATCATCTTAACATACTTATCTTTAATAGCCTTAACTTCTTCTGTTTCGGGGTTAATGTCCTTGAGTTTTTCAAGCGAACCGTTTACCAGAGGAAGAAGTGTATCGTCAATATTTTTCTTGATAGCAGCATCATCTTCAAGTGTTTCCCAAGTTCCAACCTCTGTTGTGATTTTTGTATAATTTTCAGTAACTTCTTTCATTTCAACATTTAAGAAGTTTTCCAAATCATCATAAACGGGATCTGAACCACAACCTGTTAAAAGTGTAAATGACATAACTGCCATAAGTAAAAGTGCTAAAAGTTTT
>JAZNUS010000106.1:0-1607 GCA_045592485.1 Clostridia bacterium | reverse complement strand
TCAAACTACTGAAAATACTGCTTTCTAACGCTCCACTAACCAATCAAATTCGCACAAGTGCTCTTTTCTTGGAGTGTCACTATCCCCTCATCCGTCAAGCAAGCTTGCCACCTTCCCCACCAGGGGGAAGGCTCACGCCCTAGTGTTAAACAGAGCGACAAACCCCAATTTGAAAGGAACTCAATATGAAAGATCTCACAAAAGGCAACATCTACAAAACCTTCATACTCTTCGCCATTCCCCTTGTGCTCTCAGGTCTCCTGTCTCAGGCATATGCGATTATCGACTCTGTCATTGCCGGAAAATTCCTCGGTGCAGACGGCATTGCCGCAACGGGAGCAACAGGCGCCCTCATTCAGTTCATTTCATCGGTGTTCTGGGGATATACCGCAGGCTATTCCATTTATGTTGCGGTTCTTTTTGGCGGAGAAAAATTTGACCGTCTGAAAAACACGGTCTACAGTAATTTCGTTCTGTTTACCCTTGGTGCAGCGGTTGTTTCAGCTGTGATGATTTTGTTCAGAGAAAAAATATTTGATTTTTTAAAGATTGACAAGTCAATCAGAAAAGATGCAATGGTTTACTTTGTCACATACATTTCGGGGCTTTTTGCAATTCTTCTCACAAATTTCGGTGCCTTAACCCTTAATGCCGTGGGAATAAGCGGCTATCCCTTTAAAATGGCTCTTGTTTCAAGTGTGCTCAACATCGGCGGCAACATTATTTCGGTAACCGTTCTGAAAATGGGTGTCTTTGGAATTGCCTTAGCCTCCGTGGTTTCGGCAACCCTTGTGGACATTTTCTACATTTTTAAAATCCGCCAGTGCTTCCGTGAAATGAAATCGGAAAAAAGCTTCAGAATGCATTTTACCCCTGACACAATCAAAAAAACTGTTTCCTATGCAATTCCGGTAACCTTTCAGCAGCTTGTTATGTATGCGGCTTCCTTTGTTATCTCGCCGATGATAAACCGCCTGGGAAGCGGAATGACTGCGGCTTTTGCCGTTTCAAACCGGATTTACGAAATTAATGCAGGAGTTTATCAGAATTCTGCAAAAACCCTCAGCAACTACACCGCCCAGTGCGTGGGTGCAAAAAAATACGGTCTTATCAAAAAAGGGATTGGTGTGGGATTTGTTCAGGGAGCAGTTCTTGTCCTCCCCTTTGTTCTCGGGTGTGCCTTTTTTGCAAAGCCTCTGTGTATGGCTTTCTTTCCCTCGGAGTATGCCGGAGAGGGACTTGAATACTCCGTGGTTTTTGCAAAATTTTATCTGCCCTTTATTTTGTTTAATGTTGTGAACAATCTTTTCCACGCATTCTACAGAGGAATAAAGAACATGAAAATGCTTCTTGTCACAACGACCTTCGGCTCTGTTGTGAGAATTGTTGCCACAGCCCTTCTTTCCCCTACCTGCGGAATCCACGGTATATATGCCGGTTGGGTTGTGTCGTGGATACTGGAAGCAATTTTTTGCACGGTGACATTTTTTGCAGGGAAGTGGGAAAACAACTTAAAAAAGAAATGTAGTTAAGCAGTTGCGTTAGTATCCGAACCCGTTTTGGGTGCGTGTTTTTACGCCACTGCATCGTTAAAATACTCGCAAATG
>JAZNUS010000105.1:0-2774 GCA_045592485.1 Clostridia bacterium | reverse complement strand
TTTGAACGATTTTCAAATTTATATTTGAATTTACTTTCTTTTGTTTCCCCTCATCAGTCACCTTACGGTGACAGCTTCCCCACCAAGGGGAAGCCTTTCGTATCAGCCCAATTCCATCTCACCGCTAAACCCCAATTTATTGCAAAAACATCCCACTGCTAAACACCGGATTCATATTTAATTTTACGATAGTTACTCGGTGTTAAAAACTTATACTTTTTAAAGGTACGGTTAAAATAGGAAACGGAGGAAAAACCTGTTTCATAGGATATTTCCGAAATGCTCTTGTCTGTTGACAGGAGCATTTTTTCTGCCTTGCACACTCTCACAAAGTTGAGATACTGAACAAAAGAGGTGTTCACCATTTTTTTAAAAAGTCTGCAGAAATAATACTCATTGATGTTCAGTATTCGGCTTAGCTCGGGAAGGGTGAGTGGCTCGCTGTAGTGCTCGTCTATGTATTCCAGAGCAGGCATTATCTTTATTATTCTTGTGTCAATGAGAGAGTCGGGATTTTGAATTATGTTTTCACGGTAGAGTATTCCCAGTATATTATATATGTAGGATTTGATAAAGGTGTCATAGGCAGGCACACGCTCTTTGTTTTCTTCCAGAATGTTTTGGAGAATCGGGGAAATTCTCTCATTTATGTCGGTTCCGCTTTTAAAAACAACCGCCTCGGTGTTGCCCTGATTGATAAACCTTGAAAGATATTTATTTATGTACACACCGCCCTCTCCGGAGTCGATGTCAACCCCAAACTGCACAAAGAAAACCCTTGAGCCTTTGTGAATGCCTGTGGAATGAGGTACACGGCTGTTGACAAAAATAATGTCACCCACAACCAGCGGATATTCTCTTCCGTTAATATAGAACTCCGTCTGTCCTTCGTAAACCTTTAGAATTTCAAATTCCGAATGCATATGAAGGTCGCAGACACCGTCTGCTTTGGCAGGTCTTGCAGTACCGCTTATGTGTACTGATGAATTCGGAAAAGTTGGTTTTACAAGTTCATTTCGCATGGGCTTCCTCCTGAATGTCATTTTTATAAATATTGACAAAATTATCTTTTATTGATATAATGACCTTGCGACACAACTTAATATATTTATCGTCATAGTATGATTTTGTCTTTTTGGCAAAAATGCATACTCTATTTCGCATACTATCGATGATAAATGTGAAGTTGTGTCGCAGCAATGAGTCATGCATTTTTCGGTGCATGGGCTTGCCTGTGCACCTTTTTTGTTGGCTCAAAAAACTCCGGTGGTCGCGAAACAATATCAAAATAGCATTGGAATCATTGATTCTGATGCTATTTTACTTTAAATGTCAATTTTGTTCAAAATAAAGCCAATATTTTCGTTGTTAAATGTCAATTAATGACCTATAATCGAATTGTATCACAAATTAATATCAAAATCAATAAAAATTTTAAATCAGAGGAGATGTTATTAATGTCAGAAGAAATCGTAAATGCATTTAAAGAAAAGCACGATGAAGTTGTTATTGATACTTCCAGAAAACTCAAGGTAGGTATCATCGGTACAGGCTGGATTGCTGAAGCTCATGTTCAGCAGTACAAAAAAATGCCCGATGTTGAACTCGTTGCAATGGCAGACCTTATTGAAGGAAAAGCAGAAGCTTTCTGCGAAAAGAACGGCATTGAAGGTGCAAGATGCTACCGCAGCCACTCAGAGCTTCTTGCCAACGAAGAGCTCGATGCAGTGAGCGTTTGTACATATAACTCAACCCACGCCGAATGTACAATCGATGCAGTTAAAGCAGGGGTTAATGTTCTTTTGGAAAAACCCATGTGCGTTACTCTGGAGGAAGCAATTGCAATCAGAAAGGCAGAAAAGGAAAGCGGAAAAATTGTTTCTGTCGGTTTCCAGCCCCGTTTCAACGACAACATGAAAATGGTTAAGAAAATCGTTCAGTCGGGAGTTCTCGGAAAAATCTACTACATCCAGACCGGCGGCGGAAGAAGACGCGGTATTCCCGTACCCTTCGGCACAAGCTTCATTGAAAAAGACAAGGGTGCAATCGGTGCTCTCGGTGACATTGGATGTTACTCCCTTGACATGGTGCTCAATGCTATGGGTTATCCCAAGCCCCTCTCTGTTTCCGGTTACACCTCCGACTTTTTCGGAAAAAGCAAGGAATACTGGAAAGGGGTTGAGCGTCCCGAAGAATATGCCGACATTTTTGCAGTTGATGACTTTGCAGCAGCATTTGTTCGTCTTGAGGGTGATGTAATTCTTGACTTCCGCATTGGCTGGGCAATGAACCTCGACACCTCCGGCGACACAATTATCTATGGTACAAACGCATCACTGCGCATTCCCTCAACAGAATGCTGGAACGGCGGTATCGGCGGAAACCTCAAGCTCTATCAGACAATTGCCGGCGAAGAAGTTTGCACAGAATTTGAACAGAAAAAGAGCTCCTTTGCCGATGACTTCTACAACAAAGCCCGCTCATTCCTTGATGCTATTAAAAATGGCGGTGCATCACCTGTTCCCACAAGTGAAATCATCTACAACCAGGCAATTCTTGACGGCATCAACAAATCTGCAAAGCTCGGAAAAGAAATTACAATTGAAATCCCCGAAATATAAGCTGATTCGAGTTTTTTAAATTGGGGTTTTGCTGTGCTTTCCATTGAACAGAGCACACAGGTGTGCGAATGTGAAATGATGAAAGCGCACATGTCAAAACTTCCGACGAGGCAAGCACCCTCTTACGGTGCGAAGGCGAGTCGTTGAAGTTAA
>JAZNUS010000104.1:0-5632 GCA_045592485.1 Clostridia bacterium | reverse complement strand
CGAATCGCCCGCAAATGGCAGATATCATACGGGCGATTCGTGAATCGCCCCTACAATGTCCTTGCGTTAAACACACCGATAAACCCCGATTTATATCTTAAGTTGGCGACATTGCCACCAGGGGGAAGCCTCACGCTTTAGCCTCATTTGTTATCAGCTCGACAAACCCCGATTTATATCTTAAGTTGACGATATTGCAGTCGGAGAAGGTGTCAAGCCCCCTTGATGGATTAAGTGATGTTCCGAGAGTGTGAATGCACAATTGGCAGATAAAAAAGAAACGGCAATTTTCAACAAAGAAGATTGCCGTTTCTTTTTTGGCTAACAATCAGCACTGAATACGCCTTTAGTGTTGGTTGTTGCTTTTCATTTTTCATTGAAATTTGTCTTGCAGAGAAATTTGATCACTTTGTTTGCCGTTGTATTCCGATGGGGAAACGCCTACTGTTTGTTTAAAAACTGACGAAAAGTACATAGGATTAGAGAATCCGCTTAATGAAGCAATATTTTTAACTGAATCAATACCATGATTCAATAGCATAATTGCATAGTTTATCCGGTATGTTCTTAAATATTCAGTGTAACCTACTCCCATTTTTTGCTTAAAAAGATGTGAAATGTATTTTGGATTATAGGCAAGCTCCTTTGCGACTATTGAGATAGTCAGTTGGGGATTATTAAAGTTTTCTTCGGTTATATTGATTATTTGCTGAACAAGGCTGTTTTGTTCGTTACAATTTGTATTTATTCTTGACATAGAATAAAGCAGAACACTTTCTGCAGCAAGGTCGATATTGTCATGGGAGGCATGTATAAGACTTTCATGCCAAAAAGGAATAAGTCCGTCAAATCCGTCAAAGGTTCTGTTTACCCCATTTATCCCCAAACGCCTGAAAAGCACATCGGAGCGGCCGCCGCTAAAGTCAATATACAGGTACTCTTCGCCGGCAGTTGCAGTTACACTAAAGCTTTCGCCTGCAAATGCAAAAATAAGATGGCCTGTATCAACTTTAATTTGTGCCCCGGCTATGTGAAGCATAAATTTACCGTTTTTTACAAGGATTATTCTGTTATATTTTAAAATTAAAGGTTGTTTCATGACAGCTGTGTCTGTTTCATAAATGAAACTATGTGTAGCAAGCTTGTCCAAGGAAGGCTCAGATATAAATTTGCAGATATTTCTTGTTTTCATTTTTTTACACTCCACAATATATTTTAAAACCGCCTTTAGTGTCGGTCGTTAAAGTTATTATAATATATTATAATATATTTGCTATAAAAAATCAAGAAAAAACAAACTATTTTATATGAATATATAGAAATTGGTTATTGATTTTTCGGCTATATGTTATATAATAAAAAAAGAGGTGAATGTTATGTATTATGCGATTATAATTATATCAGTGCTGCTCTTTGGCGGAAGCTTTTATTGTAAGGACATTTATCGGCAAATGAGGGGAAGCGGTATGCTGATAAGTATGGAGTATTCGCTCATTGGCGCAGTTGTAGGGTTGGTAACACTTGTGATTATTAATGGTATGGTGATTGAGTATACGCCATTTTCCTTAATAATGGCATTAGCCTCAACTATTAACGGATTTGCATTTACATTTTGCACATTCAAGGCTTTAAAGACTATAAATTTATCGTTATATTCACTGTTCTCAATGCTTGGTGGTATGTTATTACCTTTTATTCAGGGAATTTTATTTTTTGGGGAGAAAATTACTGTTGCAAAGCTTATTTGCGTGGGAGTGATAGCACTTGCACTTGTTTTGACAATAGAAAAGGGAAAAAGAAAAAACGGAACAATTTATTACATAGGTATATTTGTATTAAATGGAATGTCAGGTGTAATATCAAAAATATTTGTATCTGCACCTTTTGAAAAAGTAAGCTCGGCAGGATATTCAATACTTACTGCAATCTGCAGTTTGGTGCTTTCACTTGTGTTTTTTCTGATTTTAGTAAAAAAACACGGAAAGGGTAAAAAAATAACACCTGCAAGCATCACGGTCGGTGCATTATCCGGTGTTACAAATAGGATTGCCAATTTTCTTTTGATTATAGCACTGGCACATGTTGACGCTTCGGTTCAGTATCCAATGGTTACCGGTGGAGTAATAATTGTATCTACTCTTATTTCTTTGCTTGGAGAGAGAAAACCGTCAAAGAAAGAGATACTATCTGTAGTTGTTGCATTTTTAGGGTTATTGATTTTATTTGTAATACCTGAATAGATATAAGGAGGAATTATAAAATGGAAAAAATTAAAGTAGGAGTATTTGGTGTTGGCAGAGGAACTGATATTGCACAGAATTTTAAATTGCTTAACTGCGAAATCGTTGCTATGTGTGATAATCGTAAGGACAGAATGGATGAAGCGGTTAAAAAAATGAATGATAGCACAATCGCAATTTATGACAATTTCGATGAATTCATCAATCACGATATGGATGCTGTGATTTTAGCCAACTTTTTTCACGAACACAGCAAATATGCAATTAAATGTATGGAAAAGGGAATACATATTTTCTGTGAATGTATAAGTAATGGCACAATGGCAGAGGGTGTTGAGCTTATTCGTGCAGCAGAAAAAAGCAGTTCAATATATTTTCTTGCAGAGAATTATCCACAGATGATTTTCAACAGAGAAATAAAAAGGGTTTGTGACAATAAAACCCTTGGAAAAATTCTTTACGCAGAAGGTGAGTACAATCATCCGGCAAATCCTGACGATAGTAGTTTTAGAAAGAGCATTAATTATTTTGAAAAGCACTGGCGTAATTTTCTTCCAAGAACTTACTATATTACACATTCATTGGGCCCGGTAATGCATGCAACAGGTGCAACGCCGGTGAAAGTAACAGCATTTGCAACTTTTGCTCCTGTTAGCAAAGATGCACCTTCTGCAAAAAGGAACGGAGATCGTGTTGCTAATGTTATGACACAAAATGATGACGGTTCAGTTTTTAGAATAACAGGCTGCGCAGGCTTTGGTGCACACCATAATTCATACCGTGTTTGCGGCACGGAAGGGCAGATAGAAAATCTCAGAGGAACAAATAAAGTAATGCTTCGTTATAATGACTGGTCAATTCCTGAAGGCTGTGAAGAAATAAATATGTATGAGCCAAAGTGGAATGATAAGGATGAAGAGTTAATTGTTAACAGCGGTCATGGTGGTGCAGATTATATAACAGCACGAATGTTTGTAGAATGTATCCGTCAGGGCAAACAGCCTGAGCATCCGTTTGATGTTTATTCGGCAGTTAATATGTCTTCTGTTGCTATTCTTGCTCATCGTTCAATGCTTGAGGGTGGAAAACCTTATGATATTCCTGACTTCAGGAATGAAGAATGCAGAAAACAATATGAAAACGATCGTTTAACTCCGTTTTATGGCTCAGATGGCAGTGAACCTAATATTCCTTGCTGTTCTAAAACCGATTATGCTCCCACAGAAGAGCAACTTATGAAATATCGCAAATCATTAGAATAAAAAAATTCAAGCAATTGCATCTAAGCCATGTGTATTTTGAAAAGCCCGGCTTTTTCAAAAAAATTGCACGGCAATATAATTACTGTATAGGAACAAAGCTTCCTATACAGAAAAAAAGCAATGTCTACAGAAAAAAGCAATGTCCTTTGTGAAATGCATCGGACATTGCTTTTATTATTATTGATTTAGTTCAAATCAGAAATCAAGGTGACTTTCAATATAGGGGATAACTTCTTCAATTTTCAAAGTAATCTGCTCCATTGTGTCACGGTTTCTTACGGTTACATTGCCGGTTTCCTCGGTTTCGAAATCATATGTAATACACCAGGGTGTACCGATTTCGTCCTGACGGCGGTAACGCTTGCCTATTGAACCTGCATCGTCAAATTCGCAGTTGAATTTTTTGCACATCTGTTCATAAAGCTCATATGCCTTGTCTGAAAGCTTCTTGGAAAGGGGAAGAACTGCAGCCTTAACAGGAGCAAGTGCAGGGTGGAATCTCATAACAACTCTTGTATCATTGTCGCCCACAGCCTCTTCGTCATATGCTTCAACAAGGAATGCAAGAGCCACACGGTCTGCACCAAGTGAAGGCTCAACACAGTAGGGAGTATATCTTTCATTGGTGACGGGATCGATGTATTCAAGCTTTTCGCCGGAATGTTCAGTGTGCTGCTTGAGGTCGAAGTCTGTTCTGTCTGCAATACCCCAAAGCACAGCCCAACCAAAGGGGAACATAAATTCAATGTCGGTTGTTGCGTTGCTGTAGTGAGAAAGCTCTTCGGGGGAGTGGTCTCTCATTTTGATGTTTTCTTCGGCAATACCGAGAGAAAGAAGGAAGTTTTTGCAGTAATCTTTCCAATATTTGAACCATTCGAGGTCTTCACCGGGTTTGCAGAAGAATTCGAGTTCCATCTGTTCAAATTCTCTTGTTCTGAAAGTGAAGTTACCGGGAGTGATTTCGTTTCTGAAGGATTTACCAATCTGAGCAATACCAAAGGGGATTTTCTTTCTTGTTGTTCTCTGAACATTTTTGAAGTTAACAAAAATACCCTGTGCTGTTTCGGGACGGAGGAAAAGCTCCGATGTTGAATCTTCTGTTACACCCTGGAAGGTTTTAAACATAAGATTGAACTTTCTGATGTCGGTGAAGTTGTGAGCACCGCAATCGGGACAGCAGATGTTGTTTTCGTTGATAAATTCAAGCATTTTTTCATTTGACCATCCGTCAACTGTAACGCTTTCACCTTTTTCAAAGTACCATTCTTCAATAAGCTTGTCTGCACGGTGACGGCTCTTACATTCCTTGCAGTCCATCAAAGGATCGCTGAATCCGCCAACATGACCCGAAGCAACCCATGTTTTGGGGTTCATGAGAATAGCAGCATCAAGACCGACATTGTAGGGGGATTCCTGAACAAACTTTTTCCACCATGCTTTTTTTACATTGTTTTTAAATTCAACGCCAAGAGGACCGTAATCCCATGTGTTTGAAAGTCCGCCGTAAATTTCGGAGCCTGCATACACAAAGCCTCTGCCCTTGCAAAGAGCAATTACTTTTTCCATCGTTTTTTCGGTATTTTGCATTTATATCATTCCTTTCAATTGTTTACAAAAAGGAGCCGGAAACCAAATACTAATCCGACTGTAATTATATATTATAATAAATGAAAATACTGATTTTGTCAAGATATAACAAGTATAAAAACTCCTAAAAATAAAGGATTAAACCACGGTTAAAATGTGATTAACTACCTTATCAGAAGATAAAGAAAATACAGAACCCCTCCTCCTGCAATTAAAAGTGTCACATTGAGCATTCTGTGGCTCTTTTTGGCATATTTGTCTATTATTTCGTTTCTTCGTCTGGAGATGTAGTCTGAAATTATTTTTTCTGCCTGAATGATTATATCGTCACAGTTGTTTCTTTTAACGGCAAAAACCCCCTTTTTACTTCAATATCGTCATCTTAAGATATAAATTGGGGTTTATCGCTCTGTTTTGCGCTAGGGCGAAAGGCTCCCCTGCCTAAGGGGAGCTGGCAGTGAGCGTAGCGAAACTGACTGAGGGGTATTGCTGAAAGTATTGATATTTCTGCATTTCGTACCCCTCCGTCTTTGCCTTACGGCA
>JAZNUS010000103.1:0-46045 GCA_045592485.1 Clostridia bacterium | reverse complement strand
TTAATTGCAATCAATGACGGAGTTGACAGTTTCAAAGGCGACAACGATTTCACACCATTTCGCAATTTATTCAATGACTTTTATGCAAAGGACACAAGCAAGAAAATTCGTGCGGTGTTTAAGTCAAAGGGAATGTCAGGCGAACATTTAGGACAACCCATATTCGGATATATGAAAAATCCTGACAACAAAAAGCAATGGATAATTGACGCGCCTGCAGCTGAGGTTGTAAGGAAAATTTATGATTTATGTACTGACGGTAAAGGCCCAATGCAGATAGCAAAAATCTTGAAAGAAGAAAAGATTTTGACAACAACATCATACCACTTGCAAAAGGCAGGAAAGGCCTTGCCTGACAACCCTTATGATTGGGCATCCCAATCCGTTATACAGATTTTAGGTAAAATGGAATACATAGGCTGTACTGCAAACTTTAAGACCTATACAAAGTCATACAAACTCAAAAAGAAATTAGACAATCCAAAAGAAAATTGGGCAATCTTTTATGATACGCAAGAGCCAATTATTTCAAAAGAACAATGGGAACGGGTACAAGCGTTAAGGCAGAATAAACGACGAAACACAAAGATCAATAAACAAGGTTTGTTTTCGGGTTTGATATTCTGTGCTGATTGTGGCAGCAAATTACACTTTGCTACTTGCAAAAGATTTGACAGCACACAAGACCATTACAGATGTTCCCGATACAAAAGTAATACCGGCGATTGTTCTGCTCATTATATAAGAGAAGAAACATTACAAAAGATTGTGTTAAGTCAGATTTTTGAGGTTACTGCAATGATGTATGATAATGCTGATAAGTTTTTCAATCTTGTAGCAAAACAACAGTTGGACGAGCAGGCAAAAGAAATGCAGAATAAGAAAAAGCAAATAGCAAAATTTCAAAAACGCACAGCGGAGCTTGACAAGATTTTCAAGAGAATTTATGAGGACGATATAACAGGTGCAATATCGCACGAAAGATTTTTGAAACTGTCTGCTGAATACGAAAATGAACAGGCAGAATTACAGAAACAGATTAAAGTCTTTGAAGAAGAAACGAGTAATTTCGACAGGCAGCAAATTGACTTTAAACAGTTTCACGAAATCGTCAAAAAATATGTCGGCATCAAAGAATTGACACCGACAATCGTAAATGAATTTATTAAGAAAATTATTGTTCACGCTCCCGATAAATCAAGCGGACACAGAGTACAAAAGATACAAATTGTTTTTAATTTTATCGGTGAATTTATTCCGCAAAAGGAGTTTATTCCCGATAAAAAGGAAATTCCGCAAGACTATTTCTAATCTTGCGGAACATACTTCCTTATTAACCCCGTACTTTCGACAGGATTTTTGTTTTGGTGCCTCCGGGCGGAATCGAACCACCGACACGAGGATTTTCAGTCCTCTGCTCTACCTACTGAGCTACAGAGGCAAATATACGACCGAGAAGGGGCTCGAACCCTCGACCTCCAGCGTGACAGGCTGGCATTCTAACCAGCTGAACTACTCGGCCATATATGATGGGAGCTACAGGGCTCGAACCTGTGACCCTCTGCTTGTAAGGCAGATGCTCTCCCAGCTGAGCTAAGCTCCCGTAATGGCGCCGCCTCATTAGCGACTTTGTTATTATAATACTTTTTGCCCGAATTGTCAAGGCTTTTTTATAAAATTTTTGAAAATTTCTTAAAATTATAAAAAAGATATAAAAAAATTTTTTGTCTCTGTCTTTTTTTGGCTCTTTTAATTAAATTTAGTTTATAAATGCTAATGCCCCAAAGTCAAAAGACTGCAGGGCATTTTTATTATTTGAAAATTTCATTTGTAAGGTCTGCAAATTCCTGAAGAGAAAGGGTTTCGCCGCGCCTTTTTTCGTCAATTAAACAGGCCTTCAGAGCGCCAAGCACCCCTTCCTTGTCAAGGGGAATTGCAGGACTGTTTGAAAGGGCATTGAGAAGGGTTTTTCTCCTTTGTCCGAATGCC
Source organism: Clostridia bacterium (assembly GCA_045592485.1). GTDB lineage: Bacteria > Bacillota > Clostridia > UMGS1810 > UMGS1810 > RGIG1828. The sequence continues at coordinate 44,056 of JAZNUS010000103.1, read as the reverse complement.
GCCTTCACAACCTTGAAATAGCCTTTTTCGTCGTTTACCTCAACGGGTGCTTCATCTCTGATTTCAAGTCTTATAACTGTGGACCACACCTTTGGCTGGGGAATAAAGGACGATGGCGGCACATTAACAATAACCTCGGGCAGACTGTAGTAATTAACTGCAACACCAAGGGCGCCGTAATCCTTTGTGGCAGGCTTTGCACTTATGCGGTCGGCAACCTCTTTCTGAATCATAACCGTGAGGGAGTCCACCTTAAGCTTTGATTCCAGAATGTGCATAATGATGGGGGTGGTGATGTAGTAGGGGAGATTCGCCGCAATTTTCACACTTCCACCATCAAACTCTTCGTCAATTATTTTCTGAAGATTCACTTTAAGAACATCGGCATTGATTATTTTAAGATTGTCACACTCTTCAAGATTTTTCTCCAGAATCGGTATTGCCGACGAGTCAATTTCTATGCACACAACCTTCTTTGCCGCACTGCAGAGCCTTTGGGTAAGGGTGCCGAATCCGGGGCCGATTTCAATAACATTGGTGTCTTTGTCAATTCCGGCACCGGCTACAATCTGATCCAGAACCTTTTCGTCGGTGAGAAAATTCTGACCGAGAGACTTTGAAAACTTAAATCCGCTTTCGGCAAGGATTTCTTTAATGACCTGTACTGATGCAAGATTTTTCATAAACTTCTCCGTTTCAGATTGAGGAATTTTTGATTGTTTCTTTCATTTTGTCAAGGGCTTTAATCTGCACCTCAAAGTCTGCCTTTGAATGCATAAGAAACATATCCATTTCTTTTTTGAGCTGTTCATAATTTGCCGTAAGGCTTGAAAGCTGTTCGTTTGCCTTTGCAATGATTTCCTGTGATTTCTGCTTTGCTTCGGCAATTATCACATCTGCCTCGCCTCTTGCGGCAGAGGTGAGCTGTTCGGCAGAGCTTTGAGCAACCACAAGGGTGTTTTTCACGGTTTCTTCCATGCCCTTGTAGCTTTCGAGAAGCTTTTCAAGCTCCTTTATTTTGTCTTTTTTTTCGTTGTTACCCTTGTAAAGCTCTTCATAGTCCTTTAAAACCTGAGCAATAAATTCGTCAACCTCGTTCTTTTTGTAGCCTAAGGCTCCGTTTGAAAATGTTTTTGTCTGTATGTCCAAAGGGGTTATCATTTGTATTCCTCCATTACGCATATTTATTTATATCTATATGTATTCTGCCTTTTCTCGTGAGAGCTCCGTCGGTGTTTATCAAAAACTTGCCAAAGCCCTTGACCGTTATCACATCAGAGTCTTTAATGCCAAGACTTACCGACACCGCCTCTTTGTAGTTCACACTCACAAGACCTCTTGCAACAAGCTCCGATGCACTGCTCCGGGATTTTGACACGCAGGCACTCACAACGCAGTCAAGGCGAAGTGACGACACTGTGGCAGAGCTTTTTTCGTAGCTGCGCACCGTTTCCTCGGGCACAAAGTCCTCGTTGATGGTTGCAACAACTCCCGTGTTTGCAATTTTCACAAGATTGTCGCATATGTACTCTGCAATTTCTTCAAGGCAGAAAACCGTTGCACCCTCATCGGTCACCAGAATATCGCCCACAAGCTCTCTTTTTATTCCCAGCGAAAGAATCGTGCCAAGATAGTCTCTGTGAGAAAGGGAGGCACTTCTTTTTGTCTTTACCGAAATAACCTTTATGGGATAGGTAAGGTCTTCGCCGTATTCGTCGAAAGAAATCAAAACTCTTTCAGCATCGGGATAACCGCCAAAGGTTCCGACGGATAGCTCGCCCTTTGGGAATCTTGAATACACCTCACCCGATTCAAGAGGAGTGAGAAATTTTGTGAAAAAGGGGCGGTGGGAAAAAAGAGCCTTTGTGTAAAGGTCGCACGCCTTTGAAATTGCAAGCTTTATTTCCTCTGAGTCCGAGGGGAAAATCATACTGTTTTTGTTTATCATAATCAGAACACATCAAAGATGCCCTGAGTTTTAAGGTCATCACTGAAATCGCCCATTATGCCCATTGTGTTTGGCACAACAAGCAAAATCCCTGCGGAAACCTTCTGCATGCTTCCGTCAAGAGCATACACGGCACCGCTGAGAAAATCGAAAATTTTAACTGCCACACTTGATTCGAGCTTTTCAAGATTAACCACCACAGGCTTCTTTGATTTAAGATGGTCAACAATTTCGGGAGCATCGTTGTAAGAAAGGGGCTGAACAACAACAACCTTAACCTGAGTGGTTGTGTTGATGTTTACAACCTTGCTTCTTTTGCTCTGATAGGAAGAAAGGGGAATATCTTCTGCCACATTTCTTCTTCGGGGAGGAATTGGTGCAGGCTCTCTGTAGCTTTCTTCAAATTTAGGTGTCTGCTCCTGCTGACCTTCCTCTTCTTCGGTAATGCCGATTGTGTTTTTTACCCAATCCATTATTCCGCTCATTTTGCATCCTCCTTGGTATATAAATTTTCATTAAAATATCCTCAAATACTACATAAACAAACTTCTTCCGGGACGGATTATTGTTGCTCCCTCTTCAACTGCAAGAGCATAATCCCCCGACATTCCCATAGACAAATATTCCATACTTACATTATCATATTTTTTCGATGCAATGTCAACAGACAATTTATGCAAATCGGAAAAAACCTTGCGAATCTCTGCCTCTTCTGCCGCAAGAGGCGCCATTGTCATAAGCCCTCTTATGCGCACATTTTCCAGGTGCGATGCCTTGTCTATAAGGTCATACACATCGTCATAGCTTATGCCGTTTTTGTTTTCTTCACCGGAATTGACTTCAATGAGAATGTCCATCACCTTTCCGATTTTTTTGCACTGACGGTCAATTTCCTCTGCAAGCTTTTGGGAATCAACCGAATGAATCATGCAAACCTTGTCGGCAATATATTTAACCTTGTTTGTCTGAAGATGGCCTATGATGTGCCATCTTACATTTTTTTCCACATCATCATATTTTGACATAAGCTCCTGCACACGGTTTTCGCCAATATCGGTTATTCCGAGAGATATTGCCTCGTTTATCTCTTCAGCACTGCGCGTTTTTGTCACCGCAAGAATAAGCACATCCTCAGGATTTCTGCCGCTTTTTTCGCAGGCGGCGGCAATATTTTCCTTTATTTTTATTAAGTTTTCTTTAATTGACATTAATATCACCCGTTCTTTTTATTGACTATCACTTCATCATAGAGAAGAAGTGAATTTGACTTTGTGTTATCAACATTAACAATTGCTGTTTCCTCGTCCTTGTAGAGAATGTCAACCTCTCTGTAAACAATGCCGTTTTCCGTTTGTACATACACTCCGGCTTTGCCTTCCTTAACCCTTATTGCTTCAAGGGGAATCCTTAAGCCTTTATACCTCTCCGTTACGGCTTCAACCGTTACGAAACGGTTGTTCATTATGTAGTCGCTGTAGGCAATTGAGGAAAATGTTATTATATATTTTCCGTCAGATACTGTGGAAATGTATTCAACCCTTGCCTTTACAGCTTTTGCTTCTCCCGCAAACTCTAAGGTGACGCTTTTTCCAACCTCAAAGGCTTTGGCGCTTTTTTCATCGCTGAGCACCGACACCCACCACTTTGAATTGTCAATAATCTTACACACAATGCCCTTGCTTTGGGCATCCTTTGAGGAAACATCCTTCTTTTTGGCTGTTTCAAAATCGGAAACACTCATTGACAGTGCCTTTTTTTCCGTAAGCACGGTTTCATAGCCGTCAACCTTTGTTGAAAAAATTCCGTGAGAGGGCGATGTGATTTCGATTTTCTTTCCGCCATATTCTTTTTCGAGCTTTCTTTTCTGACCGCTGAGCTGTGCAAGGCTTTCTGCCACAACCTCGGTTTCACCCTCGCTTATGAGCTTTCTGCCAAGAAGGGTTGAAAGCTCCGAACGAAGAGAGGAAACCGCCGCCATATCTCTTGAGGGAGCAGCTTCTATAATTGCTCCGGTAACCTTGGAGATTTGCTCGCCGATTTTTTCGGGGTCTTCCGTAACTGCTTTTTCTTCATTTGGCGACGCGTTTATTTCGTCGATTTTGCGGTTTATTTCCGCAAGCTTTTTCTTTGTTTCATCATCGATTGAGCTGTCATAATAAATTGCAACGGTTTTTCCCTTTTTAACCATTTCATTTTCTGCAACTGCAGGGTCCAGAACTCCGTTTTCTTCTGTTTCTGCTTTCACATTGTATTCATTTCTTGTAACAATTCCTTCAAAGGTATGTGAAACCTCAAGGGTGTCAAGCTGGGCAATTACTGTGGTCTCTGTTGCCGTAAAAAGCCCCACAAGATTGAATATCAAAAATCCGCAAAGGGCTGTTGCCATTATTGTAAGTATTATTTTTTTCATCAAATCACCCCGTTTTCTTTTATAATGCTCAAAGCTTCTTCAAGGGCTGCTTCAAGACTTTTTCCTCCGCTTAAATCTATCCAGTTCACCCGGGGATTTCTGCCAAACCATGTAAGCTGTCGCTTGGCATAGTGTCTTGAATCTCTTTTGAGAATGCGCACTGCTTCGTCAAGGGTGCATTTACCCCTGAGATACCACAAAAACTCCTTGTAGCCCAGTGCCTGCATAGATGTGTGCTCCTCGCCACAGCCCATTTTCCAAAGTGTCCACACTTCCGGGAGAAGACCTTTTTCCATCATAAGGTCAACACGCTTGTCTATTCGCTCATAAAGCTCGCTGCGGTCTCTTGTAAGACCAATATACACATAGTTATAGGGAGAGGGTTTTTCTTTTGTGCGTCTGTTGTGCTCGGAAATTGTTTCGCCGGTAAGACGGTAATACTCAAGAGCACGGATAACCCTTTTCACATTGTTTGGATGAATGGCTTCGCCGCTTTCGGGGTCAACTCTCACAAGCTCTGCGTGAAGCGCCTCTCTGCCATTTTGCAGGGCAAACTCTTCAAGCTCTGCTCTTATCTCTTCGCTGGAGCCGGTTTGGGTAAAATCAATATCCATAACAAAGGAATCGGCATAAAGACCTGTTCCCCCAACCATGATTGCCGGCTTTCCCTTTTCGAAAATCTTTTTTGCACAAAGCTTTGCATCGGTGCAAAAATCACTTACGCTGTAGCTCTCTAAAGGGGACTTTATGTCGGTCATATAGTGAACAATGCCCTGCTTTTCCTCTTCGGTGACCTTTGCTGTTCCAACATCCATAAATTTGTAAATCTGCATGGAATCACAGGAAATTATTTCTGTCTGAAGCTCCTTTGCAAGAGCAACCGAAAGAGCCGTTTTGCCGCATCCTGTGGGACCGACAATGAGTATGAGATTTTTTTGTTCCATAGTCTGCGCCTCTTTATTTATGCCTTAACACCCAACTCTGATTACACCTCTGACTGCGAGGCTTCAGTAGTTAAGGCTACACTATCCTCTTGAACTGTTTTTCCATTTCATATTTTGTCATAGACACACAAATCGGTCTGCCGTGGGGACAGGTGTTGATGTAGTCAAAGCCAAGAACCTTTTGCACAAGACTTTCCATTTCTGCCATTTCCAGAACACGGTTCCCCTTTATGGCACGCTTGCACGCCATTGTGTGAAGTGCTTCTTCCATTAAAGTTTTCTTTATGTCAACGCAGTTTTTGTCCAGAAGCTGTGCAATTGAAATAACGGTATCTTTTATGTCTGCATCGCCGATTGAGGCAGGATATGCCCTCACAACAATTGCCGTTTCTCCAAACTCCTCACATTCGAAGCCAAGGTCTGTGAAAAACTCCAGATTTTCACACACAAGGGGAAAATCCTGAGGCTCAAAGGTTACCGTAACCGGAATCAAAAGCCTTTGACTGCTTATCTGCTTTTCTCTTGCTTCTTTCAAAAGCTCTTCAAAATACAATCTTTCGTGGGCAGCATGCTGATCGATTATGAGCATTTCATCGCCCTTCTGAACAATGATATATGTTGCAAAAATCTGACCGACAATTCTGAAATCGATACCTGCAACAGGAAGGCTTTTTTCTTTTTTCTCAGGAGAATTATTTTCCGGTGTTTTTGTATCCTCTATTTTCCTTTGGGGGATTTTGGTTTTTTCAGGGGCTTCCCTTTCAGGCTCTTCTCCCTTGGGTTTTTCTTCATTCCTTACTGTTGTCTGCTTTGTTTCATAATCCTTCTTCGGTTCCGATTTAAAGCTTGCTATTTTTTCCTTTGAGAAAAAAGCGTTGTTTTGTATGTGAGAGCTTATTTTTTCGGTTGTTATTTCCTCCGGAACCTCTGCTGGTTTTTCTGCGCATTTTCCAAAAGCCGGATTTTCAGATGTTTTGTTTTCTTTCTTTTTTTCTGTTTTTTCTTCTGCATGAGCCTCTGTCTCCCTGTTCATAGAAGAAAAGAACGAATCTCTCAAAAGGTTTATATCTATTTGGGTGCTTTCATTTTTAATCCTTGCTTCCTCTGCTCTTGCGGAGCCGGGAGAAAGGGGGGAGTCTTTTTTCTTTATTTCAATTTCAGGTACATATTTTTTTACTGAGAGTGCATTTTTAACAGCCCAGTAAACCGCCTGATAAACCTTTTTGTCATCGGAAAAACGAACCTCGGTTTTTGTGGGGTGAACATTCACATCAACAAAGCTTCCGCTCACCCTTATCATAAGCACGGCAACAGGGAATTTTCCCACCATAACAACATTCTGAAAGGCTTCGGAAAGAGCCGCCGAAATAATTTTGCTGGAAATATATCTTCCGTTTATGAAAAACACCTGCTGACGGCGGTCTTTTCTTGCAAGGGTTGAATTACCCACAAGACCTGTAACCTCAATGCCCTCTTCCCTGTAGGAAACCTCGGACATATGCCGGGGATAGTCTTTTCCATACACCGAATAAACCGCACTTTCCAGTTTGCCGTCTCCTGAGGAAATAACTGTCTGTCTGCCGTTTACAATGAGACGCATACTCACAGAAGGATTGCTTAAAATGAGTTTATTCACCGTGTCTGTAACATAGCCGGTCTCGGTGGCATCATTTTTTAAAAATTTCATTCGTGCAGGGGTGTTATAAAACAAATCCCTCACAATAATGGTTGTTCCGTCGGCACAGCCTGCTTCATCGGAGGACACAACCTCTCCGCCCTCAATAGACACGCATTTTCCAAACTCTCTGTCTCTTGTTTTGGTGAAAATGTCCACCTTTGCCACTGCTGCAATGCTTGCAAGGGCTTCGCCGCGAAAGCCGAGAGTGTAGATGGCATTCAGGTCTTCCTCTTTGCTTATTTTGCTTGTGGCATGACGGAGAAATGCAGTTTCAACCTCATCGGGTTCAATTCCGCAGCCGTCGTCTGTTATGCGGATATATGCCATTCCGCCCATTTTAATTTCAACGGTCACCGATTTTGCCCCGGCATCAATGCTGTTTTCCACAAGCTCTTTAACCACAGATGCAGGTCTTTCAACGACCTCTCCTGCGGCTATCATGTTTGCTATTGACTGGGGCAAAACATTAATCTTCATCAAAGTTCACTGACCTTTTTCTGTAGTCTGTAAAGCTCATTGAGAGCTTCAATGGGTGTTAATGTGGACAAATCCTTTTCAAGAAGCTCTTTCTTTAAAAGATTTACACATTCTGTGTCTTTCTCTTCAAAGCTTTCCACATTATTTTCCTTTATTACTATTTCTTTTTTTCCGTCTGCTGTTTCAAGACCTTTCAAAACCTCTTTTGCTCTGTCGGTTACCTTCTGAGGAACACCTGCCAGGAGAGCAACCTCAATACCAAAGCTGTCGTCGGTTCCCCCTTTTACAATTTTTCTGAGGAAGGTAATATCGTCGCCTCTTTTTTTCACGGCAACAGAATAGTTCTTAACGCCGCTCACGGTGTGTTCAAGAGCAATGAGCTCGTGATAGTGAGTTGCAAAAAGGGTTTTTGAACCAATGTGCTCCGGGTTTGAAATGTATTCTGCCACAGCCCAGGCAATTGAAAGTCCGTCAAAGGTTGAAGTACCTCTGCCTATTTCATCGAGAATAACCAGACTTTTTGAAGTGGCATTTTTAAGAATATGGGCAACCTCATTCATTTCAACCATGAAGGTGCTCTGACCTGAAGCCAGGTCGTCCGATGCACCAACTCTTGTAAACACTGCATCCGCCACGCCTATGCGGCAGGAGGTTGCAGGAACAAAGGAGCCTATTTGTGCCATAATGGTAATTAATGCGGTCTGTCTCATATAGGTTGATTTACCTGCCATGTTCGGGCCTGTGATTATGGCAAAACGGTTTTCAGAGGTATCAAGCAGTGTGTCATTGGGCACAAAAAGAGAATCCTTCAGTGATGCCTCAACAACAGGGTGCCGTCCGTCTCTGATTTCAATTGTGTCACCCGAATCAACGACGGGACGCACATAGCCTTTGTTTACGGCAACTGTTGCCAGAGAACAAAGGGCATCAACCACAGAAACATACTTCGCACTGTTCTGAATTGTTTCCAGTTTTAAAAGAATTTCTTTTTTTATCTGAACAAAATCCTCATATTCAAGAGAGTTTGAACGCTCTTTGGCATTGAGAATGTTTGTTTCAAGCTCTTTAAGCTGTTGGGTAATGAACCTTTCGGCACCCACCAGGGTCTGCTTTCTTATGTAGTCCTCGGGAACCTTGTCAAGATTTGACTTTGAAACCTCAATGTAGTAGCCAAAAACTCTGTTGTAGGCAACCTTAAGATTTTTTATACCGGTGATTTCTCTTTGCTGTGCTTCAATTTCGGCTATATATTCCGTTCCGTTTTCAAGAATGTCACGGACACGGTCAAGGTCCTTGTCGAAGCCTTTTTTAATCATTCCTCCCTCTTTAACTGTTGTGGGGGGATCGTCGGCAATGGCACAGGTAAGAAGAATACGAAGGTCGCTGAGGGTGTCAAAGCCGGAATATATGTTTGTAAGAAAGTTTGACTGACATTTTGAAAGTGCATCCTTTATAACGGGCAGGCTTTCAAGGCTCTGGCGAAGAGACACAAAATCTCTCGCATTACACGAGCCGTAAACCACTCTTGACAAAATTCTTTCTATGTCATAAACCCTTTTAAGAGCTTCAGTAAGCTCTTCTCTTATGCTTTGCTCCTTTGTCAGCTCTTCAACTGCTTCAAGGCGAAGATTGATTCTGTCGGGATTAATCAGGGGACGGTCCAGCCATGATTTAAGGCGTCTAAGTCCCATTGCAGTTTTCGTTTTATCGAGAATGCCCAGAAGAGAGCCTCTTTTTTCCTTGTCTCTCATCGTCTCTGTTATTTCGAGATTTCTGAAAGAGCTTGCATCAATCTGCATGTACTGATTTTTCTCATAAAGTCTCACATCGGTAATGTGAGAAAGGTCAACCTTCTGTGTTTCAAAAAGATATGCTAAAAGGGCGCCCAGAGAACGGATGCAGCCTTCCTTTCCGTCAATTAAATTAAGCACAGTGAGCTTATTTTTAAACTGTGTCTTTATGTTTTCTGTTGCAAAATCGGTTTCAAAATATTTGTTTTCAATGAGAGAATCATAAAAATTAAACCGCTTTTTAAGGTCAATGACATCTTTAACATATTTAACTCCGCTGTCATTTATCAGAACCTCTGATGGCTTGAACACGGAGAGAATGTTGAGAAGAGTGTTTTCACCAAATTCCTTTTCCCCTTCGGCAGTGTACACCTCACCCGTTGTAACATCGGCAAGGGAAATTCCGAAAAATCTTTCCTCAAGCCATATGCAGGCAAGAAAGTTGTTTTCCTCGCCCGGGGCATCGCTGTCAACTCCTGAGGTTCCGGGGGTAACAACTCTTATAACATCTCTTTTTACAATGCCTTTGGCTTCCTTGGGATCTTCAACCTGTTCACAAATTGCAACCTTGTAGCCGTTTTTTATAAGCTTTGTAATGTAATTCTGGGCACTGTGAAAGGGAACACCGCACATGGGGGCGCGTTCCTCCATACCGCAGTCCTTTCCGGTGAGGGTGATTTCGAGAACCTCCGATGCAGTGAGGGCATCGTCGAAAAACATCTCATAAAAATCGCCAAGTCGGAAAAAAAGTATGCAGTCCTTGTATTCTTCTTTTATCTCCAGATACTGACGCATCATCGGAGTCATTGACTCTTTGGCTTTCATTGGTTTTCTCCCGTTTCAAAATTTTATCAGTGGCAACCGCCGCAGGACGAGCAGTTTCCGCTGCAGCCTGATTCTTCTCCGCCTTTAACAAAATAGCCGATTATAGAGTTAACCTGTTCAATAAGCATAGCAAAGGAACGGTTTGCATCAAGATAGTTTTTAATGTTTTTGTTTTCGCAGATTCTTTCAAATTCCTTCTGTGATTCCTCGCGGATTTTTTCAAAATCCTCCTTGGTCACATCGGGAGCCGAGGCTCTTTTTGCAAGCTCGTCCCTTTTTGCGGCATACTCTGCCATGAGAGCTGTTGCCTCTGCATCGTTGAGCTGTGCATCTTCTGCGGCTTTAAGTGTTTTAAATTCCTGACTGTCGGCAATCATCATGCCGAGTTCTTTTGCTTTCTGTATGATTTCTTCCATTTTTATTTTTCCTTTCAAAATTAAATTGTTTCACCGATAAGCGACCATGTGCGCACATCGGTAATTTTTATGTCTATAATTTTTCCTTTGTCTGAAATATTACCCTTGAAATTCACAATTTTTCCGCCTTCGGTTCTTCCGGTAAGAGTTGAGGGATCATTTTTACTTCTTCCTTCAACAAGAATTTTTACGGTTTTACCAAGCATTTCCTTGTTTTTTTCGAGGGAAATTTCGTCCTGAACCTTTAAAAGGCGGTCAAAGCATTCCTTCTTTTCTTCGTGAGTAAGACAATCTTCCATTGTTGCGGCAGGAGTACCTTTTCTTTTCGAATAGATAAACGAAAAAATTGTGTCATATCTCACTTTTTTCAAAATGTCTATTGTATCCTCAAATTCTTCCTTCGTTTCGCCGGGGAAGCCCACTATAATGTCGGTGGTAAGGGTAATTCCGGGCATTTTTTTCTTTATTTTTTCTATTTTTTCAAGATATTCTTCTCTGGTATATTTACGGTTCATAACCTTTAAAACCCTGTTGTTGCCTGCCTGTACGGGAAGGTGAAGCTGTTTGCATATTTTGTCGTTTTCAGCCATTGTGTCAATAAGCTTGTCGCTTATGTCCTTGGGATGGCTTGTCATAAAGCGGACACGGCATATACCATCTATTTTGCACACATCGGAAAGGAGGTCTGCAAAATCATAATTTTCGCCAAGGTCCCTGCCGTATGAATTGACATTCTGCCCAAGTAATGTCACTTCCTTGTAGCCGGAATCTGCCAGACTTTTAATTTCTTCAAGAATGTTTTCTTTTTCGCGGCTTCTTTCTCTTCCTCTCACATAGGGCACAATACAGTAGGAGCAAAAATTGTTGCATCCATACATTACCGAAACCCACGCCGACGGTCCCTCGCCTCTTACCACAGGATAATTTTCGGCAATTGCGCCGTCTGTATCTCTCACATCCACCACATTTGTCTTTTCAGCCAGAACCTTTTTAAGCAGTGTAGGGAAGTAATAAAGAGAATGAGTTCCGAAAACAAGGTCAACATGCTTGTATTTTTTTCTTATTTGTTCTGCAACTTCCTTTTGCTGCATCATACATCCGCATACACATATTATCATTTCGGGATTTTTTGCCTTGACATGCTTCAGGGCACCAAGATTTCCGAAAACCTTAAGCTCGGCATTTTCTCTGACGGCACAGGTGTTGTAGATAATAAGGTCAGCACCCTCTTTTGAAGATGTAAGCTCATAGCCCATTTCCTGAAGCATTCCCGAAAGAATTTCCGAATCGCTCACATTCTGCTGACAACCATAGGTTTCCACAAATGCTCTTTTTGTATAACCCTTTGTCTGATATTCAAGCTCATTTATATAATTAATATCTTCGATAACTCTTTTTTGTTTTTCAACCTCTTCGGGAGGAAGGAAAACATTTTTTCTTTCTGCCATCTTCATTTATCCTTTCGATAAAATCCCTATTATAACTATTATATTATAATAACACAATTTTTTGGTTTTGTAAACCACTTATTATGTTTTTTGAATCTCATGCAAATTTAAAACTGTAGTTTTGTAAATTGTTGGGCAAGGGTTAGCTCCTGCCGAAAAAACGGAACAAGCAAGTTCCCTATACAGAAAAAAATGTTAATTCAATAGATAATATAATAAAATTACCTGTTGAATTAACATTTTAATTTTTTCATTTTTTTAAATCAGGGATGATACAAAATTTTAAGGGATGAAATTTCTTCATCTGATATCTGCGCCACACAACAATTCAACATCTTAAGTGATGCATACTGAGGCAGATATTCTTCCATAGAATATTCATCCTTCATAAGCGGATTTCCTAACAATTCCGCCGGCTCATAGATAATCCTGAAATCTTCACCCATTTTAACTTTAAATGGTTTGTTTCCAAAATACTCACTAATGAGGCTTTCGTCTCCAGGATCCAGAGGCGCCTCAAAATAATATGAGAAGCCCGGCATCATATAAACTTCGGCATCATATATGTTTTCATTATTCCATATTATTTTTGCATCTTCGTTGTTAAGTCTGAATGCCCCACCGTTACTTTTTGCTTTTTCAAATTCTTCATAAGTTATCTTTGAAACAGGAATAAGCTCAATTTCTTTTTCCGCCATATTTATATTTCTTATGTAACATTCAACTTCACCATTTAAAACTTCTGTATATTCAATACCTTTTCCTCTTGTGAACTCTTCCTTAAGTTGGTCAAATGTTGCCTTGACACTTTCGGAATCAACGGCACCGCGAAGCTGCACTCCTGAATAAAGCCTTTCATTGCAAAGCTCATAATTTATCATAATTCTATCTAATTTTTCAAAAAAAGATAACCCATTATTGTTATTGCGTATTTCATCGGCTCTGTGTTCAATTCTCAATTTATTTCCGTCATATGTAATAATATCAAATACACTTTGTTCATCATAGTTCATTGCTGATATTATAATTGATTTTTCTTTTGTATCCTTGTGTCTGTAAACCCCTGTAAAATATTTCGGAGCAAGCCAGAAGGTAGTTTCTTTTATTAAACTGTCTGTATCTGCATGAGCCATGGGAGTGCTGTTTGAGGGTTTAACAATCTTCCCGTCCTTAAATTCATGAAAAATCAGAGCGGTAAGACTTTCCTCGGTGTGCGTTAGGGAGAAAACCTCCGGGAATCCGTCTTCATTCAGGTCACATAATACCATTCCGGCATCAAAATACTGAGCATTTGCATCAATGTATTCATGATATACATAATCAAAACTTTTATCTGACTCATCGGACTTTTCGTTGGGGTTCTCTTTGTCTTCCTTTTCCGTGTTCAGTTCCTCATTATTAACAATTTCAGTTTTTTCCTCAGCAGTCTTTTCTTTTTCATATCTGTCTGACGGAAATCCCACATATGCCATTACTGTGCCTGCAATAATTAATGCCAAAATTACGCTGATTACAAATACAAGCTTAAAATCAATATTGTTTTTCATATGTGCTACCTCTTATAATTTAAATAAAAGTTGTTTTCTTTTCTTTCTTTTTATCTTCATCATATGTAGTTACCGTGTCAGCATATCCGTTTTCAATATTTCTAAGTGCCTTCTCATTTTCTGCTCTTACTTCGTCTGATGCTCCGTTTGCTATTTCGTTGTATTCAACAGCACCTCTTACCGTACTAACCCATGAATCATACTCCTTATCGCTATCAAACTTGTACTTTACTGACATTGGAGGTTGACCATTTTTAGCAAGGAGATAGTCTCTGACCATAAAATAGTTGCCCACAATAAATGACAAAAAGCTTCCAACCACAAGACATATTATGCTGTATGTAAATCCGATTATTAATCCGCGTCCGGTCAATGCCTGTATAATTGTGGCATCACGGTTTACACGCAGAAATTTTCTCCAGGCTTTTTTAATAAGATTAAAAGCAAAATACCATCCGGTACCGTAAAAAACGGTTAAAATCAAAACAACGGGAACAAGTGCCCATGACATATTTGCAAAAGGACTCTCATCGGTAAACAAAGGTGACAGAACCATAAAAAGTACAAATGCTCCTCCAACCATCAAAGCTTTAATTAATCTTTTCTTGAATTCTTCCATAAATACATTAGTCATTTTTAAAATCTCCTTTTTTAATATCACGAATTTTTTATACAAACGGTGCCATAACCCCGATGTAATCAAACAAATAGCATTGAATTCCATCTACTCCGACAAAATATAACAACGCAAGACATCCGATTTTTGCAAGTAAATCTGCAGTTGCCAATGCCGGACCTTCCTCAAGCATAGCTTCAAAAACATGATAAAAAACAAATATCAGCAACCCGGTTACCAGTGCATAAACAATTAATGCTGCTAAGGTTTCAAAAACACTGTAAAATCCTCCGTAGTAAATCCATAAGGGAATTATATACATAAAGATAAAAATTATTGTTGTTGCCGATGACAAAAAACTGGTTATAAATGTGTAAGGCAACCAGGCATCATCATCTGAGGCAATAATAACCGTCCTTATAACAGCACTCACTATCGCAATTATCAATATTGCAACAGAAGTAAAAACAAGATGTGCCATCAGGAACTCAAATATGTTGAGCAAAGCAACCGAGGCTCCCGCAAAACAGAACGCTCCGACAATAAGAGCTATTATAGCACCAATGTCTACAATAACTACAAACATCTCAAACTCCCCCCTCTATGTCCTGAAAAACAAATTTGTGATTGTGTGCAAAAACTTCGGCATAGGAGCCTTCCGTACCGTATATGTGTATAAACTCAGGCTCGTCCCAGGTCTTTTTGCCCCAAAATGCATTGGAGCTTATTCTCTTAACGGAGTCCGGAATGTAAACATTAACGATCTCAGGGCAATACGAAAATGCTCTCATTCCAACAAATTCAACCCCCGGGTCAATCATTACCGTTTCAAGAGCATGACATCCGTAGAATAATTTTTCCGGCACTTCCTTCATGGTTCCGGGGATAGTTACCGATGCAATACTCGGACATCCCGAAAAAACTCCTTTGCCCCAATCCTTAACCGACTCCGGGATAGGTGCATAACTTATACCACAATTTTCAAATGCATAATCGCCAATTTTAAAAAGTCTTGAGGGAAGCTCAATGCTTTTCAGATAACTGCAGCCCGAAAATGCTTTCTCTCCAATTGCAAGAGGCTCGCTTCCATCTTCAAAATATACTTTTTCCAACCCCGATTTTTCAAAAGCTCCGGGCAATATTTCTTTTACCGATGCCGGAATACGAACGGTTCGGCAATAGAACTCTCCGAATCTGATGTGTGTTGTTCCGCTTCGAATAACACAATTATCAATATCTCCTTTTATTGAATGTGCTGTCGTTCCGGTATACACAACTCCTCCGGGTAATTTGTCATACCACAATGTGTCCTCAAGTGCATTTATACCTATTTCCGGTGTATTGCCGGCAAAATGTATGTCTGCCAGATTATTGCACCGGAAAAATGCATAATTCCCAATTTTCTCGACAGATTCCGGAATTGTTATGCTTACAAGTCCTTCGCAGCCGGAAAAGGCATAATCACCGATTGTTTTTACAGAATTTGGAATTTCAATATATTGAATACCTGCATATTCTTCCGAAAATAGCTTCTCACCAAGCTCTGTTACGGGATATCCGTCAATTTGAGCCGGAACAGAAACCATCTGTGTTTTGTTTCTGTACCGCACAAGACATGCATTTCCGTCTTCCACCGTATAAACCCAATCTCCACTCATTTTTTCGGTTTTGCATCCGCATGCCATGACAAGCATTACCATCAATAAAACCAAAACAAATTTTTTCATAGGTTAAATCCTTTCTCAAAATCCTTAAGACTATTTTAAATTACAGTTAAACAAAGTTCGTATCACGATATATTATTCCACCTTATATGAAAAAGCAATTGGTTTTACATTACCTTTTTCCCATACAAATATTTTCTTAGTTGAAATCTCTCCTGAATAGGGCACTGTTATTATGTAGTAATCATCCCCTTCACAGGGTTCACACACTATATTTTCCATTTTTCCGTTTTTGTCGTAAAGTGAAACATATATATCCGCATCATTTACATATTCATCAAATGTCAAATAAAATTTGTAGTAAGATGATGTCTTTTTACATGTAACGCTATAGTCAAGAAGAGGGGGGGTAACTTGTTTAACAGTGTAATTAAAATTAGAAATCTCACTTTCAATTAACCCCTCTTTTACTGCAAACGCTTTAATAACTGTATTGTCCGTAACTGTTATAGCACCATTGTACCGTATACTACTCTTGTTGGGCTCGGTTCCGTCTAATGTGTAATAAATTGTGGCACCATCGATTAAGCAATTTAATTCAATTGTTGTTCCACTTTCGATTTCGCCACTTGGAATATTGGCAACGGGAGACAGGACAGTATAGGAATAATTACAATGTATGTTTGCATTGTCCAATGCTGTGTTATATGTACCAATTGTTACATCAGACCAATCGTTTCCTGAATAGTAAATATCAGTTAAACTGTCAGTGTTGTGAAACGCTCTGCTCTCAATACTTGTCACTAATTCAGAAACAGTTATATTTTTTAAGCTTGTACAATTATAAAATGTTCTTTCGGGTATTACCGTAATACTGTAAGGCAATTTTACACTTTCGAGATTGCTGCACATATAAAAAGTCCAGCCACCCATAGATTTTAACCCATCAGGAAAAGAAACCTTTTTCAGGGAACTGCAATTATAGAATACTGCTTGTTCCATTGATGTGATTGTGTCTGGAAATTCAACACTCTCTAATGATGTACAATCAACAAATAAGTTGTCGGGGATATGTTCTACACCATAAGGAAATGTTATTGCGGTTAAATCTGCACAATCATTAAAAGCAAAGGAACAGATGTGTCTTGTAGATTCTTTTATGGTATAATCACCCGATATAGATGTTTTTGATTCAAGTAACCACTTGCCGTTGTATAACACATCTCCATCCCAATTTGAGCTATTATTATAGTAGCCTGAATTGTTGAAAACTTGCTCTCCCATTCTGTTCACAGAATCCGGAATTGTTATATTTGCCAAATTAGAACAATCTTTAAAAGCTAAACTGTCTATTTCTTCAAGTCGCGTTGGCAGAACTATGTTTTCCAATAATGTACATCCCTCAAAAGCAGATTTTCCTACAAATTTCAAGCTTTGTGGAAGCTCTATGCTTTTTAATGAAATACAGTTCTTAAAACTTTGAGAACCAATATTCTCAGTTTTTTCAGAAAGTGTGATTTTGCTAAGTGAAGTACATCCGCTAAAACCTCGTAAGTCGGTTACACTATCAGGAATAACAACCTCTGTTAAATTAACGCAATCCTCGAAAGCATCACCTTTAATCTCTGTTACACCATATGGTATATATACATAACATAAGTTTGTACAACCACTGGCAAAACTACTTGGGATGATGGTTACTTTGTTTGGAATAACAATTGATTTTAAATTGGAACAACCCATAAATGCCCCGTTACCAATACTGGTTATGGTTTGAGGCAAAGAAATCTCTGATATTGAAGTATCTTGAAAAGCATACGAATCAAGTTCTTGCAAAGTGTTTGATAAAACGACTGATGAAAGGGATGTACATTTCCAGAATGCTGAGCCCCCGACTTTTATAACAGTATCAGGTATATCAATTGAAGTCAGATTACTACATCCTTCAAAACAGTATGATGGTATTTCAGTTAATCTATTTGATAACCTTGCAGACTTCAATGATATGCAATTTTCAAATACAGATCTTCCCATATTGGTGACAGAATCCGGCAGTGATACAGAAGAAAGCTTTGTACATTCCAAAAAGGCATATTCTCCAATAGTTGTAATATTCTCTCCGGAAAAGATTATATTGTCCAAATTTTGACACGATCTGAAACTATTCTTTTCAATTTCAGTTACTGTTGACGGTATAGTAATACTTTTAATCTTATTTGTACTGTTGTATCCGTAGAAAGCACCTTCTCCAATAATTTGCAGCCCTTCATTCAGCTCAATTGTTTCCAAATTATCACAAAAGGCAAATGCATAATCACCTATAGAGATAACTCCATCAGGTAAAATAACTGTTGTTATAGTATCGTTTCCATTAAATGCATCTTCGCTTATTTCTTTTACTTTAAGACCATTTATTTTAGGTGGGATTCTTACAACATCATCCAAACCAATATACTGATTTATCGCATAACCATCAAAAACAAAATCATCTTCGTTGGTATACGGAATGTAACCATCTATAGCTTCCCATACTGCATATAGAGTTACATTACTATCAACAGAATACATATCGCCGGGATTATATTCAATATTGTTTCCGCTACCGCCTGTATTCCAACCAAGGAAGCTATAGCCTTCCCTGGTTGGAACTACATTACTTAATTGCAGATTTGTTCCATGGGTTTTTTTCTGTGTAGATGGAACCCCCGTTCCGCCATTGCCGTTAAAATATACATTATATGTCTTAGCGGTAACAGTAAACTTTGCAGATGCTGATTGAGAAAATGTAGCAGAAAGTGGGGCAACAATAGTGACAGTATGTGTTCCCGGTGTAACAACCATAGAATATGTTTTAACATCTCTACTAACTGAGGTTATCAATGTGCCGTCAAGAACAATATTAAATTGTTTTGGGAACAAACCATATATAGCATAACAATTATCACTCCAACTAAATGTGGTTTGATTTGGGTATACGCCCGGACTTACACTAACGCTTACTCCTGCGGCAGACACCATAATAGGACAAAGGAATGAGCTAATTATTACAATTGTACAAAGTATTAAACCTATTCTTTTCATTTACTCAGCTCCCATCATTCCATATTTAATGTTTCTGCATAACCAAGAGGTTTGATTTTATCAGCCCATACAAATATTGTTGCTTTTTTTGTATCACTATTCACCGGAACATTTATGATGTAGTAATCGTCTCCATCACAAGGAGAGGTTTGTAAACCAAGCATCTTGCCGTCTTTATTGTAAATTGCAGCATAAATTGTTGCATTGTCCATTGGTTTCTCAAATGTAACATAGAATTTGTGATATGTTGCGGTATTTTTGAATGTGGTGTTTGTCAATGGCAGTGTTCCATCATCATATACAAAACTAAATTCAGATTTGTTACCAAAAACATCTGTTGCGATTACAGTATAGTTTCCACATTCTGAAATACCTTCCATTTCATCGAGAAGCTCACCATCAAAATACAATGAGGTTTCACACCAGCTTTCATCGTTAGCGAAATATGTAACCATTTCTGTAATCTTACTGCCTGATGTATAGGTTGTTCCGCTTTCGCCAACAACGGTAATAACAGGTGCAGTTTTATCCTGTGTTTGTGCAACATTAATTTGCAGTTCATATTTTTTGGTGGTTCCGTCTTCTGCAACAACTGTGATAAATGAGTTTTTAACATTTGATACATCAATAAGTTCTTCAATTGCAACAGCTGTGTTATTTACATATATTTCTGTTGTTGAAAACACTGAAAACTTCTCAACATTTATACCGAAATATTTTGTGGAATAAGGTAATCCGATTGAAATCACATCATCTTCAACGGCATATATGTTTGATGCAAATAATTCTTTGCTTTCATCATATGCACCTACAGAAATATTCTGTATAGATGTGTCACTTGATTTTTCCTGTCTTACAATTGTATATTCAACAGTATGAACACTTGTACCATTATTTACACTTAATACAAATTGCTGCTCACCATTATTATAATTAAACTTATAACTTATCGGCAACCATACTTTTTCTTCGTAGTATGACCCTGTTGAAACTTCAATTGTAAGTTTTTCATTGTCAACATTGTCAAATTTGATATACGAAGTAGTGTAAGGAGCTTTGCCTATCTCAGGATTATCAAAGTCAACAATTTCCCCACCTATATATTCATCTTCTGCATTGTAGTACGAAACAGTAGCATAATTAACTGCAGTTTCTTCCGGTGCTTTTCTGTGAATTTCAAAATCAAACTCATATTCGCCTTCGCCAATTAAATCTTTTACGATAGCCGTAAATGAAATTGTGTTAGTGGTAAAGTTGAAATTGCTACCATTTTCATATCCCTGTCCGGCATGATATAGTGTAACAAGCTGACTACTTTCATCAATGGGAATACGAACATTTACACTTCCTGTTTTTTCGGGAACTTCAAGTGAAATTGTTCCGTTGTTTGTGCCTCTTAAAGTTTTGAAGTTTTCATTTTTTGTATCATAACATGAAAGATAATAACTAATTGTATCGATTGTTTCCTCTTCCAACGACATTAACCTTATTGCATTTACTGATATTCTGCCAGGTTCCGCTTCACTGTAACTAGGAAGAAATTCGTATAGCGGAATTCCTCCATTATTGTAGTTTGGAACACCAAAAGTATATTCAGATACAAAGTAGTCATGGCTACCCACACGCGTACCCCCACTAATAGTATTTCCTTCAATCGTTTTAAACTTTTTTCCATCTTCGCTGACTGCGACAACAATTCCCACATGTCCATTGTTAAAAAATAAATCCCCTGGAAGCGGTACATAGCCACTATTTTTTCCCTTTTCCGTTATATTAAAGCCATTCTTTGGCTTTTCGTTAATTAAGGTGCCATCCTTACAAGGATATCCATTTGTTCCGTTTTCTAGCACAGACATAGGTATCTCGGCTTGTCTCGCACACCACGAAACAAAAAATGCACACCAAGCTTGACCTTGGCCACCCCACCATCTTCCGTATTCTGTATAATTATTATATTCCTTCTCATCTTTTCCGGATAAGTTTTTTGATGATTTGCCTCCCTCAAAATAATTATATTGTGATAACGCGACATTCACTATATCGGTTCTGTGATTACCTGTTAACTCTACACCCATAACATTTTTATAATACTGGCTATTTTTATAATCGACAGATGGCTCATATTTTGTTTTTCCATCCTTTTGATATAAATTATCAAGTCCATGTGGATTAGATTCTGTTAACGCTTCTTTTGAAATCCACTTGGTATATGTGTATGTATTTCCATCTCCATCTGTCCATGGGAACTTTACCTGTGCATAACCATTATATGGTCCACTTTCTGTACCGTATATGCGTTCTACTTTTTGTCCTTTTTCCAACTTAATATATTGGTTGGCACTTACTTTATCATCTGTAACAGTATCATATACTATTGCACCGCCTTCTGCACCAATATATTGAGTATATGTTTCAGCATTATACTGTTCAAGAGTAAAGGTACTTAACTTACATTCACGGCGGTTATTATTGTGAATTGCAACTATACCATACTCATATGTCCCGGGAGCAAGAAACAAATAACTGGATACATTCCATGTTCGATGCAGTGCCCAGGTTCCCGGTTCGTTTATATGTGTGTACTTATCTATTCCATATTCACCGTATGAATATGCACCTTTTGAATTTTTGATATATAAGCCATATTGAATATCATCATTTCCATGCTCTATCCGTTCATCGCCTATTATATACTCCTGTTCAATGGATAATTGATTTCCGTTAAAAGATGATTTCCATCCATTCCCCGGAATCCAAATCTCAATTGTCGGGAAATCAACAGATACTCTTGATTTGAGCGATGGCTCATACCATGACATACTCGCATTACGAGAACCAACACCATTAATAGGGCGAGCATAGTTATATACACCGTCAAAGTAATTCATTTCTACACTTTCTTCATATGAACCATCAAAAGAAATCCGGAAATCATATGAACCATAGGTCGCATTTACAGTAAATGTAACCTCATCGCCAATATTAATGCTTGTTTTATTTACAGTTCCGATAAATGAAGTATCTTTTCTTACAGGTGCAATATCATATGAAACATATGCAGCTTTCACATAACCTGTTATGGTTTTGCCCGTTTCAAAATCTCTGCCCTCAACCTTTAAATAACTGTTTTTTGAAGAGATAACGGTTACATTTGTTCCGTTTCCTAATCTTCCTATAATATTTGAAGAACTGTCTGACGAAGTTCTGACCTCAACAGGTACATCCATTGCTATTTTTATAACTCCGGGCTTGGATATTTGTGTGGATTTTTCTTCATCAATATATATACCTGTTTCCTTTTCCCAAGGTTTTTGATCATATTTATTATAATAACCATTGTCCTGTGCATAATATTTCACATCAACAGGATCATTTTCTGTGGTTCCTTTTCTTAAAGTGTACCATCTCTTGGCACTTTCCAGATTTTTTCCGCCGTTGTACATTGCATAGGCACTGCGCGCAATTGCCTCTTCTCTCGACACGCCTGTTTTTCTCATACCCTCTTCTACGGCTGCGATATACAAAGGTTCAGTCATACACGCCCAATAGCGTTCATTAAATCTTCCTATACCAAATTCTAAATTAAATTGCCAGTTATTCTTTAATTTTTCCTCGGACTCAGCAAATTTTGAAGAGTCAGAATTGACTTGTGTTATACCAACATCATATGTGCCGTTTTTATTCTTTCTTATTATCGGAACGATTTTTCCATCAGAATTTTTTTCAAATTGTTCCCATTTGCTTTCTTGCCATACCATAGCAAAAAGTGCATGAAGATAATCCGGAGAAGATGTTGTTGTATCCCAACCTGCCACATAATTACATATGTAGTTATAAACCTGTCTGTGTGTGGGGTTTTTACCATATTCTGCTGTACCCAAATCATCTCCCGGAATGATTGGAGTATCGTCATATTCTATATAGACTTCCGTGTTATCATTTAAATTCTTATATCCGCTTTTAGAAGCAGTCAAAGAAATAGAATAAATTCCAGAATAAGCAAAGTATTCTCCGGGTATGGTTGCTGTGGTAGCATTTGCTCCTATATTTTCTGTATAAACCACATCATCATTATGAGAAAGTGTCAATGTATAGCTGTCAGGCTTTGTTACCGGAGCACTCCAGGAAACCGACAAGGTCCGGTTTTTCTGATGCGGTGCATTTAATTGCGGTGACTCAATTTCTAATGTTCCCATAGAGCTTGGAGCATCATAACTTATGAATAATTCATATGATGAGTCTGAATAACCATATTCATTACTTCCCGGGATAAATGTCATCTTTTTGTTGGCATAATATGACACAGGCTTTGTTATTTTCCAGAGTTTCTTTCCTGAGGTTTGGGTTTCATATTCAGAATCGAAAACATCCATAGTTGTCTGGTTATTTTTAAGCTTTAATTTTTCTACTGCTGATGATGTTAAAACAGTAACAGTTAAATTCTTTCCGTTTATAGAATAAGAAACATCATCAATAGTTATTGCGGGTATTTCCTCATCATTTGGTTTTACTGTGAATTCAATGGGATCAGTAATCCTTTCAACACCATCACAGTAATATATAACTCGTGCTTTCCTCTTGTAATTATTATCAGCCTTTCCGGGTGTTGAAATATTCAATTCCTTTGTAAGAATAAATCCATCTGATTTAATTACATAATCTTGCCAGTTAAATGCCCATGCTGATGCAGAATAAGCTTCATTAAACCATTCGCCCGTTTCTGCATTGTCAAACTGTAAGTAAGCGTTTTCGGGCAATGTGTCTGTATCCATAGAAAAAGTATATACATTTTTAGCTTTACCGCTTATAGGTGTTACCTCAAGCACATATGTTTTCGGTATTTCATCCTCTTTTTCCGTAGTCACACTTATCCATGGACTGACCCCTTCTCCGCTTGAATTTTTTGCATATGCCGCCATTTCATAGGTTGTTTCAGGTTCAAGATCAGTTATTGTATAATAGAATATGTTTTCTGACGGTACCCCCAAACTCACTTTCTCAGGTGTAGAACTTCCTTCTTTTTTATAATAGAAACCATATTCGGTTATGCTTGACAACGGCATTGTTGCTGTTGTTGTAATTTTTCCGCCAGCCACAAATGAAGTTGCTTTTACGGAGCTTACACCATAATTTGTAACAGAAGGTACACTATTTTCTTTAAGGGTAAATGTAACCGAATTACCCTTCTTTTCATATGCATTTGGTCCTGTTGCATAGATTGTAGCGGTATATGAGTGTCCCGCCACCATATCGTTCATCGAAAAATTTCCCCATGTAATTTCTGAAAGAATACAATTGTTTTTTTCTGAACCCATAATATATTTATCATAGCTGTTAAAATTAAATATGTTTTTTCCGGATGTGTTATCAACCAGCTTCAAAGCATATCCTCCGGCATTATCCACACCATCCCATTCAATAACAGGGTAATTTACATAAAGTTCCCCTCCATTTGCCGGACTTGTTATTTTTGGAGCAGAAAGCTCACCATAATTAAAACTGTACACAAGGTCTTCATCACTATTGGAAGCCCACTTTACTATTTCATCACTTCCTGATTTTGCACGGGCTTTAACATGAATTTTATATTGATGTCCTCCCGTAAGCTCATCGGATTTAATAACATATTTATTGGTTGAACCGGTATAAATTATTTTTGAAGATGAATTTGACACCGACAGGTCCCTCATATAAAGCTGATATTCAACCGCATTGGCTGATTTTCCCCATGACACGGTCACATCGCTTCCAAAATCAAATGATGCACCGTTTGAAGGCGATGTTATATTAAACGCACCTAAAGAAGCTGCCTTAGTTTTGATAGTAATTTCTCTCCATTTTTCACCTTTAGGCAGATCTGCTCCTACGGCAATTTTATAATTGGTTCCATATTCTAAATCCACATAAGCATATGTAGATGTACCCATAGGTTCTTTATCATAATAAAGATTATTGGTATCAAGATTTCTTATAGACAAAAAATATCTCGTTGCTCCTGAAACCGATTTCCATGCAATTTTCAAGCTTTCAGGATTCGTATTTGTGCTTCCGTTTGAGGGCTCACTGATTGTCGGAAAATAATCATTTTCTCCATTAGAAAATACATATTCAATTCCGGCACTCGAAGAAATGTCATTACCGGAGCTATCAACTCCGCAAACCCATATTTTATAAGCTCCGCTATAATCAAATGTACCCGGTTGAAATGTTATAGTTCTACCACTTACTTTTTTTCTTTGCAACGAATTATACACGCCCTTGTTCTGATAGGCTCCATTTAATTCATTGCCCGAACCATCATTTGTTTTCATCATATATGCAACAGAATATATATAATATGATGCTCCGCTTATTGAATTCCACGAAACTGTCAGAGTTTTGTTTGGACAAAACCATCCCCCTGATGTTGGTGAGACATTCATGCTGATGCTTGTTGCCGCATAACTTGACGGAATAAAAGAAATCAACATTGCAATTGTTAAAACAACTGAGATTGCTCTTTTAAAATTACATTTCCCCTTCATTTTCCATTCCTTCTTCCTTAATCCTTTTTTTAAATTACAGTAAAATATGTAAAATAATGCAATATACAATAATGAATATAGCATATTACATTATTTTAGTCAAGTATTTGCAATATAATTATTGTTATAAACAATAATTTATAAGAGGTACATACAAATGAACAGAATTGCTGAGCTACGCAAAGAAAAACATCTCAATCAGACAGGTCTTGCAATGAAGTTAAACATATCTCAATATCTTGTAAGTGCTTATGAAACAGGAAGACACCAGCCGGGTATTGATATTCTGATTGAAATGTCTAAGCTTTTTAATGTTTCGGTTGATTACATAATAGGAAACACTGATACTAAATCTCCATTTATAATTACCTCCAATGATTTTCTTTCAAAAGATGAAACCGAGCTTCTTACCATTTTCCGTAATTTAAACAAAAAAAATCAACAGCGTGCCATAGGAATGCTGTTGAGCTTTAATTACGATTAATTTTCCCTTTAATAAAACAGGGTATATTTTGTATTATAAATAATTTTAATTTTATGTTTTAATAAGAGATGCGGCTCCGCCGTACCGCCTGCGACGGGGCAAGGAGCAATATCTCTTTTATTAAGCCATGTTCATTTTTGAAAAGCTACAGCTTTTCAAAAAAATTTGCACGGCAATATAATCAATGTTTTTTGCTTTAAGCAATAAAATTGGAGTTTAGTTTTATTTTTTCCACTAAACTCCAATTCTTTTAAATTACAATATTAATTATTCGTTTGTTTCCTGAGATGCATTTTCCTCTTTCACTTCTTCTTCCTCTTCTTTTTCGGTTACAGCAATTGCAACAACCTTAACTCCATCGGCAATTTTCATAACTCTTACACCCTGAGTTACTCTGCCGAAGGTGCTTATTTCGTCGGTACTCATTCTTATGATAACACCGTCTGAGGTGATTGTCATAAGGTCGTTGCCTTCTCTTACAATTTCCATTCCTGCAACCTTTCCGGTTTTTTCGGTAATGTTGTAGCCTGTTACACCTTTTCCGGCACGGTTCTGACATTTAAATTCTTTAATGTCGGTTTTCTTACCAAAGCCGTTTTCAGAAACCGAAAGCACACTGCAGTCGTCGTCACAAACACTTCCTCCTACAACAATATCGTCGTTTCTAAGTCTTATACCTGTTACACCGGAAGCATTTCTTCCCATGGGTCTGACATCAGATTGATTGAATTTGATGCACATACCGTCTCTTGTTGCAAGAATAATATTCTGATTTTCTTCGGTTAAGCACACCTTTATAAGCTCGTCGTTCTCTCTTAAGCCTATTGCAATGATACCGCCCTTGCGGTTTGTATCATATTCATCGAGGCGGGTTTTCTTAACAAAACCGTCTTTTGTTATCATCGAAAGGTATTTATCTTCGCTAAATTCACTGATAGGAATTGTGGCTGTTACCTTTTCTCCTTCTTCAAGAGCAAGAAGATTTACAATTGCCATACCCTTTGCCTGTCTGCCCGATTCGGGAATTCTGTAGCCCTTTATTTTATACATTCTTCCTTTGTTTGTGAAGAAAAGAATAAAGTCGTGGCTTGAACAGGTGAAGATATTTTCAACAAAATCCTCTTCTCTTGTGGAAAGACCCGATATTCCTCTGCCTCCGCGGTGCTGAACCTTGTAGGTGTCGGCCGGAATTCTTTTTATATATCCGAAGTGAGTCATTGTTATTACACACTGCTCTTCTTCAATAAGGTCTTCATCGTCAATAAAGTCAATTGAAGATTCCAGAGTTGTAAGTCTCTCATCACCATATCTGTCGCGGATTTCAATGAGTTCCTTTTTAATTTGTTCCATAAGCTTGTCACGGTCGGCAAGAAGCTCTCTGAATTCATTGCATTTTAAAGTAAGTTCATTGTATTCATCTTCTATTTTTTCGCCATTCAGCTTCTGGAGCTGACCAAGACGCATATCCAGTACGCTCTGTGCCTGAATATCACTCATTGCAAAGCGTTCCATAAGTCTTTCTTTTGCATCATCATAGGAATTTCTGATGATATTTATTATTTCATCAATATTTGAAAGAGCAATTCTGAGACCTTCTAAAATGTGCATTCTGGCCTCTGCTTTTTCAAGATCAAATTTAATTCTTCTTGTTACAATTTCTTCCTGGAACTTTATAAATTCATCAAGAATTTCTTTAAGTCCCATTGTCTGAGGCTTGCCGTCCTTAATGGCAATCATATTAATTGAAAAGCTGTCCTGAAGTCTTGTAAATTTGAAAAGCTGATTTAAAATTACATGAGGATTTGCTTCTCTTTTAACAAAAATTTCAAGTCTTATTCCCACACGGTCCGAGGAATGGTCTTCAATATCGGAAAGACCTTCAATTCTTTTTTCCTTAACCATGTCGGCAATAGATTCAACAAGCATTTTTTTGTTGACCTGATAGGGGAGCTCAGTTACAATAATCGAAGATGTGCCGTCTTTTCTTTCTTCAATTTCTGTTTTTGCTCTTATTATAATCTTTCCCTTACCTGTAGCATAGGCACTTCTTATGCCGCTTCTTCCCATAATTGATGCTTTTGTGGGGAAATCAGGACCTTTTATGTATTCCATAAGGTCTTCAACAGTAATTTCAGGGTCATCAATCTGTGCAATAACACCGTCTAAAACCTCTGTGAGATTGTGAGGCGGAATGTTTGTTGCCATACCTACTGCAATACCCGAGCTTCCGTTAACGAGAAGTGTTGGTATTCTTGTGGGAAGAACAACAGGCTCTTTTCTTTTTTCATCAAAGTTGGGAGCAAAGTCAACAGTGTTTTTATCAATGTTTTCAAGGAGCACATTTGAAAGCTTGCTCATTCTTGCTTCGGTATAACGGTATGCAGCCGGAGGGTCACCGTCAATAGCACCAAAGTTTCCGTGACCGTCAATGAGAGGATATCTCATTGAAAAATCCTGTGCAAGTCTTACCATTGCATCATAAACAGATGCATCACCGTGAGGGTGGTATCTGCCTATAACATTACCAACTGTGGTAGCAGATTTAAAGAAAGCCTTGTCCACAGTCAAATGCTCTTCATACATTGAATAAAGTATTCTTCTGTGAACAGGCTTGAGACCGTCTCTTACATCAGGAAGAGCACGGCTCACAATAACACTCATAGCATAATCTATGAATGCCTCTCTCATTCTCTGCTCTATATCTACATCAACAATTGTCTGGGTATCAAAATATTCTTCAAAATGAGAATCTTCATACTTTTTACTTTTTGCCATTTTTTATTTGTCATTCCTTTCTCTGAAAAGAAAAGTATTTATACATCAAGATTTGTTACATACTGTGCATTTTCTTCGATAAACAATCTTCTTGGTTCAACCTCATCGCCCATAAGAATTGAAAAAATCTGATCGGCTTTTTCAGCATCTTCAAGGGTTACCTTTAAAAGAATTCTGTTTTTTGGATCCATTGTTGTTTCCCAAAGCTCTTCGGGGTCCATTTCACCAAGACCTTTATAACGGCTGATGTCAACCTTTGCATTTGCATCGCCGTCCTTCAATTCTTCACTTATGCGGTCTCTTTCTTCATCGCTGAATGCCACAAATTCTTTTTTTCCTCGCTGGAGCTTGTAAAGAGGGGGTTTTGCAATATAAATGTGACCTGTTTCAACAAGAGGCTTCATAAATCTGAAGAAGAAGGTTAAAAGAAGTGTCTGAATGTGAGCACCGTCAACATCGGCATCGGCCATTATTATAACCTTGTCATATCTTAATTTTTCAATGTTAAATTCTCCTGCTATTCCTGTTCCGAGAGCCTGAATAACAGGAGTGAGCTTATCATTTCCGTAAACCTTGTCTGCTCTTGCTTTTTCAACATTGAGCATTTTTCCCCAGAGAGGAAGAATTGCCTGATATTTAGAATCTCTTCCGCTTTTTGCAGAACCGCCGGCAGAATCTCCTTCGACAATATATATTTCTGTTTTTGAGGGGTCTTTAACAATACAGTCGGTAAGCTTTCCGGGAAGTGAGCTTGAACCGAGGGGAGTTTTTCTGTTGGCTTCTCTTGCTTTTCTTGCAGCAATTCTTGCCCTTGATGCCATAAGAGCTTTTTCAATTATTGATTTTCCTACTTTCGGATTTTCTTCGAGAAAATCGGAAAGCTTTTCTTTAACCATATTTTCAACAACTCCGCGCATTTCGGAGTTTCCAAGCTTTGTTTTGGTCTGACCTTCAAACTGAGGCTCTTCAAGCTTAACGGAAATAACTGCAATGAGACCTTCTCTTGCATCCTCACCGGTTAGCTCTTCGTCATCCTTCATAAGCTTATATTTTCTTGCATAATCTACCAAAACCTTCGTAAGGGCAGATTTAAAACCTGTTTCATGAGTACCGCCTTCGGTGGTTGAAATATTATTTGCAAAGGATTCTATTGTTTCATCATAGCCTGTGTACCATGAAAGAGCAACCTCTGCAACTGAACCGTTTTTCTCACTTGAAACATAAATAACATCCTCATGGATTGTTTCAAGAGAATCTCTTCTTGCTTTCTTTTCATTGAAAAGATAAGATACAAAGTTCTTTATTCCGCCGTCATAGTGAAGAAGCTCACTTACCTCTTCTTCGCCTCTCAAATCTTTGAAATTAATTTTTATTCCGCCGTTTAAGAATGCCTGTTCTCTGAGTCTTTTTAAAAGTGTTTCATATTCATATTCGGTTTCTTCAAAAATTTCACCGTCTGCCCAGAAGGTTACTTCTGTTCCTGTTTCCTTTGTTTTACCTATTATTTCAACCTCGCCCACGGGAACACCCTTTTCAAATCTTCTGAAATGAATGTTTTCTCCGTCCCAAACTTTAACTTCGAGCTTTGTTGAAAGAGCATTAACTACCCATGCACCGACACCGTGAAGACCGCCGGAAACCTTGTATCCTCCACCGCCGAATTTTCCTCCTGCGTGAAGAACTGTAAAAATAACATCAAGAGTTGAAAATCCCATTTTAGGATGAATGCCTGTGGGCATACCTCTTCCGTTATCCTTAACGGTTACCGAACCATCCTTGTTAAGAGAAACATCTATCTGTGTACAAAAGCCTGCAAGGGCTTCATCAATACTGTTATCTACAATTTCATATACAAGATGATGAAGACCGCGGATAGATGTTGACCCTATGTACATACCCGGTCTTTTTCTTACAGCCTCAAGTCCTTCCAGGACTTGTATCTGATTTTCGTCATAATTGTTATTTTTTATTTCTGTCATAACCTTTTTCCTTTCATACGAATTAATTATTACAGATTTTAAATTACATGTTATTTATATTCGACCTTTTAAACAAAGTCTGAGAAGAAATAGGAGATATATAAAGCTTTTCCTCTCCTTTTTCAAAGGTTAAAATATAGGACCTGGGAAGGTCTTCTTCACTGACATTTATAACTTTGTTTTTAAGGGTTGCTTTTTTTAAATATTCTTTTGTTATTTTTGAAGTGGAGGTATTGTCAAGATCAAAGATGGCAACAATATATTTTTTGTTGATTTCTATGTCTCCTCCAATGTGTAAAAACATTTTCATCCCCCTTTTCAAAAATTCTCACAAATTACTTTTCCGTCTGTTACCTTAAATATTCTTGAATCCTTTTCAAAAAATTCTTCCTTGTCGGTACAGGTTACAATAACCTGCTTATCCTTTATTTCAGATAAAAAGAATTTTCTTCTTTTCTCATCAAGCTCACTTAAAATATCATCCAAAAGAAGAATTGGTTCTTCTCCTGTTTTTTCTTTGATTATCATACATTCTGAAAGCTTGAGCTTAAGCACACAAGACCTCATCTGCCCCTGAGAGCCGTATCTTTTCATACTTATGTCATTCATAAAAATTTCAAAATCGTCACGGTGAGGGCCGAAAATTGTTATTCCTTTTTCTATGTCTCTTTCGTGATTTGATTTTAAAAATTCAACAAAATATTCTTTGTTTTTAAAATCACCTTTTACACTGGGCAAATATGAAAGCTTTATTTTTTCAGTCTGAAGGCATTCTTTGTCCGTTATGTTTACTGTTTCATTTATTTTTTCAATTGCAGCCTCTCTCATTGCACAAATTTCAACACCGAGAGAAGCAAGCTTTTCATCCCACAAAAAAATTGTATCTTCAATTTTCCCTCTGGATTGCTTCAAAAGATTGTTTCGCTGCTTTAATATGCGATAATAATTTATTAAGTTTTTAAAATAAACAGGCTTAATCTGACTGATAAAGGAATCGAGAAACTGTCTTCTTACACTCGGTCCCTCTTTTATGAGATTTAAATAGTCGGGAGTAAAAATTACAATACTGTATTCACCCACAATCTCACTTAACCGGTCAATGAGACAACCGTTTATTTTTACACTTTTTGAATCGGAAAGAAAAATGAGAGATTCACTTTTTCCTGCCAATTTTTCAAAGGATCCTTCAATTTTTGAAAAATCTTCACCAAACTTTACACATTCCCTGTCCTTCAGAGCACGGTAAGACCTTCCGCTCTGAAAAAAATATATAGCTTCAATGATGTTTGTTTTTCCCTGACCGTTGAGACCGTATATGATATTTAAACCGTCTTTAAACTCAAGAGCTTCTTTTTTATAATTTCTGAAATTTGTAAGATTCAAATTTTTTATATACATTACATAACCTTCAGTTCAAAAATTTCATCATCCAAATCAACCTTAACCTCATCACCGGGATAAAGCTTTCTTCCTCTTCTCAGTTCTTCTTCTCCGTTAACAGTTACAAGGCCTTGCAAAACCATTTCTTTCGCCTCTGCTCCGTCAAAGGAAATTCCTGCAAATTTTATAAGCTGGTCAAGCTTTATAAAAGGAGTTGTAATCTTAATTTCTGTCATTTCCTTCACCCTTTATCAATTTTTAAGTTCCATTGGAAGAACCATGTAAAGATAAGATTCTCCCTCTAAGGGTTTAATAACAAAAGGACCTCTCATATTTGTAAATTCAAAGGATGCATATTCATCTTCAATACATTTGAGAGCATTTAAAATAAGTCTTGAATTTACACCTATTTTTAAATCATCTCCATATTTATCCACATCAATCTTTTCACAGAAATTACCGAATTTTGAAATACATTCAACTGTAATTTCCGAATTTTTAAGCTTCAAAACAATTGGAATTTTAGGGTCGTCATAGTTTATAATGATTGATGCTCTTTCAATCATTTCACGAAATGCCTTAACATTTATTTTTGCTTTTATGTTAGATGTGGGAGGAACAAGCTTTCTGTAATCTAAAAATTCTCCCTGCAAAAGCTTTGACACAACAGTAAAGGTGTCAAATTTAAACATAACTCCCGAATCGTTAACAAATATATCAACAATTGTTGAATCATCCTTCAAAACCTTCAAAATGTCAGAAAGAACCTTTCCGGGAACAACAAATTTGTAGTCTGAAAGAGTGGTTTCGGGAATAATCTGATTTCTGAGTGCAAGTCTTGTACGGTCAATAGCAACTGCTTTCATATTGCTTTTTTCAATTTCAAAGCAAATACCCATAAGAATTGGTCTTGATTCGTCGTCAGAAACTGCAAAAAGAGTGTTTTTTACTGTTTCCTTAAAATTCTTTGAATAAATTCTTATGTTGTCACCGTCTTCAATTTTTGCAGTTTCCGGATATCCTTCACTGGAAAGATACAAAATATTGTACATTGTATTTTCGCAAATAATTTTAATGTCATTGTTATCTGTTGTGTGAAGCTTAACCTTGCCGTCGGGAATATTTCTTATAATATCATAAAAAATTCTCGAATCAACTATTAAGGTTCCTCCCTCTTCTATGTCAGCATCAAATACACTTTCAATAGAAATGTTACCGTCACTTCCGGTAAATTTTATTTTATCTGTTACATCAATTTTCATACCTTTAAGTATTTCAACAGGATTGTTAGGTGCAATAGCCTTTGATACAATATCAATAGAATTAAGTAATGTTTCCTTATCACATGAAAATTTCATTTTTTCATCTCCCTGTATAGATAGAATATATAAATATATAATTAAAATTCAGTAGTATTATTATTAGCAATGTGGATTGTATGGATAACCGTTTTAAGCCTTGGTATATATGGGTTTTTAATATGGATAAGCCTATGGATATCAATCCACACTTTAAATTGGAATGTTGATAAAATAAAAGTCTCAATTTTTTTATCAACACCATGTTTATAACATATGGATAAAATATCTTGATAACTCATAAAAGCCTTGACATCAGTGAACTTCGGATGTTGATAAAATCATATATTTATGTCTTTCAAGATGTCTGTGAGCATTTTATCCACAGTTGGATCTGAGGATTTTGAATTGTTTATTTTTTCAATTGCATGCATAACAGTTGTGTGGTCTTTTCCTCCGAAAAGTGTTCCTATTTGTTTTAATGAAAGGTCTGTATAATTTTTAAGAACATACATTGCAATCTGTCTTGGGAATGCAATATTTTGTGACCTTGAGCTGCTCTTTAAATCATTTTCTTTGAGGTTAAAATATTTTTCAACTGTTGTTATTATGTATTCAGGAGTAATTTTCTGCTTCTTTTCGTTTATTATGTCTTTTAATGCTTCTTCTGCAAGGGCAATGTTGATTTCTTTTTTAATAAGCATATGATGAAGCATAATTTTTTTGATAGCTCCTTCAAGCTCTCTGATGTTTGATTTTATGCGTTTTGCAATGTATTCAAAAACTTCATCGGGAATGTCGATTTTAAGCTGAAATGCTTTTTTTCGAAGAATTGCAAGCCTTGTTTCATAATCAGGAGGGTTAATGTCTATTGGAGCACCGCATTCAAATCTTGTAACCAGTCTTTCCATAAAGGTTGGAAGGTCTTTGGGCGGTCGGTCAGCAGATATGATAATGATTTTGTCGTTCTGATAAAGCTCATTGAAGGTGTGGAAAAATTCCTCCTGTGTAGCTTCCTTATCACATATAAACTGAATATCATCAACCATTAAAATGTCAACAGTTCTGTACTTTTCTCTGAAGGTTGTCATAGAGTCGGTTCTTATTGAGTTGATATAGTCATTTGTAAAGGTTTCACTTGATACATATAAAATGTCCTTTGAGCCGTCTCTTTTTAATACATAGTTTCCTATTGCGTGCATAAGGTGGGTTTTTCCAAGTCCGACACCGCCGTAGAGAAATAAGGGATTACATCCCTCAACTCTTCCTTCGGCAATTGCAAAGGAAGTGGCGTGGGCAAGCTGATTTGATTTTCCTATAACAAAGGAATCAAAGGTGTAGAGGGAATTCAGGTTTGTTTCCTTGAATTTTTTTTCATATTCTGCTTCTTTCATATTGGTAGCCACGGAAATCAGAAGCTTTATAGGACGGCCTGTTACATACTGAAGAGCATTTTCAATAAGGTCTCTGTATCTCAGGTTAATCATATTTTCATTATAGTCATAAGGAACAGTAACCTTTAATGCATCATGGGTAAGCTCTGTTGGTATAATTGTTTCTATCCAGGTTGTATAACTTACAAAAACGGGAAATTCGGGTTTTATAATTTCAAGAACCTGCTTCCAGATATCAACAAAATTTTCCATTTGTATTTTCCTTTCTTTATTTTGTATTATATATTAAAACATAAGGGTATTAATATTATCATTTTATACTAAAATATATTATAACACAAAAAAAATAACTTTTCAAGCCTTTTTTTATATGGATGAAAAGTTATAAATAAAAATATTTTATCCGTTAAAAAGGGCAAAATTTTAAACATTTTAAAATTTCACCCTTTTGTGGACATTGTTTATAAGTTCTTTAAATGTAGATATATCAGCACTTTATAATGTGGAAAAAAATATGGATAAATTAAAATAAATGTGGAAAATTATAAATTTAGTTCCTTAAATTTTTCAATTGCTCTCATTGCCAGATATTCATTTTTTTCTTTCTTTTTTCTTATCTTTTTGTCACAGGGAGCAATTATTCCGAATGTCACATTCATTGGCTGAAAATTTTTGATTGAATCATCGGTAATATAATGACAAAGTCCTCCGCAGGCAGTTTCCTTTGGAAAAACAATCATTTCTTCGCCCCTCAGAAGCTTTGCCATGTTTATTCCGGCACACATTCCCGATGCGGCAGATTCAACATAGCCTTCAACACCTGTTATCTGACCTGCAAAGAAAACCTTCTCCGATGCTTTTGTCTGATAGGTTGGGTTTAAAACATTTGGAGACTTTATGTAGGTGTTACGGTGCATAACACCATATCTTACAATTTCTGCATTTTCAAGACCGGGAATCATTGAAAAAACTCTTTTTTGTTCACCAAATTTAAGATGAGTCTGAAAGCCTACAATATTATAAAGAGTGCCTTCTTTATTGTCCATACGAAGCTGAACTGCTGCATATGGAATATCACCGGTATCGGGCATTTCAAGACCCACAGGCTTTAAGGGACCGAACAAAAGTGTGTCTTTTCCTCTTTTTGCCATCGTTTCAACAGGCATACAGCCCTCAAAAACAACTTCCTTGTCTGCACCGTGAACAGGAGCGGTTTCTGCATTTATAAGCTCTGTCCAGAAGTTTTCATATTCTTCCTTTGTCATGGGGCAGTTAATGTAGTCAGGTGTTCCTTTGTCATATCTTGCTTTTTTATAAGCCTTTGACATATCAATGCTTTCAAAGGTAACAATGGGGGCTGCGGCATCAAAAAAGTGAAGATAACCTTCTGAGAAGAAGCTTTTAATTTCATCATACAAAGAATCTGAGGTAAGAGGACCCGACGCCACAATTGTGTATTCATCGGGGTCGATTTTGGTAACCTCTTCATTTATAACCTCAATAAAAGGATTATCACAAATTTTTTTTGTCACAAGGGCGGAAAAGGCTTCACGATCAACAGCAAGAGCACCTCCTGCCGGCACCTTTGTGGCATCTGCACATTCCATTATGAGAGAGCCTGCAATTCTCATTTCTTCCTTTAAAAGCCCCACTGCGTTTTCAATGTTTGCAGCACGGAGAGAGTTTGAACACACAAGCTCTGCAAAAGAGGGAGAAGAGTGTGCAGGAGAATATTTTTCAGGCTTCATTTCATAAAGCTTAACATTTATTTTGCGTTTTGCAAGCTGCCATGCGGCTTCACATCCGGCAAGACCTGCTCCGATAATTTTTACAGTCATTTGAACCTCATTATTTGCTTTTCTTTTTTTCTTCACAAGCGGGACAGTATTTTTTGTTTCCTCTTGTTAGCTTTTGATACATCATTTTACCGCAGTCGGGACATTTTTCATTTGTGGGCTTATCCCATGATGTAAATTCGCATTGGGGATAATTTGAGCAACCGAAAAATAATTTTCCTCTCTTTGATTTTTTTTCAATAATATTTGCACCGCAATCGGGACATTTAACATCAATTTCCTTTACAATTGCCTTTGTATTGCGGCATTGAGGGAAGGAGGGACAGGCAAGAAATTTTCCGAATTTACCGTGCTTATAAACCATCATTGCACCGCATTTGTCACAAACAACATCGGAAACCTCGTCTTTGATTTCAATGTCACCTATTTTTTCTTCCGCTTCTTCAATTGTTTTTATAAAAGGATCATAAAATTCACCTATGACCTTTTTCCATTCAAGATTTCCCTCTTCAATTTTATCAAGGTCTTCTTCCATGTTTGCAGTAAAGGTAACATCTACAATATTTTCAAAATGCTCGTTCATCAGAGAATTAACAATCATTCCAAGCTCTGTGGGAACAAGATTTTTTTTGTTTCTCACAACATAGCCTCTTGCTATGATTGTGCTGATTGTGGGAGCATAGGTACTAGGTCTGCCTATTCCTTTTTCTTCAAGAATTTTAACAAGGGAAGCTTCGGTAAATCTCTGAGGGGGCTGAGTGAAGTGCTGAGAAGGAACAACCGACGAAACAGAAAGCTCTTCTCCTTCGGTGAGAGGAACAATTTTTGAAATTTTTTCTTCTTCTTCGTCTTTTCCCTCTGTATAAAGAGAGGTGAAGCCCGGGAACAAAACATTTGTTCCGGTTACCTTGAAATTATATTTACCTGCTTCAATGTTTGCTGTTACAACATCAACAACAGAATCCTCCATCTGACATGCAATAAATCTTGACCAGATAAGATTGTAAATTTTAAACTGGTCGGGAGTAAGAGAAGATTTAATTGAATCGGGAGTAATAAATGCACTTGAAGGTCTGATTGCTTCGTGGGCATCCTGAGCACTTTTTTTGGTCTTATAAATTTTAACGGATTTAGGAAGATTTTCGCTTCCGTAGTTTTCTTCAATAAACTGTCTTGCTTCAGCTACAGCATCATCAGAAAGTCTTAGTGAATCTGTTCTCATATAGGTAATAAGACCCACATGACCCTTTCCTTTGATGTTTATTCCTTCATAAAGCTGCTGGGCAGCCTGCATTGTACGGGAAGTGGTAAAGCCGAGCTTTCTGCCTGCTTCCTGCTGAAGGGAGCTTGTTATAAATGGTGGTGGAGTCTGTTTTTTCTTTTTTGAATTTTTTACACTTGAAACAACAAACTTTTCACCCTCAACAGCTTTTACAATTTCAGATGCCTGAGCTTCATTTTCAAGATTTAATTTTTTGCCGTTTACACCGTAAAACTTTGCAACTATTTTCTTTTTGCTTTTTAAAAGATTTGCATCAATTGTCCAGTATTCTGTTTCCACAAAAGCATTTATTTCTTCTTCTCTGTCACAGATAAGCTTTGTTGCAACAGACTGAACTCTGCCGGCACTGAGACCTTTTTTCACTTTTTTCCAGAGAATGGGGCTTATTTTGTAGCCCACAATACGGTCAAGAACTCTTCGTGCCTGCTGTGCATCAACAAGATTTTCGTTAATGCTTCGGGGTTCTTTGATTGCGGCAGTAACCGCCTTTTTTGTTATTTCATTAAATGTAATACGGCATTTTGACGATGTATCAATGCCGAGAGTGTTGGCAAGATGCCAGCTTATTGCTTCTCCTTCGCGGTCAGGGTCAGTTGCAAGAAAAACTTTAGAAGCATTTTTTGCTTCTTTTTTAAGAGTTTTAACAAGGTCACCCTTACCTCTGATGGTAATGTAGCGTGGTTCGAAATCATTTTCAACATCAATTGCAAGCTGACTTTTGGGAAGATCGATAACATGTCCCATGCTGGCAATAACATTGTAGCCTTTTCCAAGATATTTTTTAATGGTGGTGGCTTTTGAAGGTGATTCGACTATTACTAATTTTTCTGACATAATATCCTCCGTTTAAGTTAAAGAATAAAAATCTCCCGCAAGCTTTGTAACAGAGCCCGAAAGCTCCATAAACAAAAGCTTTGTTGACAAGTCGGTTATTGAAAGACCTGTTTCATAGGAAAGAGAGTCAATGGTAAGATTTTTTTCTTTCAATGCATTTATTATCAGTTTTTCTGCTTCATTGATTTTTTCTTCTGATTTTTCCAAAGCTTTGCTTTCTTCTTCATTTTTAAAATTGAAGGGATACATTTTTTCAGAAAGCTTTTCTTTTCCCAGTTTTTTTTCATAAAAATCGTAAACATCACCGTGGCCAAGGATTATGTTTGCACCATCGGTAATGAGCTTATTTGTTCCGTGGGAAAGCCTGGATGTAATGTTTCCCGGAAGAGCAAAAATGTCTCTTCCAAGCTTTTTGGCTATTGATGCAGTAATCAGAGAACCGCTTTTTACAGCCGCCTCGGTCACCACAGTACCCATCGAAAGAGCGGCAATTATTTTATTTCTTTCAGGAAATCTGAAGGCTTCGGGCGGGGTGTTCGGAGCATATTCACTGATTATCATACCGTTTTCGCAGATTCTGTCGTAGAGCTTTTTGTTGGACCTTGGATAAACAAGGTTTGCACCGGTTCCAAGGACCGCAACTGTAGGAACACCGGAGTCAAGAGCAGAACTGTGGGCTATTGCATCTATACCGTCTGCCATTCCGCTGACAATTAAAAAACCTTTGTTGCAAAGATTGTGACAGATTTTTCCGGTTGCATCTGTTCCGTACTGACAAGGGGTTCTTGAACCCACAACAGAAATACAATTATAAAGGTTGAGATTAATAAGTTTTCCTTTCCAATAAAGTACATAGGGATAAGAAGGCAAATCCTTCAGACTCTTGGGATATTCCTCCATATCATAGGTAATAATATCCATCTTTGCATTATTCATTGCAAAAAGAAGCTTTTGGCAATAAAGAATATTTTTATTACAGAGAGAATCAATATTTTTCTCTTCAAGAAAGGAAAGCTTTTCGTAATCTTCCCTTTTTGCCTCAAAAATATTATCTACATTATTAAAAACTTCCAGAAGCTTTCTTATTTTTGATTTTGTTATTTCGGCTTTGACAGTGAGCCACAGCCATTTAATTTTATTACCTTTTTCTTCCATAAATATTCCCACCAGAAAAACACTTAAAAAATGTTGCCTTTATACAGTACAACAAAAAAACATATTTGTAAAGAGGAAATTTTGAAAAAATTTTAATTAAAACCAAAAACTTTTTTGTATTTTAGTAAAATTGCACATATTTTTTTGTAGATTTTTGTTAAATAAACTTTGAAATAAAAAAAGGAAAATGTGAATTTTTAACGAATTTATTATGTATCAGCTTTTTTGCTGAAATATTATATAAAAATATATAGCCCGATGGCTATAAAAAGGAGGATGTATTAATTATGGCTGCTACAAAGGATATAAGAAATGTATGTCTCATATCACATGGCAACGCAGG
The DNA here is from genome assembly GCA_045592485.1 of Clostridia bacterium. Taxonomy (GTDB): domain Bacteria; phylum Bacillota; class Clostridia; order UMGS1810; family UMGS1810; genus RGIG1828. Next base: position 3,968 of record JAZNUS010000103.1, on the reverse strand, counting down.
AAAGACGACTCTGGTTGAGGCAATGCTCTACAATGGCAAGCTAATTGACAGATTTGGAAGAATTGAAGACGGAAATACAGTTTCCGACTATGACGCTGAAGAAATTAAAAGAAAGATTTCGATTAATACATCACTGATCAGCTTTGACTGGAACGACAAAAAAATGAATATTCTCGATACTCCCGGATTTTTTGATTTTGTTGGAGAACAGATTGAAGCCGCAAGTGTTTGTGAAAACTGTGTAATCACAGTAAGCGGCAAATCGGGTGTTTCTGCCGGAACGGAAAAGGCATGGAACCTTGCCGAAAAATATAAACTCGGCAAAATAATTTTCGTAAACAAGCTCGACGATATAAAGTCGGATTACATAAAAGTTATTGAACAGTTAAACGATGTGTTCGGCAAATCAATTGCTCCTTTCACATTTCCCATTAAAGACGGCGATTTATTTATAGGATTTGTCGATGTTATCAAAATGAAAGCAAAAATGTTCACAGGCCCCGAAGCCACCTATGAGGAAATTCCCCCTCAGTATATGGAAATGGCAGAGCGAAGCCGTGAAATCCTCAACGAAGCTATTGCAGAGTGCAGTGAAGAGCTTATGGAAAAATTCTTTGCAGGGGAAGAATTTACCGAAGAAGAAATAAAAACAGCAATCAAAACCGGCATAAGAAACGGCATTGTTACTCCTGTTATCTGCGGAAGTACTCTTCTTCGTATTGGTATTACCCATGTTCTCAGCCTCATTTCCGACTATCTCTTTGCTCCCGACGATGCTGAAGCACAGATTGCAAAGGATGTTAAAACAGGCGAAGAAAAAGAAATCGAATGCAAATCTGACGGTCCTGCTGTCCTCAAGGTGTTTAAAACAGTTGTTGACAACTATGTGGGCAAAATGAACTTCTTCAAGGTTGTTTCTGGAAAAATTACTCCCGACACAACTCTCTACAACTCCACCAAGGGTGAAAATGAAAAAATTGGTAAAATATTTACCTTAAGAGGTAAAAAACAGATTGAAGTATCCTGCCTCGAAGCAGGTGACATCGGCGTTGCCGCAAAGCTTTCCGTAACAGAAACAGGCGACACTCTCTGCGATCCGAAGGCAGGAGTTGTCATTGACGGAATCGAATTTCCGGAGCCTGTGCTTTCCATGGCTATTTCTCCCAAATCAAAGGGCGACGAAGAAAAAATCAGCCAGGGTCTTTCAAAGCTTATGGATGAAGACAAAACCTTCAATCTCAAAACAAACAAGGAAACAGGCGAAGCTATTATTTCCGGTCTTGGCGAACAGCATATCAATGTTATCTGTTCAAAGCTTCTTTCAAAATTCGGTGTTGATGTAACATTGAAGGATCCCAAGGTTGCCTACAGAGAAACAATACGCAAAAAAGTCAAGGTTGAAGGAAAACACAAAAAACAGTCCGGCGGTCACGGTCAGTACGGTCATGTGTGGATTGAATTTGAACCCTGTGAAAGCGAAGACCTTGTTTTTGAAGAAAAGGTGTTCGGCGGAAGTGTTCCCAAAAACTACTTCCCCGCAGTTGAAAAAGGACTTCGTGAAAGTATGGCAAAGGGTGTGCTTGCAGGCTATCCTGTAATCAACCTCAAAGCAACACTTTTAGACGGCTCCTATCACCCTGTTGATTCTTCTGAAATGGCATTCAAAACTGCGGCTTCAATTGCCTACAAGGCAGGTCTTGAACAGGCTAGCCCCGTAATTTTGGAACCTCTTGGCATGCTCAAATGTCAGGTTCGCAATGAATACACAGGCGATGTAACCGGCGACATCAACAAGAGACGAGGCAGAATCCTCGGAATGAATCCTGTTGGTGACGGTGAAACCGAAATTGAAGCTCTCATTCCCTGCAGTGAAATGACAAAATATGCAACAGACCTCAGAGCAATGACCAACGGCAGAGGAAGCTTCACATTCAAGCTCGACCACTATGAAGAAGTTCCCCCCCATCTTGTTGACAAAATCAAAGAAGATGCAAAAGCATAAAAGATTATATAAGTAAGAAACAGGGTGTCCCGACGGACACCCTGTTTTGCGGTTTGTAATGTAAATAAAGGCTGTAGCCTTGTATTTTGAGTTGTAAAAATTTAAAGTGTAATTATTTTCCTGCCTGCATTTCAGCAACAGCCTCAAGAACAGAATCAGCCATATATTTAAGCTGCTCGTCGGAAAGACCGTACAAGGGAAGGTGAGTGTATCTTTTGTAGAAAACTTCTTCACAGTTGGGGCAGGTTTTTGCAATTTCGTCGGAATCATAGCCCATATCCTGAACAATTTTAAAGCGGTAAAGAGGTCCAAAGTGGGCAATTTGTGTAACACCCTTTTCTTCAAGCTTCTTTTTAAGAATCTGAATGTCTCCTCCGGCTTTGGCGGGATCAATCTGCAAAAGATAAAGGTGGAATGTGGGTTTTATATCATCATTTCCAAGGTCCTGAGGGATAATTGCATCATTTTCGACAAATCTTGAATTGAGGTATTCGGCAGCCTTTCTTCTTACATCAATGATTTCTTCATTTCTTGCAATCTGAAGAGTGAGTCCGAGTCCCTGAATTTCAGTTGTGGAAGCATTGCCGGGAACAAAGGGTTTTTCTTTGCCGGGAATTGCGGTGATGTTGTAGAGCCAGTCCTTAATTGGGCAGGTAAAGTCGAGACCGAGGAAACGCGCTCTCTTCATTTCGGAGGTATAGCCCGGAATTGTTGTTGTAAGGATACCGCCTTCACCAAAAGAGGTTATGTTTTTAACTTCATGCATTGAAAATGCCGCAAAATCACCCAAAGTACCGATTTTTTTGCCTTTATACATTGCACCGAAGGCATGAGCCGCATCTTCAAGAACAAGAATGTTTTTCTCTTTTGCAAGCTTTAAAATGGGATCGAGGTCCACAGGATAACCGCCAATGTGTACGGGAACAATCATTTTTGTTTTGTCGGTAATTTTTCTTGCCACATCTTCGGGGTCCATGTTAATGGTTTTAGGGTCAACATCGGCAAATACAAGCTTTGCACCCACAGCCAGAGGATATGCCATTGTTGCAACAAAGGTGATTGCCGGAACAATTACTTCGTCGCCGGGTTTAAGGTTTGCATATTTGTAGGCAATTTCAAAACCTGCAGTTGCGTTTGTAACAAAGGTTGAGCTTTCTGTTCCGAGATATTTGTTGCAGGCTTCTTCTGCTTCTTCAACCTTGCTTCCAAGAGAAAGCTTTCCGGGAGGTGTTGCGAGTGCATCGAGTTTTTTAACTTGCTGCCACACACTTTCCAGAGCTTCTTCATATTCCTTGCCTTCACCCTGCATAAGGAATTTGATGATTTCCATAAGATCGTGAACATTGTAGTTTTCACCTACAGCCGCCCAGGGTACGGCGGTTGCGCCGGTGTTGTAACGAAAGTCTGTTGATTTACCCATTTTTATGTCTCCTTTTAAAAAATTTTCAAAGTTTACAATATTATTTTATCAAATTTTATTCCTTTCTGAAAGACGGATTATTCCCATTTTTTTGTACTATCTTCCCAAACAATGAAAATTATTGACAAAAATACTGTTGGAAGATATAATGAAGATAATGAGGTGAGTTGGCTATGCTTATAACCTATGATATACAAAAAATAAACCGGACACTTCAGGACTTTTACTATGCAACAGGAATAAACATGGATCTTTTAAAGAGCGACTTTTCCTCCGTTGGAAACTACAGCTATTGGGAAATGAAACGCTACTGCAAAGCCATTCAGAGCACCCTTGAGGGAAAAAAAGTCTGTTTTATGTCCGACAAAAGGCTTTTGAAAAAGTGCAGAGACACCAAAAAAGCACGGCTCTTTGTCAATAGTTGGGGTCAAAATTGAATAATGGATTTTTGGATGGCAGTTGCAGTTTATGCAGCTGCCTTTCCAGTGTTTGATTTTTTGTGGTTAAACATATGTAATATTCTTTTTCTGAATCTATTGAAATTAC
>JAZNUS010000102.1:0-5965 GCA_045592485.1 Clostridia bacterium | reverse complement strand
GCCAGCCTTCCGTCGTCCTCCGCACCAAAACATCCTCAAAAATTCATCCATTTGAGGTCCTACGGAGTTTTAAAATAATAAATTTTGTCTCAAGCAAGGCAAAAACGCAGGGAATATGGTAATATTTCCGAGTATTTTAACGACGAGTGAGGCGAAATTTATATTTTAAAACCGCCTTTAGTGTTGGTTGTTAAGGCTAACCACCTCATTCAAAAGCAATTTCGCCGAAATATTCGGGACGGTGGAAGTCTCTTGTGGTGGCATGAAGGGGATAGAAGGAAAGATAATGCCTTTGAACAGTGTCATTGCCGCATTTGTAGAAATTGCCTCTCATAACCTTGGAATATCCGCCTGCATATTTATTAAGAAACTCAAAGGGAACAGTAAACTGAAGCTTCCATGATTTTCCGGCTGCCCGTGTTTTAACTTCAAAATAGGTTTTATCCTCCTCAGGCTTTATGACATCTTTTCTTGATTCGCACCATCCGAGACACATTGTGCCGAAGGGGTTAAATTCAAAGTTGAAATAACGGTTCACATCTTCCTTGGGTGAAAAGAAAAATTCCATACAGCTGTCTGTGCAGACAGAAGTGTTCTGATGTCTGTATCTTGCAAGAATGGGATATTCCTCGCTTTCCATCTGAATGTGGATTCCGTAGTCTGAATACAGAAGCTTTGCGGTGGTGTGGGGGATATATTCAAAATCTCTCCAGTTTCTGCATGCAATGTTTGCCACATTGGCACTTTCCCAAAGGGGGTCGTTCATACATTCAATTTTACGGTCAACTTTTTTGATGATATACATTTAATTTATCCTCCCGTTACTGTTCAAGACAAAATTCGCCGAAATATTCAGGTCTGTGGAAATCAACATCGGTGGGGTGAAGAGGGTAGAAGGACAGATAGTGTTCCTTTGGAGAATCTTCACAGCATTTATAGAGGTTTCCTCTGAACACGGGTGTATGCTTTCCGAAAATGCGGTCAATAATTTCAAAGGGAACGGTAAACTGAAGCTTCCATGATTTGTCATCAACCCATGTTTTAACCTCGAAGTATTCCCTGTCTTCTGAAGGATATTGAGGATCGTATCTTGATGTGCGGACACCGCAGTACATTGTGCCGAAGGGATTGAATTCAAAGTTGAAATATCTGTTGTCGTCGGCATTTGGTGAAAAGAAAAACTCCATGCAGCTGTCACAGCACACTCCGGAATTCTGGTCAGTTTCTCTTGCAAGAATGGGATCCTCATCACTTTCCATCTGAATGTGGAGGCCGTAGTCGGAGTACAGAATTTTTGCGGTGGTGTTGGGAATATATTCATACTGCGCCCAGTTTCTCAGTGTAACATTTGCCACATTGGCACTTTCCCATGCAGTATCATTCATACATTCGATTTTATGGTCTGTCTTTTTTATTATATACAATTTAAAGTCACCTCGTTATGTAATTGGTCAAAAGCATTATATCAATTTATAAATGCTAAGTCAAGGGCGTACTTGAAAAAGTGAAATTTTTGTGATATATTTAAAAGAAACAGAATTTATCGCAGATAAAATGCTGTCAGCAGCAGTTGATATTTTAGTACATAAAATTCGACATTAATGTGGATAAAGTGAATTAATCTGTGGAAAAGTTGCCGTATTTGTGGCAAAAACGCGGGTTTTACTGAGTTTTTAACATATGTGGATAAAAAGGGAGTGGTCAGGTTGAAGAGAGAAAGCGGAGTTCTGATGCATATTTCGTCATTGCACGGCGAATACGGAATAGGAAGCTTTGGAAAAGAGGCATTTGAGTTTGTGGATTTGCTGGCAGAATGCGGATTTTCAAAATGGCAGGTTTTGCCATTTTGTGTGACTGATGAATGCTATTCACCCTATAAATCCTATTCAGCCTTTGGCACAAATCCCTGGTTTATTGATCTTGAAGCCTTAAAAAACGAAGACCTTCTCACAGCAGACGACCTTGAAAAAGCAAGGCAAAAATCACCCTATAGCTGTGAATATGAAAGACTTGAGACGGAGAGAATAAAGCTCCTTTCAAAAGCCGCCCACAGATGCGGGGCTGAAAAGCGCAGAGAAATCAAAAGCTTCATCGACAAAAATCCCTATATAGCTCAAATGTGTGAGTTTATGGCTTTAAAGTCTGCCAACGGTGAAAAATGCTGGACAGAATGGACAACTCATACCTATGACGAAAAGGTACTTTTTGAATGGCAGTTTATGCAAAATGAATTTTTTTCACAGTGGAAAAAAGTAAAGGACTATGCCAACAGCAGGGGAATCGGAATAATCGGAGACATTCCCTTTTATGTTTCCTTTGATTCGGCAGATGTCTGGGGCAACAGTGAGCTTTTCCGGCTTGATGCCTCTCTTCGGCCTGCCGATGTGGCAGGAGTTCCGCCTGACTATTTCTGCGAAGACGGACAGCTTTGGGGAAACCCTTTGTATAACTGGGACAAAATGAAAAAAGATGGCTACAGCTGGTGGATATCAAGACTTGAGAATATGTTCAGTCTTTTCGACGGCGTCAGAATCGACCATTTCAGAGCCATAGAATCCTACTGGGCAGTGCCTCGTGATGCCGAAACCGCAAAAGAGGGCAGATGGATAAAGGGTCCCGGGAAGGATTTTGTTGACAGGGTGAAGGAGGTCTTTGAAAACAGGCTCATAATTGCCGAAGACCTAGGAATGATAACCGAAGAGGTGGCAGAGCTGGTAGAGTATTCGGGATTTCCCGGAATGAGAGTTATGCAATTCGGCTTTACCGATGATTCCGATACTGTCCACAAGCCTCACAACTATATAAATAACTGCGTTGCCTACACAGGAACCCACGACAATAACACTCTTCTCGGCTATGTGTGGGAGCTTGATGACTCAAGCCGCAAAAGCTTCATGGAATACTGCGGCTATTTGTCACCCGACTGGGACAGAGGCTACGACAGCATAATCCGCACCTTGTTTGCCTCGAATGCAGGTCTTGTTCTTCTTCCCATACAGGACATTTTGGGCTACGGTTCAGACACAAGATTAAACACCCCCGGCACATCGGAAGATAACTGGCGTTTTCGTGTAAGTGCTGCACAGCTTGGTGAAATTAACAGAGAAAAATACAAACGGCTCAATTTCCTTTATAAAAGATAACAAAATTTTGGTATTTTGAAACAGAAATGAAAATTTTTGTTGACAAAATCCGATTGTTAGTATATAATTTTAGATGGTTTGTAATCATTACAGGTTTTTATTTGCCGCTTTATTGGCAAAGGACGGCACTTAAAATAAAATTCAAGTGCAATTTGAGGAGGTGTAGCAATATGAAAAGAACATATCAGCCTAATGTAAGACACAGAAGCAAAGTTCACGGCTTCAGAGCAAGAATGAGCACCGCTAACGGAAGAAAGGTACTTGCTCGCAGAAGATTGAAAGGCAGAAAAGTGCTTTCAGCTTAATTTTGAATTCGAGAAGACCACTTGTTTGAGTGGTCTTTTTTGCCACATAGGGCATTTTTTAACGGCTTTGTGGGGCATCCCGGAGGAAGGCTAATTTATGAAAAATACAGTCAAGCTTAACAGGGAATTTACTTATGCTTACAAAAAAGGCGCCAAAATCGTGACGGGTACCCTTGTTTTTTACTGGTACAGAAATCGTCAGTCCGAAAGTAAGCTGGGTATTACCGTGTCAACTGCACTTGGTGGCGCGGTAGTCAGAAACCGATTGAAAAGGCTAATGCGTGCGGCCTACAGTGCACGCAAGGACGACATCGCCGGTGGATATAACATCATTATCGCCGCAAGGTCAAAAGCTATGAGGGTTAAGTTTTCGCAAATTCAAAAGGATATGGACTCAGCACTCCGGGAGGCGAAGCTTTTAAAATGAAAAAGCTTCTTCTTTTGTGCATAACCTTTTACCGACGCCATATCTCTCCCCTCAAAAAGCCTTGCTGCAGGTTTTATCCCACCTGCTCCGAATATGCCTTTCAGGCAGTTGCCAAATACGGAGCCGCAAAGGGTGCGTGGCTTTCAGTCAGACGCCTCTGCAAATGTCATCCTTTTCACAAGGGCGGATATGATCCGCTCAGGTGAGGCAAATGCCTTACTTTAACAGGAGGACCTATCAATGGAATTAATCAAAATCGCTATTGGTTGGTTGCTTGGTTTCATTTATGAACTGGTAAACAATTATGGTGTTGCCCTGATTCTGTTTACTCTTGTAATCAAGCTCATCTTGTTGCCTCTCGGTCTCAAACAGCAAAAGTCTATGACCAAAATGCAACAGATTCAACCGAAAATCACAAAGCTTCAGGAAAAATACAAAAACGATCAGCAGCTCCTCAGCCAGGAGACAATGAAGCTTTACAAGGAATACGGCGTAAGCCCCATGGGCGGATGCCTGCCCCTTCTTATTCAGCTTCCGGTGCTTTTTGCTCTTTACAGAGTTCTGTACCGTCCGCTGACCTATATGTTTTCTCTTTCAGAAGCAGAAATCGAAAAGCTTACGGCTTCCCTCGGTGATTTGGTGTCAGGTGCAGGAGCAAATTCTGCCACATCAATGATAGAGATTAAAATCGCCGAAGCAACAAAAATGATCAACTTCGATTTTCTCGGTCTGAACCTTGCTGAACCTCCGAGCTTTGCTGTAGTGGCATCTCTTGCCATTCCGGCTCTTGCAGGTATCACCACATACCTCACAAGCAAATTGACTCAGTGGATGAATTCCGGAGCCAACAAACCCAAGGAAGAAGAGAAAAAACCTCAGAGAATCCTCAATCCCGAGCAGAAAACCGCACCTTCAGCAAACAATGCCGAAGGCATGACAAAGACAATGACACTCATCATGCCCTTGTTTACTCTCTGGATTACCTATACTCTCCCCATGGCACTTGGCATTTACTGGATAGCATCAAACATTTTTTCACTGGGACAGACTGTTCTTTTGAACGGATACTATTCCAAAAAACTCAGCAAAGAAATCGAAGATATGGATGCTGTGAAAACTGAAGCAAAATCAGTTAAACACAACAAAAAAAGGAGAAACAAATGATGACAGTTGAAAAAAGCGCTAAAACCAAAGAAGAAGCTATTGCTCTTGCACTCCAGGAGCTTGGCATAGAAGAAAGTGAAGCAACAATTGAAGTTGTGGACGAAGGCTCAAAGGGCTTTCTCGGTCTCGGAAGCAAGGATGCAGTTGTTAAGGTTACTGCAAATCCCAACACTTCCAAAAGAGCAACAGATTTTCTTAACAAATTGTTTGAGCTTACCGGAGAAGAGGTTAATGTTGAAGCAACAGCAGACGGTGACACTCTCCGTGTAAATCTTTCAGGCCCTGATATGGGAATTGTTATCGGCAAAAGAGGCGAAACCCTTGATGCACTTCAGCATCTCACAAGCCTCGTTGTAAACAGAGGCGACAACGAATTTTTAAAGGTTTCTCTCGATGCTGAAAATTATCGTGAAAAGAGAAATGAAGCTCTTGAAAGTCTTGCTCACAAGCTTGCCAACAAGGTTGTACGCACAAGAAGAAACACAACTCTTGAACCCATGAACTCCTATGAAAGAAGAATTATCCATTCTGCTCTTCAGGACCATGAATCGGTTACAACCTACAGTGTGGGACAGGGCATCAACCGTAAGGTTGTAATTGCCTTAAAGCCCAGAGACAATAAATAATAAAAGTCGAAAAAGTTCGGCTGTAAACTGCTGCGTCGGAAGTTTCGCTATCTCGGTGCAGCAGTTTTTTGTATAATTGATTCCATTTGTTTTTATTTGTGATATGAAGTTTAAAACGACGAAGCTCTTCGAAGGGCATAAGAGATAAATTGGGGTTTATCGCTCTGTTTAACACTAGGGCGAAAGGCTCCCCTGCCTAAGGGGAGCTGGCAGTGAGCGTAGCGAAACTGACTGAGGGGTATTGCTGAAAGTATTGATATTTCTGCATTTCGTACCCCTCCGTCTTTGCCTTACGGCAAA
>JAZNUS010000101.1:0-28339 GCA_045592485.1 Clostridia bacterium | reverse complement strand
AAGGGGAGGTGGATTTGCCGTCAGGCAAAGACGGAGGGGTACGAAATGCAGAAGTATCAATGCTTTCAGCAATACCCCTCAGTCAGTTTCGCTACGCTCACTGCCAGCTCCCCTTAGGCAGGGGAGCCTTTCGCCCTAGTGTTAAACAGCTCGACAAACCCCAATAATATCATTTGATTCTAAATAAAAATATAACCAAAAATATTGATTGTCTATTGTATTTAAAAGTGTTTTGAGTTATTATTATTTTTGTTTACCAAACGAGAAAAAGGAGAACTCAAAATGGAACAATACATATGGATAATCTTTATTTTTATATACAGCTTTTTAAAGGGAACCCGTGACGGAATGAAAAAAGCAGCACTAAAAAAGAGCAGTGCCGATGAAATTCTGTTTTTCTATTCCCTTTTTGGATTTATTCTGATTCTGCCCTTTTCACAAAATGCTTTTTCAACACCGCCCATATACATTTTTTATTGCTTTTTAAAATCGGCTATCATATGTACATCGTGGATTTTAGCCTATGTTGCACTAAAGCAAATGACTGTGAGCCTATATGGAATTATGGACCTGTCAAGAATGGTTTTCTCAACAATGCTCGGAGTTTTCCTTCTTGGTGAAGAAATGACTGTTTCAAAAGCAATCGGTGTTGTTTTGGTTATCGCAGGACTTCTTCTTGTGAACACAAAATCCGATTCTGCAAGCGGAAGAGTGAGAGCAGTGGTTCTTCTTGCGGCACTTACAAACTGTGTTCTGAATGCAATTTCCGGAACAATGGACAAAATTCTTATGAAAACTATGGAATCAGATCAACTTCAATTCTGGTTTATGTTCTTCCTTTTAATTCTCTATTCAATCATCCTTATGACAAAAAAGGAAAAAATATCCTTTAAATCGGTTAAAACCAACTACTGGATACCTCTTATGAGCTTATCGCTTGTTTTTGGTGACAGACTGCTTTTCACGGCTAATGCCATGCCGGAAAGTCAGGTTACGGTCATGACGGTCATAAAACAGTCTTCCGTTATTATTACCGTTCTCACCGGATGGATATTTTTCAAGGAAAAGAATATACTGTTTAAAATGATGTGCTGCGGTATTATTCTTTGCGGTATATTCATTTCAATTCTCGGAATAAAATAATTTGCATTTTAAACAATTTTCACAGAAATTCAAAAAATTTCCTGTTTTTGCAAAAAATATATTGACTATATTGAAGATATGTAATATATTATTATTGATTAATTATTAATTAAAAGAAAGAGGTAAAAAAATGGTATTTGAAAAAGTAAAAAGCATTATTTCTGAACAACTGGGTGTTGACGAAGATTCCATCACCATGAAATCATCATTTATTGATGACCTTGGCTCTGATTCACTTGATATTGTTGAGCTCATCATGGCATTGGAAAGTGAATTTGACATGGAAATTTCCGAAGATGAAGCTGAAAACATCCGCACAGTCGGAGATGTTGTTGACTATATAAAAGCAGCACAAGAAAACTAATTTTAAAACCCCGGCGGTGAATATATGCCAAACCTTAACCAATTTGAAAAAAATTTAGGATATAAATTTAAAAATATATCTATTTTAAAAAACGCTCTTACTCACACTTCCTACACCAACGAACACAAGGACACCTCTCCTGTTTCCAATGAAAGAATGGAATTTCTGGGAGATTCGGTTCTGAGTTTGTCGGTGAGTGAGTTTTTGTATAACAACTACAAAAAGCTTCCCGAAGGTGTACTTTCCAAAATAAGAGCCTCGGTAGTTTGTGAAGAATCCCTTGCAAAAATTGCATCTTCCCTTGATTTGGGCAACTACATCTTTATGGGCAAGGGCGAGCTTCTGACAGGAGGCAAGCTCAAGCCATCGGTTACATCCGATGCCATGGAATCGGTTATTGCTGCAATTTATCTTGACAGTGATTTCAACACTGTGAAAAAATATATCCTCGACTGGCTCAAGGAGAGCATTATTGAAGCTGCAGAGCATCGCGGAAGAGAAGCCGATTACAAATCACGACTTCAGGAATTTTGCCAGTGTAAGGGTTTTGTTCCCAATTATAATCTTATTGGTGAATCAGGACCTGATCACAGCAAGGTTTTTGAAGTGAGAGTTTCTCTGCCAAACGGTCAGTTTGCCGACGGTAAAGGTTCAAACAAGAAAAAAGCACAGCAGGAAGCTGCAAAAGAGCTTTTGAAAAGGCTTGGCAAATAATTGTTATTTAATTAAAAAATCACACAGTCAAAAGGTCGATGGTGATTTTTTAATATATGAAATTTTTTCTTTTGTTGATGATACATCTAAAAAAAACCGGGCAATTACCCGGTTTTTTTTAGATGTATTAACTTTTTTCAAATTAACCAACAACAATAATTGCACCGGCTTTGAAGATTCCGCCTTCGATTGAACCTGTAGCTGTTACTGTCATACCGTCTTTGATAGCTGTAAGCTTCATTGACTTCTGAGTGTCATATTTAACGATGGAAGCATTATCATTTACCAAAACGGTTTTTTCATAGGTTCCGCCGTTTACTGTGTCTGCAACCTTAAGAAGAATGCATTTAAAGCTTGCATCTACAGAAACAACTGTTCCGGTGATGGTCTGAACATCTGAACTCATTGTTCCTTTAAGAGAAACAATTGTATCTCCTTCAGCCTTAAATTCAACAGATGCACCAACTCTTAAATCGTAGAAATCTGCTTCTCTTTCGTTAAGTACAATTTTGGCATCATTTGTAACAAAATAAGTTACTTCTTCACCCTTTATGTCAAGAGTAATTCTGGGAGATCTTGAGATAATTACTTCCACAATATCTCCTGTTTTTGTGCTCGACTTGCTTGATACGGTAATTGACGAAATTTTTCCGTATGTAAGTGTTGCGGAGGAGATGGTGTCGCCTGCAAGAAGCTCAGATGCAGAAACCTTAAATCCGTTTCTAGTTACGGTTGCATCTGCAGCAAGCAAATACTCACCTACAGTGCCATCATTTTCTTCGATTACAATTCTGGCAGGTACATCTTTGATTATTTCATTGATTCGTCCGCTGATTTTCACACTCTTGTTTTCGGCTTCAATTACAGCAACTTCACCTTTTCTGATTGTAAGCTTAAGTGAATAGCCTGATTTAAGTGCAGATACTGAGCATGTGCTTCCTTCATAGGTTATTACACAATCTTCACTGAGTCTGTAGGTTGTTTTCTTAGATGTGTCAATTTCCTTGTCTTCTTCAAGAACATTAACAGTTATTGTTGTTCCCTTTGCACTGGTTGTTGCAGTTCCAACATATACTCCATACACAACATCGTCTACTGCAATTTCGTTAAAATCGATTGAGTAAACCTTGTTATCTACATATGTAACGGTTGCGTGATAGCCGGCTTCAATATCATTTACACTAATAAGAGCTCCGTTAAATCTGAGCATAATCTCAGGAGCAAGAGTGTGGCTGAACACCTTTTCTTCTGATTCTTTAATGCTGATTTTTCTTGCAGTCTGATCAACCGATGCAACAAGACCTGTTCTGAAGGTGCTGTCACATTTCTGACTGAATCTGTCAAAAATCACCGCTGCCTGAGCACGGGTAATGGTTGTGTTGGGAGAAAAGCTTCCGTCTTCCATTCCGTTCATAATGTTTTCGCTGTCAACATATGCAACATATTTCTTTGCACTTGCAGGAATATCGGATACATCGGTATAGTCAAGAGCAGCAATCAATTCAGATGAAATGTTTTTGTCAGCATAAAGAGCCTTGGTAAGAATTGTTGCAGCTTCATATCTTTTGAGAGGTTCGTTGCAGTTTAAATCATTGATGTAGTCTTCTATTTCATCAGTGGTAAATACACCTTTTCCAAGAAGATATACCATTTCGGTTTCACCAAATGCAAGCTCAAATTCGGCAACCTCATCACCATATACAAGATTGGATGCTTCGATCAAATTTTCATTTTGTTCATCTTCAACACCCAATATTCTTGAAAGCATAACCAGAGCTTCAAGCTTGGATACTGTTTTAGCAGGAGCGAAGGTTCCGTCTCCGTAGCCTTTGACAATTCCTCTGTCTGCCATTGATTCAATTGAATCAATTGCCCATGCATAATCAGTTGCCGATACATCGGTAAACTTTGCGGCAAAAGAAGTGAGCGAAGATGCAAAAACCATTGTTGCAGCAAGTGTTGTTGCCAATACTTTCTTGATTACATTTTTCATTTTCATTACCTCCTGTTATTTGGAACTTATTTCAAGATAGGGTATTGCATTAAGTGACAAATCAGCAAAATTTGATTTGAGACTTTCATAATATGCACTGCAGCCTATCATTGCAGCATTGTCTGTACACATAATCGGAGACGGATAGTACACCGTTTTGTTGCCTTTTCTTGCTTCAAGCTCGGCGCGCAATCTTGAATTACATGCCACACCGCCTGCAAGAGCAACCTTGTTGCATCCGAGATTGTCGGAAGCCCTGAGGAGATTGTCCACCATAACTTCACAAACACTTTTCTGAAAGCTCGCCGCAACATCAGCTTTGTTCGGCTCTTCACCATTTTGTTCAAGAGTGTGGCAATAATTAATCACTCCTGTTTTTATTCCGCTGAAGCTAAAATCAAGGCTTTCTCCGGGAAACCTCACCTTTTTAAAGGGAATTGCATTTTCATTGCCTTCCTTTGCCAGAGCATCAATTTTCGGTCCTCCGGGATAGCCCAGACCAAGAACTCTTGCCACCTTGTCGAAGGCCTCGCCCGCCGCATCATCTCTTGTCTGACCGAGCACTTCAAATTCGGTGTAGTCTTTAACATAAACAATGTGACTGTGCCCTCCCGATGCCACAAGGCAAACAAAAGGCGGCTCAAGGTCAGGATGATCTATGAAGTTGGCGCAAATATGTCCGCGAATGTGATGAACGGGGATGAGAGGTATGCCAAGAGCAAGAGAAAGTGCTTTAGCGGCGGAAACGCCAACCAACAGCGCCCCCACAAGACCCGGTGCATAAGTTACAGCTACATAGTCTATATCTTCTTTGGTAACACCTGCTTCGGAAATGGCACATTCTATAACTGAACTGATTGCCTCAAGATGCTTGCGTGATGCCACCTCTGGAACCACACCGCCGAATTTTTTGTGGGTTTCAATCTGAGAAGAAATGACATTGGACAAAACCTTTCGTCCGTCTTCAACCACGGCAGCCGCAGTTTCATCACATGATGATTCTATTGCAAGTATTAAAGCCAAATTATCACCGCCTTACAAGATGTTTTGTCATGAGAAGAGCTGTTTCACGGTTATCGGGATAATAATTTTTCCTTTCTCCCACCAATTCAAAGCCAAACTTCTCATAAAGTTTTATTGCATTTATGTTGGACTCTCGCACTTCAAGAGTAATAAAGGAAATATTTTCTGACAATGCATATTCAATAATCCCTTCAAGAAGTGCGGAGGCAATGCCTGATTTTCTGTAGTCAGGAAGAACTGCAATATTGGTGATGTCGCCCTCATCAAGAACAGTATGAATTCCACAATAGCCCACAGGCTCGCCTATGCTTGTTGCCACAAGATAGTGGGCATTCGGATTTTTAAGCTCTCCGTCAAAAAGAGCCTTGCTCCAGGGAACGGTGAAACAGATTTTATCAAGCCGGGCAAGGGCTTCCGTGTGTTCTTCCGTCATTTTTACATAACTGATATTCATTGGTTTTCTGACCTGATTTTTTCGTATAATTTCATGCACAAATCCATAATCTGATTGGCACAAGCTCTGTATATCTCAATACTTCCTCCAAAGGGGTCGGAAATTTGAGTGCCTCCGGTTATTTCAGATGCGCAATACACCTTCTTGGCATATTCAGGAAAAGCATCTTTAATTAGCCGTGAATGATTTGCCGTTACCGTTATGACTATGTCTGCATTTTTTATGTCCTCTTCGGAAAGCTGACACGACATATGTGAAGATATGTCTGCTCCGCGCTCCAAAGCTGCTATGACTGCATTTTCACTTGCACAGGATGGCATACCGACTGCTATGCCCCTTGAAGTGATTGTATAACTGTTGTCATCCTCACATGTAAGCTTTTTCATAAAGCCTTCAGCCATGGGACTACGGCATGTGTTGCCGGTACAAACAAAAACTATATTCAATTTCTACACCTCAATAATGTTGTGTCCTGCAGATTTATACAGACGGTTACGAACTGCTACACCCATGCCGTCTTCAACAGAAAATTCTGCAAATATCACATCGACACCGTGCTTGTCGAAGCTTCGGAGACTTGAAAAAAGATTGTGTGCATATTCGGCCATATCTCCGCCGGCATCAATGACAATTTTTGCACCGTCATAGTCACCGCCACGATAAGTGAGCACCCCTGCATTTTCTGTTGTTTCCAAAAGAGACAATATGCAGCTTCTGACTGCTTCTTTTTTTCCCTGAACAACAGTAACCCTGGCATTGGGTGAATAATGCTTGTATTTGAGTCCGGGACACTTTGGCACCGAATCGGCATCAATGAGACCTTTGTCCAGTCTTGCAGAGGGAATGTGCTCTCTTATCATTTCAAGAGTAATTCCGCCCGGTCTTAAAATAACTGTTTCATCACCGGACACATCTACAACAGTTGATTCAAGTCCAATTTCACAGCCTGTGCCGTCAATAATATAGTCAACTCTGCCGCAAAGGTCGTCTATCACATCGGAACAGACCGTTGGGCTTGGACTTCCCGAAAGATTGGCACTTGGTGCGGCAACAAGGGTTTTGCTTTTCTTTATGAGTTCTTTTGCAATAGGGTTTGACGGAAATCTCACTGCCACCGTGTCAAGCCCTGCCGTAACTCTGTCCGGTACATCGGGATGCTTTGGGAAAATCAATGTGAGAGGTCCGGGCCAGAATGCCTCCATAAGCAATTTGCCGTTTGGGGTGATTTCTCTTGCCAACCGGGAAAGATCGGATATGTCGGATATATGTACAATAAGAGGATTGTCTCCGGGTCTCCCTTTGGCAAGATATATTTTATCCACTGCTTCGGGATTGAATGCATCGGCACCCAGACCATAGACAGTTTCCGTGGGAAAAACCACCGTTCCGCCATTTTTCAGACAAAGAGCGGCTTCATCTATTGAAGTTTCAGTAACAATCCGGGTTTTCATTAAACCACTTCCTGTCAGTTTTCATTCATTTTAAGCTTTTCACTCTGATCAGAAGTGATAAGAGCATCGATAATTTCATCAAGATCTCCATTCATAACCGAATCGAGTCTGTGAAGAGTGAGTCCGATTCTGTGATCGGTAACTCTGCCCTGAGGGAAATTGTAGGTGCGGATTCTCTCGCTTCGGTCGCCGGAACCGACCTGACTTTTGCGTTCTTTGGAAATTGCTTCATTCTGCTGTTGAAGCATCATATCATAAACTCTTGAACGAAGAATTTTCATGGCTTTATCTTTGTTTTTATGCTGAGATTTTTCGTCCTGACACGAAACCACAACTCCTGTTGGAATGTGAGTAATCCGGACTGCGGAGTCGGTTGTGTTTACGCACTGTCCTCCGGGACCGCCTGCACGGAACACATCGATTCTCAGGTCATTGGGGTTAATCTCAACCTCCACATCCTCCACCTCGGGAAGAACTGCAACCGTTGCGGCTGATGTGTGGATTCGTCCGCCGGATTCGGTAGACGGAATACGTTGAACTCGGTGAACACCGCTTTCAAATTTCAGACGGCTGTATGCACTTTCGCCGTTTATGGCAAAGGTTACTTCCTTGTAGCCGCCGATATCGGTTTCATTGGCTGAAAGCATTTCGACTCTCCAGCGCCTTGTTTCAGCATACATTGAATACATACGCAAAAGGTCTGCCGCAAAAAGAGCAGCTTCGTCTCCGCCGGTGCCTCCGCGTATTTCTACGATAACATTTTTATCATCATTGGGATCCTTGGGAAGAAGCAAGATTTTAATTTCTTCACTCACCTGTTCAATGCGGCGCTTGCTCTGAGCAACTTCATCTTCCAGCATTTCCTTTTCTTCTTTATCAAGATCGGGTTCTGAAAGCATAATTGCCGCTTCTTCAATATTTTCATTAAGAGCTTTGTATTCTCTGTATTTATTGACTATGGGAGTTATGTCGGAATGTTCCTTGCAAAGCTTTCTCCATTGTTCCTGATCTGCAATAACCGCAGGATCGCTGATTTTAGTTTCAAGATCCGTGAATCTGTCTTCTATAAACGACAGCTTGTCAAACATATAACACCTCAAAATATATAGTTTTATTATTTATTATAACACAACATATAGTTTTTTCAACCATTTTTTAAAATTATTAATATTACTGTAATATTAACACACCGCATTTAATAAATTCAGCCGTATTAATTAAAAATATCTGCTCCGTCAAAGCCTTCAAACAGGGTCTCGATTCTTGAACGAATGCTTGAAATGTGTGGAGATTGAAGAGTCGGATCTTTGTCAATCAATTCATTCGCCGCCTCCACTGCTTTCTGAAGAATGTGGCTGTCTTCAAACAGATTGGCAACCTTAAGCTCCGGAAGTCCGTGCTGACGGGTACCGAAAAACTGACCGCTTCCTCTGAGTTCAAGGTCCTTTTGGGAAATAACAAAGCCATCGGTGCTTTCGGTCACTATTTTCATTCGTTCTTTGCAATTGTCAGTGGAACAGTCAGACACCAAAATACAGTAGGATTGACTGTCTCCTCTTCCCACACGACCTCTCAACTGATGAAGCTGTGAAAGACCGAATCTTTCGGCATTTTCAATGAGCATTACTGTGGCATTTGGTACATCAACTCCAACCTCTATGACCGTTGTTGAAACAAGAATATCAATCTCTTTGTCCTTAAACCGTTTCATTATTTCATCTTTTTCGCCGGCTTTCATTTTTCCGTGAACACACTCAATTTTAACATCGTGCAAAATTCCGCTTCTGAGCTTTTCAACAGTGCTTTCCACCGATACCGCTTCAATTGCGTCCGAATCCTCAACCAGAGGACACACTATGTAGCACTGATGGCCCTGAGATATTTCCTTTCGCAAAAAGCCATATGCCCTCTCTTTCATCTTCGGAGTGATGTGATAGGTTTCAACAGCCATTCGTCCGTGGGGCATTGATTTGACCACCGATATGTCAAGGTCACCATAGAGAATCAGGGAAAGAGTTCTCGGAATTGGAGTTGCACTCATAACGAGTATGTGAGGATTATTGCTTTTTGACGAAAGGAGTGCCCGCTGATTTACTCCGAAACGGTGCTGTTCATCGGTTATGCAAAGAGCAAGATTTGAAAATTTCACATTGTCTTCAATAAGTGCATGGGTTCCGACCACAACATCATACTCTCCCTTTGAAACATCTTCGGCAAGCTGTTTTTTGTTTTTTACAGAAGAAGTGAACAAGGCAATTTTCACCACATCTCCAAACATATTCTGCAAGGTTGCATAATGCTGTTGGGCAAGAATTTCCGTCGGCGCCATAAATGCGGACTGAAACCCGAGCTTTGCAAGTGCATACATCACTGATGCCGCAATTGCAGTTTTGCCGCAGCCCACATCGCCCTGAACAAGACGGTTCATCGGTCTTCCGCTTTTCATGTCGGCACAGATGTCATTAATTGCCTTCTTTTGTCCGTCGGTCAGCTCATAGGGCAGCCTTGAGGCATATTCCCTCACTCCTGATGCAGCACTTACAACAATTCCCGGCTTTTCGCTCCGTCTGTCTTTAATCATGGAAAGAGCAAGAGTAAGCACGAAAAGCTCTTCGAATGCCAATCTGTTGTGTGCATCATCGGTCTGAGTGAAATCTGACGGACGATGAAGTGATTTTACCGCGTTACCGATAGATATGAGGTTGTGTCTGATACGGAAATCTTCTTCGAAGCAATCGGGCAAATCATCTGCACAGTCAAGCACGGAGTTGACGGTCTCAGCAATCTGCCTTGAATTGAGCCCTGCTGTTCCCCGGTACACAGGAACAATAACTCCAGTATACTTCGCCTCTGTTTCATCTTCCATATAGCGCATTTCAAACTCTTTTCTTCCGCTCTGAGATGTCATAACACCATATACATTATAGATGTGTCCCGAACGGATTTTAGGCTTGGCAAAGGGAGCCGAGAACCATTTAACACACACAGTTTCGTGACCATCGGAAGCATATAGCAAAAACAACGAGAGCTTTGGTTTAAGTCTTCTTTCCACAATCTGACGGGCTGGTCGGAGCTTCATACAGCACAACTCACCCGGAGCACATTCCGAAATGGTTTTAAAAATTCTCCTGTCTTCATAGCCACCGGGAAAATAGTACAGAAGGTCCCATATTGTGTTTATGCCAAGCTTTGAAAAAAGCTGTGCTTTTTTTGGACCTATACCCTTAATTGCAGTGAGCGGAGAATTGAAATATTCAGCTTTATCTTTTTGGATAGTCATGTGAAAACTCCTTTAATTTGCCGTATAACAAAAGCCAAAAACTCCCGGACCTTATTAATCCGGGAGTATGTGTTATTCTACAGATATAAGATAATGATACACCGGCTGACCGCCGCAATTTAATAATACATCGCATTCTTCATAAAACTCTTCAAGTTCACCCGAAAGCGCTTCGGCATCTTCCTCGCTCACATTTGCTCCGTAGAAAATTGTGACAGTGGAGGAATCATCGTCCACCATAAGAGAAATTGCCTTTTTTACAGCATCCTCAGGGGCTATCTCGGAGGATTTTATCTTACCGTCAACAATGGTTAGAAATTCCCCTTCTTTGATTTCTATGTCATCTACAGAAGTATCTCTGACAGCATTTGTTACCTGTGCGCTTTTAACAGAAGACACTACATCTTCAAAAACACCAATGTTTTCATCTGCACCAAGATTTTCATCAAACATAAGCATGCAGCTCATACTCTGAGTAACGCTTGTGGTGGGAACAACAACAACATTTTCGTCGGATATTTTTGCCGCCTGCTCTGCAGACATAATAACATTTTTGTTATTTGGAAAGACAAAAATGGTTTCAGCATTTATTGAGCCTATTGCACAAAGAATGTCCTCTGTGCTGGGGTTCATTGTCTGACCGCCTTCGATAACGAAATCAACACCAAGCTCCTTCAAGGTTTCAACAATACCATCGCCTGCTGCCACCGAAACAAAGGAATACTTTTTCTTATCCTCAGGCTTCACAGGTTCTTTTGCTTCCTGAAGCTGACTGTGCTGAAGACGCATATTCTCAATTTTAACCGTGGCAAGAGAGCCTATTTTCAAAGCTTCACCAAGAACAATATTCGGTTCGTTGGTGTGAATATGAATTTTCACAATGTCATCATCATCCACAAACACCATGCTGTCGCCAAGCTTTTCCACTGCCGACTTAAACGAAAGTGCCGGCTTGCCTTTTTTTGCTTTGTCTATAATACATTCTGTGCAATATCCGAAACGGATGTTTTCATCAACGGAAGCAGCGCTTGAAGCTTCCGACTCTTCTTCCGATTCGGCAAGCTCAATAATCTTGTTTTTGGTTATGCAAATGCACATACCGTCAATTATATACATAAGCCCCTGACCGCCGGAATCTACAACTCCTGCCTGCCTGAGCTTGGGTAAAAGCTCGGGAGTCTTTAAAAGTGCTTTTTGTCCTGCATCGGTGATGAGGGCAAAAAATTCACCGACATCTTCAAATTCGGGAGCATATTTAACCGCAGCCTCTGCCATTTCCCGCGCTACGGTAAGAATTGTACCCTCGGTGGGCTTCATTACTGCACGGTAGGCACTGTCGGAGGCATATTTAAATGCGTTTGCCAGGGTTTGCACATCACAGGCGGAAGCATCGGCAAAGGCTTTTTTAAATCCTCGCATAAGCTGAGACAAAATTACACCGGAGTTACCTCTTGCACCTCGGAGGGTGTCGTTGGCAACCGATTTTGCAACTTCTGAAATTCCAAGCTCGCGTGATGCGCGAAGTCCGGGAATGCAGGCCTTCATGGTCATGGACATATTGGTCCCTGTGTCACCATCGGGAACAGGGAAGACATTCATATCGTCCACTTCCTGCCTGTGGTTAAGGAGATTGTTTATGCCTGATAAAAACATATCTACCCAAACCTGCGAATTAATTTCTCTTAACATTACTTCACTCCTGTTCCTGAACTCTGAAGCCTTCAACACAAACATTGACCTGTTCAACATCGAGACCGGTCATATTGGTTATCTGATATTTTACATTCTTAATGATGCTCTTGCCGATGACATTGATATTAACGCCATATTCAATGATGATGTGTATATCAACAGAAATTATGTTATCATCGGAAATTACAACCTTTATTCCTTTTGTAATGTTTTCTCTCTTAAGAAGGTTTGCTACAGTGTCTGTTTTTGAACGGTATGCCATTCCAACAACTCCGTATGAATTTGTTGCCGCATAGCCGGCAATGGTAGCTATGACTTCGGAATCGATGGAAACTCTGCCTTTGGCAAGTTCAAATTCTGCGTTAGCCATTTGTATCATCCTTTCATAATTCGATTATAACTGCATTTGTCTCTTCGATGCACCAGTCTTTCTCTCTGCTTCTGCAAGTGCACAGAAAAATCTGACGACTCTCTGATACACCCCACAGAAATTTAAGCATTTTTATGCATCTTTCATCATCGAAAGACATCATAATGTCATCCAGAAACACAGGCACACTGTCACTGGCAAAATAAGCACTTTCGGCAATTCTCAGGGAAAGGTACACAAGCTCCCTTGTGCCGGCACTCAAAAACCGGACATCCTTATACTCATTGCTGAGCCTGAGTGCGGTTTCAAACTTTTCGTTGGTTACAATGCCGTCATATCTGTCGCCGGCAACCGCTGAGAAAATTTCAAATGCATTAGCCGACAAAGCCGGAGCAAAGTTGTCACGAAGCTCTGAAAAAGCACTGTCTAAAATGCTTACAGCAATTTTTAAAACCTCTGCTTTTTCCCGGCTTCTTTGATGTTCGTCCGAAAGCTTTTTAAGCTCTGAACGCAAGGACTCTGCCTTGATATGCAGCTGTGTACGGCGGTCGGCATCTGCCGAAATACGCAAAAGCGCACCTTTTATATCATCTATATGTTTTTGTTTATTTTTTATTATACCACTCAAATCTTCATTTGTAAAGGAATTTGTGTCAAATATATCTTTGTCGTCTGTGAAAACAATGTCGGAAAGCTCATTTCGAAGCTCATAAACCTTATCTGATATATTCATAATTCGTGTCTTGCTCTTTTCAATCTGAAGAGAAAGGGTTTTTTTCATTTCTTCAATGTGAACGGGAGCATTTGACGAATATGACGGAATCATCATATTGATTTGTTTTTTGCGTGCAAGGAAGCCATCACGAATTATCAAGAGCTTGTGTCTACACAGTCTGACCACAAAAAAGCCTATGAGAAACGCCGCAAAAAAGAAGGCAAGAAAAGGAATTGCCCACATTGTCGCCTCATTGCCAAAAATACCGCAGAATTTCAAACATAAAAATCCGCAAATCAGTGCCATAATCAGCAAAACCGTCTTGGATTTATTAAGCCTTGACAATTCGCGGTCATAAACCGTATCGGAAGTCTGAAGTATTTCCCGTTCCTCATCGGAAAGATGATATTCCATAGATGGTGTGTCAAGAGCCTTTCGGCTTTCCATAAGCCTTTCCAAATCGTCAGACTCTTCCTTCAAGGTGCTTTCAAGACTGCGAAGCCTCAGAAGACTCTTTTCTTTTTCAGAGGTTTCGCTGCGTTTCAGTAAAACCTCAAGCTCTTCCTCGGTTTTTTCAAGCTCCTTATGAAGATCCATTTCCTTTTGAGCAACGGAATCTAAAGCGTTCAGTTCTTTTTCACACTGAAAAAGCTTAGTTTGAAGATTTTCTGTTTCTGATTTGATTTGACTGTATACTGAACCGCTTCTTTTGGGAGAAACAAGATTCAAAAGCTTTTCATCGAGAATTTCTCTGACCTTCTGATATGAAACGGATTCTGTTCCGTTTCCCGAAAGAGCAGATATGACATCGCCGTCGGCTTCGGTTATGATGGCAGAATCGGTCACAAAACAAGACTGAGAAAAACCTCTTTCACCAACGGAGAAGAAAAACTTGCCGGGATTGTCGATACCCTCATAGGCTTCGCCTGTGACAGGGTTTTTGATTTCATATATCTTTCCGCCGTTTTTCATACCCTCACTACGGTATATATAATATTTTTTTCCAAGATGTGAAAATTCTATACTTCCGCTCATGGGCATTCCGTTCCACGGCATATATTTATCTTTAAATGTCAACTCTCCGGGTTCTTTTTTCTGCCTTGAACCGTAAAACATGAATTTTAAAAAGGCAAGAAGAGTTGATTTGCCGCTTTCATTGGGAGCGTAAATCACATTCATCCCATCACCGGGGTACACCTCAAAATCCTGAAGAATGCCAAAATTTACGACAGTGATTTTTTCAATAATCATTTTCATTCCCCCTGCCGTCTAACAAATCAAAAATAATTCTGCAGGCTTTGCGGTATTTTTCCGCCTCCTGCCCGTCAGCATTTGCAATAAGCTTCAGAGTTTGAGAAGCACAAAGCCCCTTAAGGCTGAAATCATCTGCAAATTCATCTATGTTACAGTATGTCTTTGTTGAATCCAACACCTCAACACTGAATGCGTTAATCTGACTTTCAACAAGGGATATATTCAGTGATGAAGCAATGTTGTTTGTTCCTGTCAATGTAAATCGGCATATGTTGCCGCTTCCGGCAATAGGATTCAGTGCGGAAATAAGCTCTGAATAACTCTCCATGCCGGATATATCCACAAGCTCGTCGATATAAAGTCTTTTGGCACAGGGTACAAATTCAAGCATTCCGCTTCCGTGCTTTCCAAGCTTTCCGCAAATATAGCCTTTAACGCCGCATTCATCAAAGCCATGGGGTTCATGTACCCCGGAATAAGCATAGCGGAGAGTGCCGTAATTTTTTATTCCTGAATAGGAATGTATGTGACCGAGAGCGCAATAATCAAAGCCTGCACTGCTCACCTTTTCAATGTTTATAGGATTGTATATGCTCTCCCCTTGTGTAAGCTCGCCGTGAACGCACAAAATGTTTATGTAGGAATCATCACACTTTGGAAGATTGTTTACCAAAGATTTTGAGTGAAACTGAGATGAAAAGGATATTCCGTAGACACGAAGCTTTTTATCTTCCAAAGTGAAGCACTCAACAAATTCACTTCCGAAAACAAAAAGATTGTCCGGTGCATTTTTTATGCAATAATCTATTATTGGACTGCCGTAAGGGTCATGATTGCCGCACGACATAAAAAACTTAGTGTCCGGACAGGCTGAAACAGCTCTCAGAAACTCCTCTGCCACATCGTATCTGCAGGGTGGAGAATCGAAAACATCTCCGGGGAGAAGTACGATGTCATTTGATGAAGAGCCGGCTAAAATTTCGGTTGCACTCTGTTTGATCTCATGGATTCTTATTATATTTTTATCATTATCAAAGCTGGAAACTGCTGCCCCAAGATGCATATCTGCAATGTGCAGAAGCTTCACGGGATTCATATGCTTTCACCCCCGGGTTTTATCTTTTGCAAACGATGTATATCACACAAAAGCACCATAACAACTTATTATTTATTTTAACATTATACACGGTAAAAGTCAATGAATTTACTATATGACGCTTGTGACAGGTAATTCAGTTTTTCAAAACCTGAAAAGCACCTTAAAGGTAGCCTCAAAAACAGAGAGGCAGATTTATACATCTTTTATATCTAATAAACCTTTTTGAAAAAGTGTTGTATCATACTAAAACCCAGCCTTAACGACCAACACTATAGGCGTCTTCAGTGTTGGTTGGTAAGGCTGGATTCGCAACTGTTAATTAACAATAACCAAATCCGAATATCATTATATCCCCTTGTTATCAATAGGTTTGTACGGCAATATTGTCAAATTCTTTTTCTACACACAAAAAATACCCCCAAATCTGTTATAAAAACAAATTCAGGGGTTTGTTTATGCATCAATTTTAACTTTTTCAACCGGTGCTTCGGATTTAAGGCGGGGATTTTTAGCTTCCAACACTTCAACAGCCTTTTTCTCCACAAGCTCCTTTGTTATGACAATATGTTTCATATCCTTGCTTGAGGGAGCTTCAAACATAATGTCGCTCATGGTTTCCTCCATAATGGAGCGAAGTCCTCTTGCACCTGTTTTACGCTCTATTGCCTTGTCGGCAATGGCTTCGATGGATTCCTTGTCAAATTCAAGCTCTACTCCGTCATAGGAAAGGAGCTTCTGATACTGCTTTACAAGAGCATTTTTAGGCTCAGTGAGAATCTGAATAAGAGCGTCGCGGTCGAGAGAATCGAGAGTAACATTTACCGAAAGTCTGCCTATAAACTCGGGAATGAGACCGAATTTAAGAAGGTCCTGAGGCTGAATATCCTTGAGAATGTCGCCAACCTGTTTTTCTTTTTTGGACATTACCTCTGCACCGAAACCAAGCACTTTTTTGCCAGTTCGCTGTTCGATTATCTTTTCGATGCCGTCAAAAGCACCGCCGCAGATAAAGAGAATGTTGGTTGTGTCAATCTGAATAAATTCCTGCTGAGGGTGCTTTCTGCCACCCTGAGGGGGAACAGAAGCAACGGTGCCTTCAAGAATTTTAAGCAGTGCCTGCTGAACGCCTTCACCGCTGACATCGCGGGTGATGGAGGGGTTTTCGGATTTGCGGGCAATTTTATCGATTTCGTCGATATAGATGATGCCGCGCTGAGCGTTTTCGATGTTGTAGTCTGCAGCCTGAATGAGCTTTAAAAGAATGTTTTCAACATCTTCACCCACATAGCCTGCCTCAGTGAGAGAGGTGGCATCGGCAATTGCAAAGGGCACATCAATGATTTTAGCCAAAGTCTGAGCAAGCAGAGTTTTACCGGAGCCTGTGGGACCAACGAGCATGATGTTACTTTTCTGAAGCTCAACATCATCTTCGCCGTTTGGCTTTCCGGGTGCGGTTATGCGTTTATAGTGATTGTACACTGCAACAGCAAGACTCTTTTTTGCTCTGTCCTGACCCACAACATACATATCAAGAATATTTTTAATGTCTACGGGCTTCGGAAGCTCTGTAAGGGAATATTCCACACCTGATTCAAGCTCGCGGTAATCGTTTTCAAGAATTTCACTGCAAGCCTCGATGCATTCATCACAAATGAACACATCGGCAGCCGGACTTGAAATAAGTCTCATTACCATATCCTGAGTTCTTCCGCAAAAAGAACAGGTCGGATTTTCTTTGTTTTTATTTGTCATTTACTGTCCTCTTATTTTCTTTTCTCAATAACTTCATCAATGAGACCGTATTCTTTTGCTTCAAAAGCAGTCATAAAATTGTCTCTCTCGGTGTCATTGGTAATCTGTTCAAGAGATTTTCCGGTTCTTTCACTGAGGATTGTATTGAGAGTGTGTTTGATTTTGATTATTCTGTCAGCGTGAATTTTGATGTCGGTAGCCTGACCCTGCATACCGCCGAGAGGCTGATGAATCATAATTTCACTGTTCGGAAGAGCAAAGCGTTTTCCTTTTGCCCCTGCAGCC
This sequence comes from Clostridia bacterium, assembly GCA_045592485.1. Taxonomy (GTDB): domain Bacteria; phylum Bacillota; class Clostridia; order UMGS1810; family UMGS1810; genus RGIG1828. The sequence continues at coordinate 10,750 of JAZNUS010000101.1, read as the reverse complement.
AGAAGGAAAGCTCCCATTGAGGCTGCCATGCCTATGCAAATTGTGGAAACATCGCACTTGATATACTGCATAGTGTCATAAATTGCCATGCCGGAAGTAATTGAACCACCGGGGCTATTAATGTAGAGACTGATATCCTTGTCGGGATCTTCTGCTTCAAGGAAAAGCATCTGGGCAACAACAAGACTTGCTGTTACATCGTTAACTTCTTCACCCAAAAATATTATTCTGTCCTTTAAAAGTCTGGAATAAATATCGAATGACCGTTCTCCTCTGTTTGTTTGTTCAATGACCATTGGTACAAGACTCATAACGCAATTCCTCCTTTTTAAATTTGCAAGCGGGACAGACAAAAGTGTCTGCCCCGGTTTGTTAATTTGAGTCAAAAATTATTCTTCGTCTTTCTTTTCTTCTTTTTTAGCAGCAGTTTTCTTAGGAGCGGCTTTGGTTGATGTCTTTTTTGCGGGTTTTTCTTTGCCGTCTTCAGCTTTTTCTGCTTTTTCAGCTTTTGCTGTTGTTGTTTTCTTTGCAGTTGTTTTCTTTGCAGTTGCCTTGGGCTTTTCTGCTTTTGCATTTTCAGCAATGATTTCTACTGCTTTTCTGATTTTGAGATCTTCTTTGATGGATTCTTTTTCGTTGTCGCCAATAAGAGTTTTAACCTTATCAAGCTCCATTCCGTACATTTCTGCCATGGACTGAAGTTCTTTTTCGAGGTCTTCTTCGGTAACTTCAACTTTTTCTTCTTTTGCTATTTTTTCAAGAACAAGATTTGATTTAACCTGTTCGGTTGCCTGATCCTTGAACTGTTCCTTGAAGGAATCAACAGTTGTACCGGTAATCTGCATATACTGTTCCATGTTGAGACCCTGCGAAGAGAGACGGTAGCCAAATTCTTTGATCATATCTTCAATGCGGTTGTCAATCATGCACTGAGGAATGTCAACTTCGCAATTTTTGGAAACTTCTTCAACGAGCTTGCTTTCAAATTCGCCTTTTGTTCTTGCTTCGTTTGATTTGTCGAGTCTTTCCTTGATGCTGTTTTTGTATTCTTCGAGAGTTTCAAATTCACTTACATCTTTTGCAAAATCATCATCAAGAGCAGGAAGCTCTTTAACTTTGATTTCTTTAACAGTTACTTTGAATACTGCGGGTTTGCCTTTCAGCTCTTCAGAATGATATTCTTCGGGGAATGTAACATTAACTTCTGTTTCTTCACCGATTTTAGCACCTACGAGCTGATCTTCAAAACCGGGGATAAACTGACCGCTTCCGATTTCAAGAGTGTGGTTTGTGCCCTTGCCGCCTTCAAATGCAACACCATCGGTGAAGCCTTCAAAGTCGATAACGGTGATGTCGCCTTTTTCAACAGCTCTGTCCTCGATTGAAACAAGTCTTGCGTTCTGTTCGAGAACTCTGTTGATTTCAGCATCAATATCTTCAGCCTTTGTTTCATACACAACCTTTTCGCATTTAACACCTTTGTACTCACCGAGAGTAACTTCAGGTTTAACTGTAACTGTTGCGGAAATAACAAGAGCCTTGTCGTTGCCGATGTCTTCGATGTCGATTTCAGGACGGTCAACAGGATCTATGCCTGATTCTTTAACTGCAAATTCATATGCTTCGGGGCATACAAAGTTAACTGCATCTTCATAGAACACGCCTTCGCCATAGTATCTTTCGATAATTTTACGGGGTGCTTTACCCTTTCTGAAACCGGGAAGAGCAATCTGCTTAACATTTTTTCTGTAAGCTTTTTCAATTGCTTTTTCGAAAGTTTCTTTGTCAATCTCGATGGTGAGCTTGACTGTGTTTTTTTCTGTTTGTTCATTTTTTATAAGTTTCATCTGTAGGAAACCTCCCAAAAAATATTTTGTAAAATTAATGTATGTTAACCGGATTCTTTAATCCAGGTTTAACGGTCTGAATTCAAGAAAATCGGAAGATGTAAGCGAGAAGCTGATGCCGTCGTATTCTCCGTTAAAAGCTCCCCTGCATGCCCCGGCATGAAGATGACCGTAGATGCAGTCGGTAACTGAGAAGCGTTTTAAAAGCTCCATTATTGAGCTGTCGGGAACATTGTCCTTGCCAAGGGGCGGATAGTGAAACACTGCCACACGCCTCTTTATCTGGTTTTCCGATTTTTCTTCAAGCTTTTTCATTGCACCGAGAGCAAGTTCAAGGCGTATGAGCTCACGGTCATAAATCTTTTTGTCCTTTGAGCGAAAGCCGTCACTGTCGGGAAGAAGCCAGCCTCTCGTTCCTGCTATCAGAGCGTGACCGTGGGCGATGGCATCATTTTGCAAAAATGAAAGAGTGTCGAAGGAGTTCTCTTCAAAAAAGGCTTTCATTTTAGCTATACTCATCCACCAGTAATCGTGGTTTCCCCGAAGCAAAAGCTTTTTGCCCGGAAGTGAATTTAAAAACCGAAGGTCTTCATATGTATCTTCAAGATACATCGCCCAGGATATGTCGCCGCCGACAATCACAAGGTCGTTATCTTTAACTGTTTCAGTCCAGTTTTCATATATTTTGTCGGTGTAATTGTGCCACCCTGTACCAAACACATCCATCGGCTTGTCACAGGAAAACGAAAGGTGCAAATCACTCATAGCATAAAGTGCCATTGGTCACACTCCCTTTCTTTGGCAAAGCCAATTTACATATATATCCAATTTAAACTTAACAGTGAAATATATTATATAACAAAATAAAAATAAAATCAAGTTGTTATTTGTACAAAAAAGTGCTATGATATTAGCATAAAATTATTTTAAAGGTATAATAAAATGAAAATATTACATAAAATCTGCAAATTTCGCACTCATATTATCCTTTGGGCAACTGCTGTTTTGCTTGTGACTGCTTCACTGGTTTCATTCAACATAGAGTATAATCAGATTAATGATTTTTTAAACACGGAAAGCGAAAAAATTCTGATAAGGTGTCAGGTGGTTTCCTATCCGGTTTTCAAAGAGCAAACGGTTTCATTCTGTGCAAAAGTGACAGAGTGCGAAGAAAGCCGTCTTGATGACAAAAAATTATATGTTACATTAAGCATGGATATTCCTTCGGCAAAATTTCTTTCATACCATGACGAAATTCGTTTTTATTCCGGTGCCGAAGCAGCATCGCCCCGCCGCAATCCGGGCGGATTCAGCTTTGAGTCATACATAAAGGGTATGGGGTGTGTGGGGAATGTTTATATTTCGAAAAAAGACTTCAAATCCATGTCTGCCGGAAGCCGTAATGAAATATACAAATTCCGTCAAAGGTTCATCGGGGCTGTGGACAAATATTTTAATCCAACAGACGGTGCAATGATAAAAGCCATTGTTTGCGGAAACCGTGATGAAATGAACGAAGAGGTGTCCCAGTCTCTGAAAATGTCGGGAGTATATCACATTGTGGCAATATCGGGGCTGCATCTTAATCTCTTCACATGTGTTGTTGCCTATCTCATTGGCAGGCTCAGGATTAAAAGATTTAAAAAAGCTTTATTGTCCTTCGGAGGATGCCTGATTGTCTCTGTGATGGTTTTGGTGTTCACAGGCTTCGGAATATCTGTTTGGAGAGCATTTATAATGATGCTGGTATTTTGCTTTTCTGCCATTGCATCGAGAGACTACAGTGCAAAAAATTCACTGTTTGTTTCTGCTTTCATAATCCTGATGACTATGCCCTGTTCATTCTGGAGCATCTCCTTTCAGCTCTCTTTCCTGTCCACCTTCGCTGTTCTTGTAAGCATTGATGTTATCAGTTATCTCCGGGAAAGAGGGTTTGAAAAATCGGTTCTTTATTCTGCCATTGTGCAAACCATCATTGTGTCAGTGCTTGCTATTGTTTTCACTATTCCCGTTACGGTAAACGCATTTGGATATGTGACATTGTATTCATGGCTTGCAAACCTTCTCATTCTCCCCATAATGCCATATCTACTGGCAAGCGGAGTTATGTTTGCATTTGTTTCCTCCATCGGAATTGAATGGGCATCGAAGCTCTTATCCTATGCCGCGACTTCATTTTCAAGAGCGGTAATAATAATTGCACAAAAAGTGTCGGTGCTTCCGTTTTCAACTGTTGAAACCAACGCAGGCTCCGTTATTATGACTGCATTTTTTATACTTTCTGTGGGAATAATTTTCTTTTTCTTACACAAAAAAGATTTGAAAAAGTGTTTTTGTGCATTTTTAATTTTTGGTGTTGCCTGGTCAGGATTTTTGGTGTATAATAGCAGAGATGACAAAATAACGGTGACCTTTGCAGATGTGGGTCAGGGAGATGCGGCAATTATACAAACCAATGATGAATGCATTATCATTGATTGCGGAACCACAAGTTCGTCATCTCACACAATCTCGGAAATTTTGGGTATTCTTCGCACAGGCGGTTCGGAATCTGTTGATGCAATTGTTGTGTCCCATTATCACACAGACCACACAAACATAATCCCCTCTCTGATTGAGTCGGGCGCTGTTGAACATCTTGTTATGCCAAGGTATTATGATTTTACAGAACTTGAAGCTAAAAATATAAAACACATCCTCACCTCCGAAGCACTCAGATACGGAACAAAGATTTTTTATGCATCTGAAGGAAGCAGATTTAGTGTGGGAGATAATATCAGCCTTGAATTTCTTTCACCGTCGGATGATATGTTCGAAGAGAATAACGAAATGTCGGCAGTGGTTAAGCTCACTTACGGCAACAACAGGGTGCTCTTTTGCGGTGATATTGAAAAAGCGGGAATGGAAAATTTACTCGATAAAGATATAGATTGTGATGTTGTAAAGGTTGCTCACCATGGCGGCAGATGCGAAATTACACAGGATTTTTTGAAAAGTGTTTCTCCGGAATATGCAATAATTTCATGCGGTGAAAACAATTCGTACAAGCATCCCCATCCCGACACAATTGAAAGCCTTGAAAATCAGGGATGCGAAATTTTGAGAACAGACAAAAGCGGAGCAATAACGCTTGTTGCAGATAAAGAAAAAATACTTGAAATCAAAACAATGAGGTAATTTTAATGGCAGGAATAAAAGACGATATAAAAGCTATGGATTTTAAAAAAGCATATCTTCTCTGGGGCGAAGAGGCATATTTGAGAGACCATTACAAGTCAATGATTGTAAAAAAGGTGATTGACCCTGATTTTGCAGATTTCAACTATCTTGAATACACTACAAAACAGCCCGACAATGACGAGATAGCCGATTATATAACCTCCTACCCTTTTATGGGAGATAAAAAAATCATATATATAAAAGATTCCGGCATTTTCAAAAAAACAAACGAAAGCGACAAAAAATTCTGGACAGGTCTCCTTGCGGATTTGCCTGATTTTGTTATTATAGTTTTTTCGGAAAAAGAAGTTGATAAGAGAAATGCACTGTATAAGCTTATGACAAAAGATTTTTGTGTTGATGAATTTCCCCTTCAAAAGGAAACTGAGCTTATAACCTGGATTGGAAAACATCTGAGCGAACACAAAAAAGAAATATCAAGAGATGCCGCAAGCTATCTCATTGAATGCTGTTCGCCGAGTATGTACCTTTTGAAAAACGAAATTGAAAAGCTGGCTTTTTTCAATCCTTCATCGAGTAAAATCACTGAAAAAGATATTGACAACTGTTGCTGTAAGGTTGCAGAAAACCGCGTGTTTAAAATGATTGACGAAGCTCTTGAGGGCAATGTGAAGGGAGCATGCGAAAAATATGATGAGTTAAAGCTCCTGAGAGAAGAACCGATTGCCATAAACGGTGCAATTTTTTCAAAATTCAACCAACTTAGAAAAGTCAAGCTTCTTTCGGAAACAATGACCTCAAGAGACATTGCGGCAAAGACGGGAATGAGAGATTTTGTTGTGAACATACACCTTCGTCAGGTTAAAAACATGAGCATTTCCGACCTTGACCGTGTAATTGAGCTTTGTGCCAAAACAGACCACAACATCAAAAACGGAAAAACTGAAGCATGGGCGGCACTGGATATGCTGATGGCTGTGCTTATTTCCTAGCCTTAACGACCAACACTAAAGGCGGTTTTAAAATATAAATTTCGTCTCAATCGTCGTTAAAATCCTCGGAAATATTACCAGCCCGACAAACCGAATAAAAACTCACCCCGAGCCATCGAAGCAATATGCCGATTCGGGGTGAGTTTTTGATTTTATCATTTTTTATTATCATAACATGAGCAATATGAGCTCTTGTTTTGAGACGAACATTCTCCGTTGTGGGGACAACCGATGCACTTTTTCCCGCTTTTTTTCGCCTTGCGGATATAGAGCATTGCAAGCAACACAACAACTGCCACAACAGCTATGATCAAATAGTTTTCCATATTACACAGCTCCTTTCCTGCCACAGCATTAACTACCAACAATAAAGGCGTTTTTAAAATATAAATTTTGTCTCTCTTGTCATTTAAAGAGTCATCAGTGTTAGTTGACTGATTTTGGTTTTATACACATAAAAGCAATAATGGCAACCATGACTGCAACTGCAACAAGTCCGGGTATAAAGCCTGCTCCAAGACAACCTTCGGTAATGAGTGTGCCAATCTGATAGACCGCAAATCCGACAATGTAGCCCACTGAAAGCTGAAGTCCTATTGCACCCCAAAGCCATTTTGAGCTTTTCATTTCTGCATTCATTGCACCGATTGCCGCAAAACAGGGCGGGGTAAACAGATTAAACATAAGATATGCTAAAGCTGCGGCTTTAGTGATTGCAAAAACTGAAGCCGCCTCGGCTCCTGCCCCCTCCATAAGAGCAAGCTCTTCGGGATCAATGAGATTTTCAAGTCCCACAAAGCATACAGCAAGAGTGCCCACTACATTTTCTTTTGCTATGAAGCCGGTGATAGCGGCTGCGGCAAGCTGCCACGAAAGCACACCCACAACAGGAATAAGCAAATAGGCAAAGGGGCCTGATACCGATGCAAGAATTGAATCACCTGCATTTTCTGCAACGGTGAAATCCCAGCTGAAGCTTTGCATTATCTGAACAACCGTGTTACAAAGAAGGATAATTGTTGCAGCTTTCACGATGTATGCCCAACCGCGTGAACACATGGACAAAAAAGCCCTTCGAAGACTTGGCACCTTGTATTCAGGAATTTCCATTATGAAGAATGATTTTTTAACCTTTGCTCCGGTGATTTTGTTAACCAGAAGTGCACCAATAAATATAAGGGCAATGCCTGCAAAATACATAAGGGTTCCAACCCATGAAGCATCTTCAAAAAATGCCCCTGCAAAAAGTGCAATTACGGGAAGCTTGGCACCGCAGGGCATAAAGGGGGCAAGCATAGCCGCCGCACGGCGTTCACGGTCATTGCGAATTGTGCGTGAAGCCATTACACCCGGAATTGCACAGCCGGTTGCAATGACAAAGGGAATTACTGATTTACCGCTGAGTCCCACTCTTTTGAATATGGGATCAAGAACAACGGAAACTCTCGCCATATAACCACAGTCCTCAAGAAGAGCTATGAGGAAATACATTATCATAACAAGAGGCAAAAATCCGATAACAGCAATTGCTCCCCCGATGACACCATCAATAAGCAGTGCATAAAGAAGAGGATTTGCATTTTCAAAAAATCCTCCTACCCATGCCTGGAACATTTCAAGCCACGCCACAAAGGTGTCGGCAATCCATGGACCCAGGGTTGACTGAGATATATCAAACACCAAAAACATCACAACTGCAAAGATGGGTATGCCGAGCCATTTGTTGGTGAGAACTGCATCAATTTTGTCATGAATTGTTTTTTCGTTTGAGCGAACCTTTCTTTTTTCTACCGATACAACAACCCTATTGACATAAGCAAAACGCTTTTTATCTGCTTCTACAACAGCTTCCTTGCAGTTTAAATCAACATCACTCTGTACATAGGGTGCTTTTTGCCCTTTACCCACACTTTCAATGGCAGCTTCAACAAGCTTTGCCAAACCATCGGCAGAAGTGGACACCGTTTCAACAACGGGACAGCCAAGCTCTTTTGAAAGCTTTTCTGTGTCGATTTTGTTTTCCTTCTTTTTATTTATGTCTGTTTTGTTAAGAGCAACCACAACAGGAATGTCAAGTTCAAGAAGCTGAGTGGTGAAAAACAAGCTTCTGCTCAGGTTGGTTGCATCAACGATATTTATAATGACATCGGGATTTTCGTTTTTTACATAAGAGCTCGTGATGCTTTCTTCTGAGGTGAAAGGAGACATTGAATATGCACCCGGAAGATCCACGGCAATAATCCTTTCTCCTGTTTTATTATATGCTTTTTTTATGTAATGCTCTTTTTTATCAACAGTAACACCTGCCCAGTTGCCAACCTTTTCGTTGCTTCCTGTCAAAGCATTATACATTGTTGTTTTACCGCTGTTGGGGTTACCTGCCAACGCTATTTTCACAAAACATTCCTCCTTGTTTGTTTATCATTAATAAATATATCAAATCAGCAAAGTTAGAATAGCCTAACTCACATTCTTAAAAACAGACTGCACCGGTCAAAAATCCTATGCAGTCACCTTTACATAACAGTTATTGCCTCGGCAAGCTGATTGTCGATGTTATATCTGCCGTCTTTGATGGACACAACACAACCGCTTCTCATACGGGAAATCACCGTAATGGGTTCGCCACTGTAACAACCAAGAGAGAACAAGAATGCATCGAGTTCATCGTCATTTGTCACAACTGCGTCAATTATATATTCTTTGCCTTCCTTAACTTCTTTTAAATTCATACAAATCACCTTATTTCTGAAATAACAAAGATTATTTAATTAGATTCGACTAACCCATGATCAAAAAATAAATTAGTCTCCACTAACTACTATGAATTCTACCACAAATCTCTCCTGCTTGTCAAGGTAATTTTTCACAAAAAAAACATATTTTTTCAAAAACAAATTGGAATCTATCATTTTCGGTTCTCTTTGGAAGAGCAACATCTCTTGTGGGAGCAACACCTTTTTTCATTGCACCATATTTCTTAACAGCCTCGTCAATCCTTTTCTGAGCTTCCACATCAATTTCAAGCCTGCCAAGGGGTGTTGACTGTACTTTTTCAGAAGTAGTTTCTGTGTCAGGTTTGGATTTTAAAATTCCTGATTTTTCTTGTATGTCAAAGATATTTTTGACGACATTTCTAAAAGCTTGGCTTCCGATAAATTCGGATGATTCTCCTTGCAGAACTGAAGCATATCCAATATTGCTTCCTCTTTCTCCAGATCCAACATTGTTATTTGCCATACCGTACTTCTTTTGCAACCAATTGCCAACAAGTACTTCATTAATATTTCCCTGTTTTCTGACAATATTTTCGCCACTATCAAACACCTCCATTATTCTAATCAAAATATCTAATTCCGCTTTAGCATTTTTACAGCTTCTTTAATTTCAGGTGACATCTTTCCGGGGTTATCGCCCTTGTATCTGCCGATTACCTTGTCAAAAAAATCTTTGATATTGTCCAATCGATGATAAAAAATCGAATCGAAGATGAGAAAGGTCCATAAAACAAAAAGAGCCGAATGGTTTAGCCGCTGTTAATCTATAGCTAAATTTCACGATTGCATTTTTCAATTAAAACCATTTTGTAAAGTTTTATGCCCAATGCTATATCAATCGTCGATATCGCTAACATTAAAGCCATAACAACAATCATCGGGTAAATCGTAAGAACGGCAGAGAAACACAGTCCCAATCCTGCAGTTGTTATCTTTACACCGAATTGCAACATGGCAAGCAATGTCTGATGTTGTTCTTTCGGCGTATTCGACAATATCACATCCTGCATATATAAATTAAACGGATCTCTTGCAAACAGAATGACAGCGTATCCGATACCCATTAATATGATTTTAACAAGAATCTGCGGAATGAACGACCCAAATAAGATTAGCGCTATTGAGCCGCTGAGCATAATGGGAAATGCGATCCCCAATTTTTCCTCATATTTACAATATATTTTTGCAAAAGCCACATTAGATAATACTCGTATAATACGAGAGACACAAACAATAGCACCGATGATGAGTGCTGTATTTTCAACATTAAAATCTAAAAGGACCTGCTGTTGTATAAACAATTTACCGTCGCTTTGACCATTATTTACAATCGGATAAAAGAGCGAATAAACAACAACTGCCATTATGATAAACTTTGTATACTTTACTTTAACCTTCTCTTTATTTTCTTTTTTGTATGTAATCTTATTATATGCCGAACAGTCCTTCATTAAAAAGGAAAGTATAACGCCCAGGGCACAAGTGGTGATGCATCCTATCATAGGCAAATAATGATTCAGATTAAACATATAGCTTGCCACAAAAGAAATAAGCATGGTTATAACCGAATAAACCGTATTTGCAGAAGCTCTTACGCGCACAAATTCATCTCGTTTATCAATTAAATCAAGATTATTTTCAAGCGCTACAAATGAAGCGGTTCTGAACACTGCGGAAATATCATGAAACACTCTGCCAATCAGTATAAGATAGTAGCTTTTTCCCATAGTAGTAAGAACGGCTGATAGCAGCATACAAATAGCTCCCACTCTTGTAGAGGCGGTATTTCCAATTCGCTTAATTATAAAAAGAATAGGAAACTGAAGAGCTATACAGGCAAACTGGGCAAATGAGGTAAGAGAAACTATTTGTGCCGCCGAAAAGTTCTTTACCACTGTCAGAAACAGAGTATCTATAGCAATATAAAATAAAAGGTCTGCCGTCAAACCCGAAT
>JAZNUS010000100.1:0-3906 GCA_045592485.1 Clostridia bacterium | reverse complement strand
AAAAATCAGCGTTTTCAATAGTTTGAACGATTTTCAAATTTATATTTGAATTTACTTTCTTTTGTTTCCCCTCATCAGTCACCTTACGGTGACAGCTTCCCCACCAAGGGGAAGCCTTTCGCTTCAGCCCAATCCCATCTCCCCGATAAATTCCAATTTATCGGCGGGAATAATATGAATTGAGAATCGAACAAAGATTTTTCCCATATGCCGAATCGCAAAAGCATATTCCGTCATTTCCCGATATAACAACAAGCTTCAAGTCAAAATTTGCCCTTGCAATTGCCCGAGAGCTTTGCTCCTTTGCACCGCTCCATTTTACCATGCAGTTTGAGCAGTTAATGCTGTAGTTTTTTATTTCGGCATTAATTTTAAGCGTGCCCATAATTTTCATCAGTTTAAAAAGCTCATCACCTGATATTGCAATTATTATCCGGTTTCTGCTCCCTAAGGCTTCACCTCCTGAAATGTACACAGGACTGATGTTGTTTTCCTCAAGCAAGCGGTCGAGAGAATTAATTACAACACGGCTTTCGGAGGTAGTATTTATTGACACAAGACACAGGTTGTCGGTTATTTCTGTTCTCAGCATTATAAAAATCCTTTCAAAATTAATCAAAAAGCCACCGCAGATTTTGCGATGGCTTCTTTGGTAATTATTTAATTATTCTTCCACAAGCTGTTGCATGTCGTACATTCCGCTTTGCTTTCCAACAAGAAACTTTGCCGCTTTTATGGCACCCTCTGCAAAGACTCCTTTTGAGGTTGCAGTGTGTTTGAGTTCAAGGATTTCGTCGTTTCCTGCAAATATAACATCGTGCTCGCCGACAATTGTTCCGCCGCGCACTGCGTGGAGGCCAATTTCGGTTCTGGAACGCTTTTTCCTTACGGAATGTCTGTCATAAACATACTCGGGTTTTTCTGAAAGTGTGTCGGAAATTGCATCTGCAAGCATTATTGCAGTTCCGCTGGGGGCATCAATTTTTTGATTATGATGCTTTTCGATTATTTCAATGTCATATTTCCCTTCTAAAAGTGCGGCAGCCTTTTTCACAAGACTCACAAGAAGGTTTATACCCAAAGACATATTTGCCGATCTGAAAACAGCAACCGATTCTGAAAGCTCGTCAATGTCTGAAAGCTGTGAATCGGAAAGTCCTGTTGTTGCAATAACTGCCGGAACCTGGTTTGCTTTGCAGTAGCAGATTATGGAATCAAGCATTGAAGGGTGGGAAAAATCAATAACAACATCTGCCGATTCCGTTATTTTGTCAACATCATCGTAAACCGGAAAGGAATTTTTTCTTTCTGTGTTTATGTCAAAGCCGAAAGAAACCTTTGCATCCGGGTCCGATGCAAGAATTGATGCAATAACCTGCCCCATTTTTCCGTTACATCCGAAAAGTGCAATATTTATCATAGGTTAATTCCCCCGGAGATTATTTTAACAAACCGTAGTTGGTAAGAGCGGTTTTAAGCTGATTGAGAGTTGAAGGCTCCATTTCGGTAAGGGGAAGACGAAGCTTTCCTGTGTTCCAGCCCATAAGTCTTAATGCGGTTTTAACCGGTATGGGGTTAACCTCGCAGAAAAGTGCATCACAAAGCTCAATCATACCAAGCTGAAGCTCGGTTGCTCCCTTGATGTCACCGCCTAAAAATTTCATAACCATGTCGTGAGTTTCAACAGGTGCCACACCAGCCACAACAGATATAACTCCCTTGCCTCCGAGAGAGAGAACAGGAAGAATCTGGTCGTCATTTCCTGAATAGATGTCAAGGTCGTCTCCGCAGATTGCGGCAATTTTTGCAACCTGTGAAAGGTCGCCGCTTGCTTCCTTAACTGCAACAATGTTTTCAATTTTTGCAAGCTCTTTGAGGGTTTCAGGCTTAATGTTGCAGCCTGTTCTTCCGGGAACATTGTAGAGAATCACAGGTATTTCAATTGAGTTTGCAATTGCTGTGAAATGCTCAATAAGACCTTTTTGTGTAGCCTTGTTGTAATAGGGTGTAACCGAAAGAATTGCATCTGCTCCCGCACTCTGTGCAAACTTTGAAAGCTTGATTGCGTGGGGGGTATCGTTTGAGCCGGTACCTGCAATAACCGGAATCCTTCCTGCAACCTTGTCAACAGTATATTTAATTGCGGCACAGTGTTCCTCGTCGGGCATTGTTGATGCTTCGCCGGTGGTACCGCAAATGATAATGGCATCGGTTTTGTTTTCAATATAGTATTCAATGAGTCTGCCGAGCTCATTGTAGTTTACGCCTTCCTCGGTAAAGGGGGTGATAATTGCAACACCGGAGCCTGTGAATACAGTTTTTTTCAATGAAAAAACCTCCCTTGTATAGATTAGCAATTAATTTTCAGACCAGATTTCAATAAGCTTCTGAGCAATCTGAACGGCATTTGTTGCAGCACCTTTTCTGATGTTGTCTGCAACAACCCAGAGGTTAACACCGGAATCAACGCTTTCGTCTCTTCTGATTCTGCCCACATATGTTTCATTTGTACCTGCAGCATCGAGAGCGAGAGGATACACATTGTTTTCGGGATCATCTTTAACAATGAGTCCGGGTGCATTTGCAAGGACTTCCTTGAGTTCATCAAGGTCGAAATCGTTGTAGAATTCGAGGTTTATTGATTCTGAATGGCTGTTGAAAACAGGCACACGAACTGTTGTAGCTGTGATTTTCATGTCAGGGTCGCCGAGAATCTTTCTTGTTTCATTAACCATCTTCATTTCTTCCTTGGTGTAGCCGTTGGGAAGGAATGAATCAATGTGAGGCAAGCAGTTGCCGGCAATGGGGTGGGGGAACTTTTTGGGAGCTTCACCCTTAAGACCGTTTTCAAGGTCCTGATAACCTGCAAGACCTGCACCGGATACTGCCTGATATGTAGAATATACAACTCTTTTGATTTTGTATTTGTCGTGAAGGGGTTTTAATGCAACCATAGCCTGAATTGTGGAGCAGTTGGGGTTTGCAATGATGCCCTTGTTCCATCTGATGTCGTCGGGGTTAACCTCGGGCACAACAAGGGGAACCTCGGGATCCATTCTCCATGCACTTGAGTTGTCAATTACAACAACACCCTTTGATGCAGCAATCGGAGCAAACTTTTCACTTGTTGAACCGCCTGCAGAAAAGAGGGCTATGTCGATGTCGCGGTCAAAGGAATTTTCGGTAAGCTCTTCAATGACATATTCCTTGCCCATAAATTCGATTTTCTGACCTGCACTTCTTGCAGATGCCATGAGATAGTAGTTCTCAACGGGAAGATTGATTTCTTCAAGAACCTTGAGGAAGGTTCTTCCCACCATACCTGTAGCACCAACTACAGCAACATTGTACTTTTTCATAATAAAATACCTCCAGGATATAAAAATATAAATTTTGCAAAGACTGGTCACACAGAAACACCCGGTTATAAAAACCGGGTGTATGCAAGCAATTGTATTGACCAATGGTAATACATATGATAGCACTCCGCCCGGGGGCGACAGTTATACAGCTCTTAACCGCACAACCAGAAATGTTTTTTGCAGAAAAAACACTCTTCGGCGCCTTCACCTTTCGTGCAAACTCATCGGATTCTGCAATTCTCATCTGCCTTACTCATTATCGGGCGCGCCTCTATCTTTACAATATTAAGTTTACAGATATAATACCATCATATTTATATTATGTCAATGTGTAATTTATACATATTTTTTACACTCCGCAGTGCTCTTACTGTACAGTTGCAAATAATATGTGGTTATAAACTGGGGTTTGTCGCTCTGTTTTGCGCTAGTGTGTGAGCCTTCTCCCTGGTGGAGAAGGTGTCAAGCTTGCTTGACGGATGAGGGGATAGTGACACTCCAAGAAAAGAGCACTTGTGCGAATTTGATTGGTTAGTGGAGCGTT
>JAZNUS010000099.1:0-14112 GCA_045592485.1 Clostridia bacterium | reverse complement strand
TTGATTGGTTAGTGGAGCGTTAAAAATCAGCATTTTCAATAGTTTGAACGATTTTCAAATTTATATTTGAATTTACTTTCTTTTGTTTCCCCTCATCAGTCACCTTACGGTGACAGCTTCCCCACCAAGGGGAAGCCTTTCGCTTCAGCCCAATCCCATCTCACCGACAAACCCCAATTTATTCAGCTTTTCACCACCAAAAAAGTTTTTCTAAAGATTCGCCGATGGTGAGCATTATTATCTCTTTTGCAAAATAGCCGAAACACATAAGTGCTTCGGCTATTTTGTATCATTTATATTATCTATATTGTTTATTCTTATTCTTTACCGTCCCAACAGTATGTGCAAAGCTTGCATTTGTCCATGCCTATTGCTTTTACAATTCCGTCGATAGACTGAAATTCCAGTGATTTGAAATGAAGCTTGTCACAAATGGCTTTCCTCAAGGCCTTGCCTCTTTCGGTCTTTGAATCGCTGTATTCTTCAATGTGCTTAAAGCCTTCTTCACCTTCAAGCTCCATAATGGTTTTTCTCGTAATCAAATCCATTTCGTTGTTGCTTCTGGAGAAATTGAGGTATTTGCATGCATACATAATAGGAGGGCACGCAGAACGCATATGAACCGATTTTGCACCGTTATCATAAAGAAAATCAACAGTTTCCTTAAGCTGAGTTCCCCTTACAATTGAATCGTCCACAAACAAAAGATTTTTGTCAGTAATAAGGTCATGAACTGCAATTTGTTTCATTTTTGCAATCTTGTTTCTTTCGTTCTGGTGTGTTGGTGTAAAGCTTCTTGCCCATGTGGGGGTATATTTGATAAAAGGTCTTGCAAAGGGAATGCGGCTTTTGTTGGCATAACCTATTGCATGGGGAGTTCCGGAATCAGGCACACCGCCGACATAGTCAATGTTGCTGCAATTATCATTTTCCATATCCGTTTCCGCCAGAAGCTCACCGTTTTTATTTCTCATCACTTCAACATTTATGCCTTCATAGGTTGATGTGGGGTAGCCGTAATACGACCAAAGAAATGCACAGATTTTCATTTCTTCACCCGGAGGGAGAAGCTGTGTCATGGAATCTGCCGTCAGTTCAACCACCTCACCGGGACCGAGCTCTTTTACAATTTCATAGCCGAGCTTGTGTGCCGCAAAGGATTCAAAAGTAACGCAGTAACCGTCATCACACTGACCGATAAGAACAGGAAGTCTTCCAAGACGGTCGCGCGCGGCAACGATGTCGCCATCGTCTTTGAGAATGAGAATTGATGCAGTTCCTTCAATTGTTTCCTGAGCAAAACGGATGCCTTCGGCAATTGTACTTTTTTGTCCCATAAGAGCTGCCACGATTTCAGTTGAGTTAATCATTCCACCGGTCATTGTGTTGAAATGGCCGTGAGTGAATGAAAGATACTGGTCAATTATTTCCTTTGCATTGTTGATTATTCCGATAACGCAAATTGCATATGTTCCGAGACTTGACCTTATCATAAGGGGCTGAGGATCGTAGTCGCTGATACAGCCTATCGCACTGTTGCCGTACATTTCTTCGGAAACCTTGTCAAATTTTGTTCTGAAGGGAGAATTCTGAATGTTGTGAATTTCTCTTTGCAATCCGTGCTCGGGATTAAAGGCTGCCATGCCGCCTCGTCTTGTTCCAAGATGTGAATGATAGTCTGTTCCGAAAAAAACATCAGACACTGCGTCATGCTTACATACTGCTCCAAAAAAACCGCCCATTGCGTTTACCTCCTGTAACTGGTTGAATATCAGAAAAACTGACATCATATTATACCACACTTAATTATTATAGTCAATGTTTTTAGTTGATAAAAATTGTAATTGTTTGGGAGAGAACAAATTCCAATTTATCACCTATTCCTTAAACAATTTCCTGTATTGCAGTGGTGTGTAACCGGTCATTTTTTTAAAAATTTTCGAAAAATATGTGTAATCACCGATTCCCACCTCATCACTGATTTTGGAAATCGGATAGTTGCTGTTTACAAGATTATATTTTGCCTTGACAATCCGCTTTGAATTTATGTATTCATTCACAGTCATATTTTTGTGTATTCTGAACTGATTGTAAAGAAAGGTTTTTGACACATTCAGCTCCCTGCATATTATTTCTGCATTAAGGGGCTTTGTCAGATTGTCCGTAATATACTTTGACACTGTCCTCATAAAATCAGAAGTTTCGGTGTTTATATATTCATTTGAAATTATATATGTGGCAAGCATTGCCACGATTCTTCCGACGGCTCTTGCTTTTTCATCATCATAGTAGGGCGTCTGGCGGTAAACCTCGTTGAGCTTTTCCATGTCTTCAACCGGATAATTCAGGTTGTCAACAAAATCATATATGTTTTCCTTTGTTCTCATTGGTCCGAAAATAATGTGCCCGATAAACTCACCATCTTTGATAATCGGGTGGGAAGACTCCGTAAACCCTGCGTGACACGAAGCAGAAACAAAGCTCTTGGCACTTCTCTTGTACACCGCTTTGGTTTCTGAGGTACGGCATTTTTCTTGGCTTTGCGGATTCAACAGCATTCTTCTGCAAAACGGTGCGCGTTTATATGATGACCGACATATCTCATTGTTGCTTTCATCCACAATCATAATTCTTACACCGGTTATGATCGAATAATCGTTAACGATTTCCGTCAGCTTGTCCACATCATATGAATATTTCATAAATAATCCTCCCTTCGCTCTGTGTCTTTTTAATTATAACCCCCGGAAAATGTTTTGTCAACAAAAAATGTGTTTTTGTGTGGAAAATAGTCCAAAAACCAGAGACTAATATCCATTGAATCAATGTGGACAATATGATATAATTAATATCGTATAATCGAGAAATTTTTTTGAGGAGGAAGTATTATGAAAATGAAAAAAAGTCTGGCATTTATGCTCTCTTTGATGCTTGTTTTTGCAAGCATAATCACAGCTTCAGCCGAAGATGCAGCAGTACAAAATCTTGCGGCAGAGATTATGACAAAGGAAGTTTTTGAAGCCTCAAACGGTCTCAAAATGCCTTACCGTCTTTATGTGCCTGAGGATTATGATGAAAACAAGGAATATTCGTTCCTGCTTTTTCTGCACGGTGCCGGAAATCGCGGTGACAACAATGAAAGTCAGGTTTCTGTAAACACAGGTCTTATAAACCGCATCATTGGCGGTGAAAAGGTTACATATAATGGAGAAGAAATCGACACAAGCAAAGAGTTCATCATCATTGCTCCCCAGTGTGCCAAGGAACAGCAGTGGGTTGACACCCCCTGGGATGTAAAGCCCGACCCCTCATACTCACTCGACAATGTTGCAATAAGCGACCATATGACAGCTGTTGTTGAACTTATCAATGATGCAAAAGAAAAATATAATCTCGACGAAACCCGTCTTTATGCAACCGGTCTTTCAATGGGAGGCTTTGGTGTGTGGGATCTTCTCGCGCGCTATCCCGGACTTTTTGCAGCTGCAATTCCAATGGGCGGAGCAGGTGACATCTCAAAGGCGGCAGAAATTGCCGAAACTCCCGTGTGGACATTCCATCAGCTCCTTGACAAAACAGTTTCTCCCGAGGGAACTCTTGCAATGGTGGGAGCTCTCACCGATGCACAGGGCGAGGTTAAATTCACACCCTACTTTGACCCTCAGCACAATGCATGGACAAAGGGCTATGTCGAAGAAGAGCTTCTTCAGTGGCTTTATTCCCACACAACCGACAGAAAGAAAATAGCTTTCGTTGGTGACTCCATAACCTACGGTGCAGGAATCCCCGATCCCATTCCCGAATCCTTCCCCTCGGTTATCAAAGCAAGAATCGGTAAAAGCTATGAAATTGCAAACTTTGGAAAACCCGCAATGTCAGCCCTCTATTCTTCTGTTAAACCCTATAATACAACCGAGGAATATACCAAATCCCTCGAATATGATGCAGACATTCTCTTCATAATGTTTGGTACAAACGACATCAAAAATGAAAACTGGGACACAGGAAAAGATAACTTCGTACCCGACTATGTTGACATGATTAATCAGTATAAAAAGGGTAACCCCGAACTTGAGGTTTTCGTTGGTGTTCCTCCGAGAATTTTCAAAGAAAATGTATATGGCGAACGCTCACCGAAAATTCTTGAAGAAGAAGGTATCCCCGGAGTGTACAAGGTTATTGAAGAAACAGGCGCAACAGCCATCGACTTCTTCACTCCCACAAAAGACTCTCCCGAGCTTTTCGGCGACTTCCTCCATCCCAATGCCGCAGGCTACAGAGCCTTTGCAGACATTGCAATGGATGTGATGTTTAAAGATGAAGCTCTTCCCGAAACAGTTGCTCTCTTCGGTGCAAGCGACTGGGCAAAGAAAGAGGTTGCTCTCGCTTTCGCTTCCGGAATTATGCCGCAGCACCTCGGTTTCAATTACACTCAGGAAATCACCAGAGAAGAATTCTGTGAAATGGTTGTAAATATGCTTCCCGAAAATCTTGAGATTTCAAGAAATGCAAAATTCGCAGATACAGACAATGGGGCTATTGCCTATGCATACGGTCTTGGCGTGGTAAACGGATTCTCCGATGAAGAATTTGCCCCCGGCAAAAACATCACCAGAGAAGAAATGGCAGCAATGCTTCAGCGCGCCTGCACAATCATTGCTCCCGATGCCGCCTTTGAAAAAGGTACATATCCCGACAGTGCAGAAATTTCAGGCTGGGCAGTCGATGCAGTAGATTTTGTTTGCGGTCTCGGAGTTATGAAGGGCGACGAGGGCGGCAACATAATGCCAAAAGCAAATACAACCCGCGAACAGGCAACACTCCTCGTTTACAGAGCCTATTGTGCAGCAAACTGCTTTGGTAAATGATAAATAATTGAAAACCAGTTTAACAATACATTTTATGAAAGGAGAACACCAATGAAAAAAATACTTTCAATATTTCTTTCATTAATGATGCTTGCATCATGCATGGTTTCTTTTGCAGAAGATATCCCGGCAGAAGAACCTGTAAAAGCTCTTGCACTCGTATCGTCAACGCCTGCTCATGCTACTGATGATTCAACTGCAAAGTATGCAAGCTTCACATTTAACAACGACATTTCATCGGCGGAAGTTTTGATTAACGGAGAGGAAGCATCCTGTACCGTTGACGGAAAAACAGTAACCGCAGATGACGAGCTGGAAATGTTCAGTGATTACAGTGCACAAATCAATGTGACAGATATTCACGGTCAGAGCATAAGTGAAAAAATATATTTCTCAACAAGTGGAAGTGCAGGCAAAACTATCACTTCATCCGAAGGCAATTCATGGCATGTAAACATAAACGGTTCTGCATCCATGACCACAATGATGAACATCAAGTATAACAACTCTTCAAATTTTGTGTTCTACAGAATTCCGGTTCCTGTTATTGAATATGGTCAGAACCTGGAATCATATGTGATTACCTGCCACACCTATGCCGGTGCTAATGTCTATACAATGAAGTTTGCCGGTGATGACTGGGACGGCACAACCATGAAGACTACTGATGAAGCAGTTGCCGTTGTTTTCAATGATGTAAGCAAAAAATGGAATAATTCTCAGTATAATGCGGCAGATTCTGTAAAATCGACTGATTTGGGCGGAAAAATGTATGAGATTAAAGTAGATATAACCTCATATGTAAAAGAATGTATGGATGCCGGCGAAGAATATGTAGACATCGGTTTTGTAAGCAACTCTACAATTAATCTTTTTGGTTTTTACGCCAAAGACAACGGATACAAAAAATATCAGGCAGCCTACTCATATTATGTGTCAGAACCCCGATTTGAAATTTGTGATGTTTCAACCGTTGTTTCAGGTACTGTGCTTGAAAGTGCATCATTTGCAATTTTGACAGATGTTGAAGACATCAGTCAGGTTGTTGAAATCAGAGCCCTTTCCGGTGATAGTGTTGATGCAGGATTTGTTTATGATGAAACAAATGGCAAATATGTTCTTGAACAGCCTGTTGACCTTGTTGAAGACACTGAATATGAATTTGTGTTCAAGGCGGATTCTGTTGATAATTACGGAAATACAAACTTCGACGAAAAAATTCTTGCCAAATTTTATGCATCGGCAGATGACTACGAAGCTGTTACAAAGACTGAGCTTTCAGAAGAAGAGGTGTTCTATAGTTCTGTCAATGCGGAAAACTCAACAATTTCTGTATTTTACAAAAAACCTTACTATTCATCAAGTAATGTAGATGTCTCAATTGTAAATACCGAATCAGGAGAAACTGCTTTTTTCGAAACGGTAAAATCAGGCAAACGCGGTACAGTGTATCTTAAAGACATTTCTCTTCCCGAAAGCGGAAGCTATGAACTGAAGATATATCCTCGCAATGCCTCTTACTGTCTTGAGAAGGATTTCAGCTTTGTTTCCGCAGAGGACACTCTTCATCTCTGGGACACAATTGCCTCGGGAGGTACATCTGCAGACATCAGTGCAGAATGGAATGAAATTTCAGACCTCTTTGGATTCGAAAATGGCTATTTCGAAGATATAGCCGATATGAACGGTTTCTTCAACAAGGTTGAAGCAAACCGCGATTCTTCAATTTCTGAAATGAATACCGAGAATATAGCATTAATGCGCACATTTGTAAAAAATATGTCATTCTTTACAGCAGTTGAACAGGCAAAGGATGCCTCAAAGCTCATTGAGCTTCTCAATTCTGAGCTTTTTCTCATTAAATCTCAGGACAAAGAAATTCATGATTTGTGGGTTGAATGCAGTGAAAGTAAATATGCTCAAAAAACTGCAGATGCCCTCATAGACATTATCGAATCGGTATCATCAGCCGAAGAGCTTATAGCTTTAATGGACGAAGCGTTCGATGTATATAAGGTTGAAATCATTCTCGATCTCATTGAAGAGGCTGACCATTCCTCTGAAATAACAGACATTATTCTTGGCGAAGGAAACGCCGAGCTTCTTGGCATTGAAGAATACATTGCAGACTATGAAGCTATTGAATCCAAAACTGCAATCAACGAAAGTCTTATGACCGGATTTGATTCAGCAAAAGATTTTGCAGAATTTTTTGCCGAAGCTCTCAAGGAAGCTCCCGAAACAGAAGACGATCCACCTTCATCACCCTCATCAAACAAGGGCTCCTCGGGCAAAGGCTCAAAAGGAAAGGGTTCATCGGGCAAGGGCGGCTCAACACAGTTTGTGTCTTCGGCTCCCGTGGTTCAGGCTCCTTTCAGCCCCTTTACCGATACAGACAGTGTTTCATGGGCAAAGGACCACATTACAAAGCTCTATAACAAAGGCGTGATAAACGGCAAATCACAAAATAAGTTTGCCCCCAACGACACCATTACAAGGGAAGAAATCACAAAGCTTTTGGTTACTCTCGGCAAATTCCAGCCCGCAGAAGGAAACACAGGCTTTGACGATGTTGCCCCCGGTTCATGGTATGAGGAATATGTAAGCATTGCCGTTTCAAACGGAATCGTAAACGGTATGGGCAATTCCAGATTCGGAACAGGCATGAAAGCAACCCGTCAGGATATTGCTGTTATGATTGTGAATATGCTCACAAAACTCGGTGCAACTGTTGAAGAAGGGAAGATTTCCTTCGCCGACGGTGAACAGATTTCCGATTATGCAAAAAATCCTGTGGCATTCCTTGCTTCAAAAGGAATCCTCACAGGTGACACCTTTGGTAATTTCAATCCCAAAGCCAATGCCACAAGAGCAGAAGTGGCAGTTATGCTCTCAAGAGTATGTGATGTTTTCGTAAAGGAGGTTAAATAAGATGAAAAGATTAATTTCATTGGTTCTTGCAGTGATGCTTGTTATCCCTGCATTTTCACTAAATGTTTTTTCAGCATCTCAGACCTCCGGCGATTATTCTCGTCAGGAAGCCCTCTTGTCTGACCTTGACATTGCAAGCAGGGGAGAAGACCTTTCTGCTTATGTCACAAGAGGCGAATTTGCAAAATATCTTTCAAAGCTTATGAACATTATCTATATGCCCGGAGGCTATGTGCTTCCCTACAACGATGTTCCCGAGTCACACCCTGCTTATGAAGGCATCTATAACCTCTATGCGTGGCGTGTAATATCGGATTCTGCATCCTTCAGACCCGATGACAATGTCACAGTTTCCGAAGCATCAAAGATGATCGTTTCATGTCTTGGCTATGATTTCATGGCACTTTCTCTCGGCGGCTATCCCGGCGGATATGTTGCAGCAGCAACTCAGCTCGGTTGCATGCCAAAGGGTGACACAAACGGAATCATAAAGGGTGAGCTTTTCGGTGCAATGTATGAAATGCTTCACTGCAAGCTCCCTTCCGTTACTCTTGGCTCTGACGGAAACAACTACTATTCTGCAAAAACTTCCGGAACAGTTCTCGAAGAAAGATGGAACCTTTCTTATTTTGCAGGAACTGTTGAAGACGGTCAGTTTTTCGGTATGAATCAGGAAAACGGTGTAGGTGAGGGCAAGGTTGCAATTGGCGGCTATCTTTTCGAAAGCGGCGGCTTCGACACCGACTCCTTTATTGGTGAATCCGTTGATGTATATTATGATAAAAATGACACAATAGTTTCAATTTTTGCTATGGAAGATTCTTCATCTAAAACAGTCACAGTGCTCTCTTCTCAGAATTTGAAATATTCCGACAGAGTGTACACCTGGCTCGATGAAGACGACGAGGAAGAATCAAGGGAAATCACAAAGTCATGCGTTATTGTATGCAACGGCAAAAGAGTTGATTTTGACAAAAAACTCATGGTTCCCGAATTTGGAAGTGTGAAGCTCATATGCTCAGGCACCTCCGATGCAAACATTGTTGTTATCAAGTCCTACATTCAGGCAGTTGTAGGAGCTATCAACACAAACGACAAGCTCGTATCCGACAAGCTCAAGAGTGGAACCTCCTTTGTTTTAGACGGTGAAAAAACAGTTTTTACCGACCAGAACGGAAATCAGACGAATTTCGATTCAATTGCAGTAAATGATGTTCTGTGGATTGCCAAAAATTCCGACAATGAATATACCGATGTAATTATCTGCCGTGACTACATCACCGGTCAGATTACAGGCACATCTTCAGACTCCGGTGCTGTGTACATCGACAACAGAAAATTCGAAGCATCAGATTCTGTCTTAGCATCTCTTTCAAGCGATTATCAGATGGGTTCAATTGTAAAAGGTCTCATAAACCCCGACGGAAAAATAATATGGCTCATCAGTCAGAATGCAGGCAGTGAGCTTAAAGTCGGTTACCTGATGTATTCAAAGGAATTTGCAAAAGGTCTTTCCTACAAGGTGTATGTTAAAATTCTCGGAACAGACAATGCAGTTGTCACCTACACAATTCCTGAGAAATTTATGCTCAACGGTGTTGGTATGAATCTCACAAGTCCCGATGATTATAAAAATCTCCCCCTTGAAAGCTACAGACCCACATCGATGAAGTCGTCAATCATAACCTTTGAAGCTACTCCCAAAAACGAATTGCTTTCAATCAACTATCCAAGCGATGTTGATCTTGGAATTGCCGGCACAAAAGACCTTGGTCTTTTCCCGACACACAGCATCACAGACAAAAGCGATGAATATGTTCAGTTTATCGGTGACGATAGAGCTATAGTTAACAAAAGCAACGAAAAAATCTTTGTTAACGGCTCAATGCCGACCCGTTTCTACATTCCCACACTTGACGAAGAAGCTGCCATCCCCGATGACACTCTTTATAAATATCAGACCTTCCCCAAAGGCTATCAGACCAACAAGAAGCATTACGGATATTCAAAAACAGAGGGTGCTCTTATGAGTGATTACATCGTAACATATTATTCCACAGGTGGCGGTTCTTCCGGAGAGGCAATTCCGAAGGAAGCTACTCTCTATATGGTAACAGATGTTTCACAGATTATAAATGACGAGGGAATTGAGGTTGAACAGCTTGTTTGTCAGACTGCCGCAGGTGTGCAGAAAACCTTCTATTCAACAGAACGCGGTTTTGTCGGACAGCTTAACCTTGAATTTGGTGATCTTGTAAAGACTGTTGCAGACATACACGACAACCTCCTTGGTATCCAGCTTGTGTATAAAGCCGGAGCAGACAAACTGACATCTGTAACCACACCGGGAACAGCCACCGTATACACACTTGCCGAATCTGGAGCGAAGCTTACAAGTGATACCGGCAACGGAAACTTAAGTAAGCTTGTGTATCTTGGTGATACATACCGTTCAGACGGAACCTTCTTTGAACTCCTTCTTGCAGGTAACGACATAAATGCTTTTGACCCCAATGCCAAAAATGCTCCGCTGCTCTATGGTTTCTCCGCAAGCCGTGAAACAATCACCCTTGTTAACAGGAAATCCAAAACCTACAGCCTTGTTGGCGGCGATTCACTGAAAAGCTTCTATGACTTTGGCAAGGAATGCTCAAGAGTTGTTATAGAAACACAATATGGTACCACTCTTGCCATATTCGCATATGAAAAATAGGAAAGGAGGATATTTATGAAAAAACTATTAAGCATTGTTATTTGTCTCTCTCTCATTTTGTCTCTTGCTCCAGCAGGCTTCGGGGCTGAAGAAGCAGATGAAATATTTGCACAGTGTACATTTGACACATATTATGAAACAAACCAGGGCAAAACAAAACAGTTTGACGATGTTGAAACCCTTACAATCGGTTCTGTTTACGACAGATATGCAGAAATCAGATTCGATATATCTTCCTTTGGAGATAAAGAGTTTGCCGGTGCAGTAATTCAGCTTGTTGGTCGTTGCTCTATAGCCGGAACTTCCGTAGAATTTCGCGGAACCGACTTTAACACCTTTGAATCAAGCTTTATGCTCACAAACTTTAAAATTGACAATGCCGGAGTGGCCACCGTTAAGGTTGCAGTATCCGACTACATCAAAAGAAAAGTTCAGGAAGGCGAAAAAGAAGCAATATTCTACATTGCAACATCATCACCTGTTTTCTCAATCTATTCAGATGAATATTCCGTTGCAGCCCAGAGACCTTCTCTTTGCATTATGAAGGAAGAACCCTATATCCGCGGTCAGATTAACTTCCAGTATCCCAAGGTTACAAAGGAAACCTTCATATCTGACCTCGCAGGCACAATCAAGAACGGTCACCCATACTATTTTGCAAACAGAGCTGATTTTGAAAAAATCAAAAAGTATGGTAAAGGTGAAAATGAAATACTCACCGAAATATATTCAAAGGTAAAAGCATCAGCTGACAAAAATATTACAACCACTCCATCAAGTGTTGAAGTTGTAAAGAACAATCAGGCATATAATTCCCGTGGTGCAGAGTGCCGTGGTGTAATTGCCAACTGTGCCATTGCTTACTGGGTAGAGGGCGACGAGGCTTATGCTCAGAGAGCATGGGACGAAGCTCAGGTGTGGATTGATCTTGATTCTTGGGGAACATATCAGTACCTTTGTAACAACGAGGTTGTTCAGGGTCTTGCAATCTGCTATGACTGGCTCTATGACTGGCTCACTGCCGATCAGAAAGAATCACTCCTTAAAGCTCTCAAGGAAAAGCATTACAACACAATGTATGATATGCTCGCTAATCCCTCAAGCTCCAAATATTCAGCAAGCTTCTACCGCTTCTACTTCGGTTCAAATAACCACGCACTTCTCGATAACAGTGCAACCTTTATGGGTGCAATTCCGCTCCTTGAAACGGACCCCCAGTTCTATGGATTTATTTTAGAGAAGATATTCGACAACTTAAAACCTGTTGTTGAAAACTGGTATCCCGATTCTGCCTGGTACGAAGGTATCGGCTACTGGGGCTACACCGGTGAATATATGGCAAGATGGCTCAGATGTATGAACACTGCCTTTGGCACAACCTACGGTCTCGGTGACCTTGAGTGTATCAAGGGCATGGGTGCTTATCCGGCTTATGTTGCATCGTCAAAATATAACTTTGTTATAAACGATGGTTCCTACGAGCAGGGTAAAACAACATCTTCAACTTATCTCCTCGCAACAATGAGCGGAAATCCGTCTCTGGAAAAATATACTCTTGAAAGTCAGAGAGCTTTAAACACACTTGGCGCATATGATGCCCTTGCGTTTAAACACGAGGTTGACTATTCAAAAATTGATGTTTCTTCATTCCCCAAAGACAAGTTCCTCAGAAACTTTGACATGGTAACCTTCCGTGACACATGGGACGGAAGTCAGGAAACCTATGGCGGTATGTTTGTTCAGGATGCTGTGGAAACCCACGGTGTTATGAACTCAGGCACAATTGCTTTTGAAGCTCTCGGCGAACAGTGGATAACAAACCCCGGTAAAGATGCTTACGCTCTCGCCGGTTACTTCAACAACCAGCAGGACGGTGAACGCTGGACCTACTACTTCAGCCGTGCCGAAGCTAACGGATGTCTTGTTATTGACCCCAACGAAGATGGCGGTCATCTCATAGGACCGGGTGATGTAATCAACGAATTCCGCACATCGGACCGTGGTTGCTTTGCATGGTCAGACCTCACCGCAACCTATGGCCGTCAGGCACAGAGCTACAAACGCGGTGTTGAATTTACAAACGACAGAACAACCTTTGCGGTTCAGGACGAGGTTACACTTCTTAAACCTCAGGAAGTTTATGCATTTTACAATCTCAACAGATGTGATGTTGAAATTGCAGAAGACAAAAAGAGCGTAACACTCACAAAGGACAACAAGAAAATGAGAATCAACATTCTCTGCGATGCTCCTTATGAAATCAGTGTTATGAACACAAATCCTCTTCCCACATCACCTCAGATGGAGGGCAACCGTATCATCCGTGAAATAAAGAGACTTGCAATTCATTTCCCTGAAATTGAAAAATTCAATCTTCGTGTGGAATTCACTCCTTATCTCACAGAGGCTGAAATCCCCCCTTGCCCCACAGAATTTGTTCCCATTGAAAACTGGAAGGCTCCCGAGGGTGAATATGTTCGTCTTGAAGCTCAGAATCTTCTTGCAGACGGGGTTAAGGTTCCGGGATTTATCCCTGCAAACAGATGCTACATCGTTGAAACCCTGCCCGAAAAGCTTGAGCTTAAGGTTGATTCTTCAAAATATGATGTTTCCTATGAAACCACAAAAGACGGCAGAGCAAAAATTGCTGTTATGAAGGATAAGCAAAGCGGCAGAATAACATCTTACATGGTGGCTCTCCCCAAAGTTGTTGCCAATCCCACAGATGTTGACCTCACAGGTCTCAAAGAGCTTGAAATAGTCTCTGCAACGGCAACATCTTCAAGTGGTGATTCAAGACCTGAACACACTCTCGACGGCGACTTCGTGTCAAGATGGTCCGCATCAGGTCGTCACAACATCACCTACCAGCTCAAACAGCCTACCGTTGTTTCCAAGATTGCAATAGCATTCTATGTAAGTACACCTCGTGTATCTTACTTCGATATGGAAGTTTCAATGAACGGCAGAGACTGGACAACAGTTTCCATCAACGACTCCTTCGGTACCGAAGAGTGGGAATACTACGACCTTGGTAATGTAAAAGCAAAATATGTTCGTTACAGAGGTTACGGTACATCAAAGGACGGCTGGAACAGTATTAATGAAGTTAAGATTTTCGGTCAGGACGAGAAATAATAAATTAATACACAAAAATAATTAAACACAGAAAAACCACCTTGGCAAAAAGGTGGTTTTTCTGTGTTTCGCGACTGTCGGAGTTTGGATTTAAACAAATTAAAAAGGTGTACCGACAAGAGCCGATACACCGAAAAATGCACAACCCTTGTCGCGAAACAAATATTAAAATTCAAACCGGATAGTATGCATTTTAATAGAGCGTGCATTTTTGCCATAGCAAAAACGCATACTTATCCTAAAGTTTAATGAATATTAATATTGTTTCGCAAAGTCATTATAACATATATCGGTATTTGTGTCAATAGATTCAAATTGGGGTTTATCGCTCTGTTTAGCACTAGGGCGAAAGGCTCCCCTGCCTAAGGGGAGCTGGCAGTGAGCGTAGCGAAACTGACTGAGGGGTATTGCTGAAAGTATTGATATTTCTGCATTTCGTACCCCTCCGTCTTTGCCTTACGG
>JAZNUS010000098.1:0-17804 GCA_045592485.1 Clostridia bacterium | reverse complement strand
TTCCCTGACCTTAAAGACAAGGATTTTTGAGTAGGTTTTGGTGCGGAGGACGACGGAAGGCTGCCGCCTTTCGAGGACGACAAACCAAAAAATGCCGAAAATACTGTCTTTAAGGCAGGTTCGGATAACTTCTGTCAGGCTTAAGAGAAAGGACAAAATACAATGTTTAAACTGATAAAAAAATATGGTGAAGCCCGTCGCGGAACCTTCACAACTCCCCATGGAGTAATTCAGACACCTGTGTTTATGAATGTAGGCACCATTGCCGCAATAAAGGGGGCGGTGTCATCCCTCGACCTCAGGGAAATAGGCTGTCAGGTGGAGCTTTCAAACACCTATCATCTCCATGTTCGCCCGGGAGACAAGCTCATAAAAGAGCTTGGGGGCTTGCACAAATTTATGAACTGGGACAGACCTATTCTCACAGACAGCGGCGGATTTCAGGTCTTTTCTCTTGCAGGGCTTCGTAAAATTACCGAAGAAGGAGTTAATTTCAATTCCCACATAGACGGCAGAAAGATTTTTATGGGACCTGAAGAAAGCATGCAGATTCAGTCAAACCTTGCTTCCACAATAGCCATGGCATTTGATGAATGTGTGGCACTTCCTGCGGAGTATTCCTATGCAAAAAAATCTCATGAGCGAACCATTCGCTGGCTTGAAAGATGCCAGAAGGAAATGCACAGGCTCAATTCCCTTGAAGACACCATTAACCGCAAGCAAATGCTTTTTGGAATTAATCAGGGGGCAACCTTTGATGATCTCAGAATTGAAAATATGAAAACAATAGCAGCCTTCGACCTTGACGGCTACGCAGTGGGAGGACTTGCAGTAGGGGAGACACATGAGGAAATGTATCACATTCTCGATGTAACGCTGCCCTTTGCACCCGAGAACAAACCCCGTTATCTGATGGGTGTTGGCACACCGATTAACATTCTCGAAGCGGTTGATCGCGGAATAGACTTTTTCGACTGTGTAATGCCGAGCCGAAATGCCCGTCATTGTCATTTGTTCACATCACAGGGGCAGATGAACCTCAAGAACGAAAAATTTGAAAGAGACCTTCGCCCCATAGACGAAAATTGTTCCTGCCCGGCGTGCCGTAACTATTCAAGAGCATATATCCGCCATCTTTTCAAAGCAAAGGAAATGCTAGCAATGAGACTTTGTGTTCTTCACAATCTTTATTTCTACAATAAATTAATGGAAGACATAAGAAATGCAATTGACAATGATTGCTACAAATCCTTCAAGGAAGAGCGAATAGAAATGTATTCAAGGCGTATATAATATTTAAAAAAACTATTGATTTTTAGTTTGAAATGTTGTATAATTATAATATTATTTTTGACATTGGAGGTTACACAATGAATTTATTTGAAATCACAGCATATGCAGCCCCCGCAGCTCAGCCTGCAGGCGGTGATCTTGGCTCAATGATCAGCATGTTTCTTCCCTTTATCCTGATTATAGGTGTTATGTATTTCCTTATGATCAGACCTCAGAAGAAAAAAGAAAAACTCAAACAGGAAATGCTCTCTCAGCTTATGGTTGGAGACAAAATCCTTACAATTGGCGGTATTCACGGTAAAATTGTTGAACTCAAGGGTGATAATCTCATCATTGAAACAGGCAAAGTCAATCAGAGCTCAACAATCAAAATCACACGCTGGGCAATCAGCGAGGTTACAAAACCTGCCGATGACAGTGTTGCACCTGCTTCAGAATCCAAGGATGAAGCTGAAGGCGAAGAATAATATGTTCTAAACAAAAAAACCTCCGAATATTAATTAAACAAAAATATTCGGAGGGATTTATTGTGTCAGAAAAAGTTTTTGTTTCAACAGTTTCTGCCGGGGGTGCAAGAAAGCTTTTAAGAATGATCAAATTCATTTTTATTTCCTATGTTGTGTCCCTTATGCTCATTGCTGTTCTTTCAGCTCTTGTGGTCTATACAGACATACCTGAAAAATATGCTCCTGCAGGAGTTGGCATAATAACATATTTTGCCTGCTTTCTGTCAGGGCTTATGACTGCGAAGGCTTCGATAAGCAAGGGGTGGCTTGTGGGCGGTGTAAGCGGTGTCTGCAACATCATAATTCTTGCAGTTATTGCAATGGCAATTGTGGGTGTGGGTCCCTTTGGAACAAAGCTCATCTTTAAGCTTTTGATTGGGGCAGTATGCGGAGCAATCGGCGGAATGCTTGGAATAAACACAAAAAGAGAATAAAATTGCAAGGGCGGTGAAAAAATGTCAGCGAAAAGACATGCCGGTTTTGTTGCAATTGTGTTATCAATAACAATGGTGTGTGCAGTGCTTCTGACATCTTTTGTACCGTCAGACAGCTTGCACAAAACATACATCTGCTATGAGGAAAAAACGGATGATTCCGGAATAAGTGAAGCTCAAAACAGCGTCTCACTTGTTCCAAAGCCCATAAAAGAGGCAAGCTTTGCAGATGAAAGCTATGCCGTCGGCTGGCTGAAATCCGAAAAATTAAGCTCACCTCAGCTGTGCACCGGTATTTCCGTTGCACCGGGAAGTGTGGAAACATATGCTATTCAGGCTCTTCTGAGCCTTTGCTACACAAAACTTTTGTGCAGACTTTTGATTTGATATACTATTGCATATAAATCACAAAAATACAAGGAGGATTACCAATGAAAGCAAAAAGTATAACAAAATTTGCGGTTGTATGTGTAATTATTGCAATTCTTGCATACATCGCAGCATTCGGTTTGAATTTAGGTTTTATGGGTAAATATATACCCGCATCATTCGACGAGGATTTCGGTATCAAAAAGGGCTTCGACCTTGCAGGCGGTTCCGTTATTGTTTTTGAACCCGAAGTTGAAGACCTTGGCAAGGTTACAGAAGAAGACATTTCTGCAGCTGTTGCAGCTCTCAGACTTCGTCTTGATGCAAATGGACTCAACGAAGCCACAGTTTCTGAACAGGTTTCAGAAAATCAGAAGAGACTTCGTGTTGAAATTCCGGCAGTTACCGACCCCAATGAAGCTATCGAATACCTCGGTGCTATGGCAAGTCTTTCTTTCAAAGATCCCGAAGGTAAAGAGGTTTTAAACGGTACTCACATCAAAGAAGCGGTTCCTTCAATCGGTGAAGACGGAAGCGTAGTAGTTCAGCTTCAGTTCACCGGCGAAGGTCAGTCTCTCTTTGCAGAAGCAACAGGCAACCTTGTTGGCAAACAGCTTTCAATCTATGTTGACAACAACCTTATTTCTGCTCCCACAGTAAATGAAGCAATCAACAGCGAAACCTGTGTTATCACCGGTGATTTTGAAACCGAAGAAGCTCAGCTTCTCGCAAATCAGATCAAATCCGGTACACTTCCCTTCGCACTCACACCCATCAGCCAGAACTCCGTTGGAGCTCAGCTTGGTGACGATGCTCTCACAAAGAGCCTTATGGCAGGTGCAATCGGACTTCTTCTTGTTATGATCTATATGATTATTATGTACAGACTTTGCGGTCTCATTTCCGGCATTGCACTTGTTGCATACACAGCAATCGTGTTCCTTATCCTCAACGGATTTGAAATTCAGCTTACACTTGCCGGTATCGCAGGTATCATCCTGACAATCGGTACTGCAGTTGATGCTAATGTAGTTATTTTCGAAAGAGTAAAAGAAGAACTCAGAAACGGCAAAACTCTCCGTGCTTCAATTGATGCAGGCTTCAACAGAGCTTTCAGTGCAATTATCGATGCCAATGTAACAACAATGATTGCAGCAGTTGTTCTCTGGTACTTCGGAACAGGCACAATCATCGGATTTGCAAAAACACTCTTTATCGGTACACTGGTAAGTATGTTTACTGCAATTTTCGTTACAAGATTCCTGCTTCGTCAGCTTGTTGGATTCAACATCAAGAATCCCAAAATCTACAGTGCATAAGAGGAGGGTTATAGAATATGTTTAACATTATTGAAAAAAGAAAAATTCTGTTTGCTATTCCCTGCATAATCATTCTTGCAGGTATAATATGCTTTTTCGCATTTGACGGTCTCAACACCGATATCGACTTTACCGGTGGTACAGCAATGGAAATTGAACTGGGTGAAGCATTTGATGAAAATGCAATCAGAGATGCGGTTGCTAAGGTTGATGGCGTAAATGTTTCATCTGTTCAGAGCTCCGGAACTCAGAAGGCAATTGTTAAAACAACTGAAATTTCTCACGATAAATTCGTTGAAGTTCAGAATGCTATGAAGGCTGCTTTTGAAGATTGTGAAATCATTTCTGTTGACTCTGTAAGTGCAACAATGGGTAAGGAAATGTGGTGGAGTGCAGCAAAGGCAATCGTTCTTGCAGTTCTTCTTATGCTTGTTTACATCTGGATTAGATTCGAGCTCTATTCCGGTATTTCCGCAGTTCTTGCTCTTTGCCACGATGTGCTCGTTATCATTTCTGTATATGCAATATTCCAGTTCCCTGTAAACACAACCTTTATTGCAGCTATTCTCACAATTCTCGGTTATTCAATCAATGCAACAATCGTTGTATTTGACCGCATAAGAGAAAACACCAGACTTGTCAGAAAAGACAGCTTTGCAAATATTGTTAACATGAGTATCTGGCAGACACTCGGCCGTTCAATCAACACCAGTGTTACCACACTCATCACACTTATTTGTCTCTACATCCTCGGTGTAACATCCATCAGACAGTTTATGCTTCCTCTTCTGGTTGGTGTAGTTTGCGGTGCTTTCTCATCTGTATTTATTGCAGGTCAGTTCTGGGTACTCCTTAAAGGTAAAAAAGCAATGAGATAATCTCTCTGTTATGCCCCCGACACAAATGTGTCGGGGGCGTTTTTAGTTTTGTAAAATCTCATTTTCTTTAAACAAAATCTGTTGTAATTTCACTGTGTATGTGTTATAATTACTCAGTAAAGGGATTTATATAAAGGAGTGTATGTCGTATGAAAAAAACAACAATTATATTTTTAGTTCTCTTTATTATGTGCAGTGGTTTGTCTTTTCAGGGATTTGCTAAAAGCAATGATGCCTTGGCGGTGATACCCGATTATCAGATTGTCATAGATGATTCATCGATATATTATGCCGATTCACTGTATCCTTTTTTAAACTATAAAGATGTAACATATCTTCCGATGACATACGAATACGCAAGAGCCATGAACCTGACTACCGGTTGGCTTGAAGGCACTGCTTTCATGGTAGCTTTTAATCCGTGTGATGATAAATTGCCATTGTATGAAACAACCTTTAACAGAAAACAAAACCCTGTGGGCATTGCCGCAGAATATAATATCTATGTAAACGGAAAAAAGGTGGATAACAGCACAGAAAAATATCCGCTTCTGAACTTTCGTGGAGTTACCTATTTCCCGATTACATGGGAATATGCCGTAGAAGAGTTTGGCTGGAAAATCAGTTTTGAAGATGATGTTTTTAAAATTTACACAGAAAACAATACCGCTGACCGTTGGAGC
The DNA here is from genome assembly GCA_045592485.1 of Clostridia bacterium. Taxonomy (GTDB): domain Bacteria; phylum Bacillota; class Clostridia; order UMGS1810; family UMGS1810; genus RGIG1828. Next base: position 12,322 of record JAZNUS010000098.1, on the reverse strand, counting down.
ATTGCAGAAAAAAGGGAAGATGATGTTGTTTTAAGCTTATATTATGGCAAAGAAGTCTCTTCTGAAGACGGTAATGTTAAACATGACTACATAACGGATTATTATAGTCTGGATTCCAATAGCGATAATCCGGTGAAGCTTGATGATTACATTGAAAAAGAAACCGTTCCAGCGCCCGGCAGAAGTGTCGAAACCACGATAGATGACGGATATGTATATTATAATGGGCAAAAGCTTGATGATATTTATATTCAGGAGGCAAAAAATGATTATATAAAACCCGATGGTGTTGAAGAATCGGGATATACCGTAGATGCCTGGACATCTGACTCCTGTCTGCCTTTAGAAGTGATAGATGTCAGAGTGAATACTTATAATTATGGTAAAAGCGGAAGCATGGGAAGAAAAGAAAACTACACTTTTATTAAAGTAAACGAAGGATTATTGTCTCTTGGCCGCTACAAAACCGTTGAAAATGTCTATGAAATGAATGGTGACATCTATTTTAACACAGTAGATTATGCCCAAACCATCTTCAGACACTATCTGCAAAACAGAAGAATGTGGAAGCTGACAAAGGAAGGTCAGTGCGTGGAAATTCGCTACGGTGATTACAACTCGATAAAAATTATCGGTAAAACAAACGGAAAGCTGTATTTAAAATGCTTGTGGGCACCCGAAAATCCTATGGAGGATGCACCGTACTCCGTAAGCCTTGTAAATGATGGATATTATACATTCGACGGTGAAGGAATCAAATTTGTTTCTCCCTATGTATATTCTGATTTTGATATAGTGTTCGATTCCGGAGAAATATTTGCAGTTAACAATGTTCTGGATAAAATTACAAAATGTCAGATTAGTCCGATCTATTATTAAGGAGTATAATGACAATGGTCTATTCATATCTTGGTTTGTCCGCTCCCCTTGATAAATTTAATAACACTATTGCTTCGGCTCTTGTTTCGTTCCGCAATCAAAACGGATTGGCAACACCACCGCTCATTGCAGGCGGTGTGTTTTCCAATAACCTTTCAGAGACCGCAAAATTTGCATCAGATGCCGAAATGGCAATATACACATCTGCCGATGATGTTTTCAGAAATTCCGAAATCATCTTCACCTTTGTTCCCGATTCAGCACTTCGCACTCTTGCCTCATCACTTCGCGGCCATGGCATAAGAGATAAAATAATTTGCCATTTTTCAAGTGGCTACAATGCTTCTGTTCTCGATTTTGACCCTATGAATACATATGTTTCTGTAATGCATTTTTCAGCTGATGATGAAAGTGATGATGTTTTTCTTGTGGAAGGATATGGAGATAAATTCACTGAATTTGTCCATTGTCTTGCGCTCCCCGGAATAAAGGTTACAACGGTTTCTCCAAAAGACAAAGCACTCATTGTTGCAGCCTTAAGCATTACAAATAATATGCCAAAACTCATAAATGAAGTATGTACAAAGCTTTTTACAAAGGCATTAAGCAACGATTCCGAAATAAAAGAAAAGCTTATCAATAACAAACTTTATCCTCAGATGTCTTTAAACCTTGTCAGAAACCCGAAGGCGTTGCACCAGCGTAAAGATGCACTGATATCAGGCGATTCGGCTGACGCCGCAGTTCTCTATGGTGCACTTCTTGCTTTGGTTTCAGCGGAAACTGTTTCAAATCCGAACACAAAATCAGAAATCAAAAAAATTGCAGCTCAAATGATTAATGAATCCCTGGAGGAAATATGAAGCTTATAATTGCCGAAAAGCCAAGCCTTGCAAGAAACATATGTCAGGCACTTGGTAATTTCACAAAAAAAGGAAACTATTTCATAAATGACTCATACATTGTGACATGGGTTTTTGGCCATCTGTTTTCTCTTGCCGACATAGAATACTATAACCCCAATCCCGACGGAAGATGGACCATGAAAAACATTCCGTGCTTCCCTGAACAATTTCATTTTGAGCTTCGTCACGACCGCGACGGAAATGTTGATTCCGGTGTAAGAACTCAATTTGAAACAATCAAAACCCTTTGTCTCCGCGACGATGTCGATACAATTGTAAACGCAGGAGACTCAGACAGGGAAGGGGAGATCATTGTCCGCACATGCATCGAAAAAACAGGTGTTTCGGGCAAAACAATAACAAGACTCTGGCTTCCCGATCAGACTGCCGAAACTGTCAGAAGTGCAGTTGACGATATGAAGCCGGACTCTGAGTATGACAATCTTGCATCCGAAGGGTATGCCCGAACCTATATTGACTGGCTTTTCGGTGTCAATCTCACCCGCTTTGCAACCCTCAAAACAGGCAGCTTTCTTCGGGTTGGCAGGGTTATTGTGCCAATTGTCAAAGCAATTTATGACCGGGATATGCAGATAAGGAACTTTGTTCCCGACATATACTATTCAATTGTTTCAAAAACAGAAATTGACGGTTGCCCCATTGAGCTTTCAAGCAAGCTAAGATTCGAAAAAAATGAGATTGAAAAAGCCGAGAACACCTGTAGGCAGTATAATCTGGAAAAAGCTCTTGTGACAGGAAAAAAGAGAAAAAAAGAAACCGTATCGCCGGGTAAGCTTTACTCTCTTTCAAAGCTTCAGAATGTCCTCGGTAAAAAATATAAAATGTCAATGGACAAAAGCCTTTCAATTGTTCAGGACTTATATGAAAAAGGCTATGTGACCTATCCTCGTACAAATTCCGAGTACCTTGCCACTGCTGAAAAGGATAAGGTGAAAGGCATCATTTCCGCAATTGCCGCACTTGGCTACAGTGTAAAATTCAAGGACGGAAAAACAATTTTTGATGATTCAAAAATTGAGTCTCACTCAGCCCTTACCCCGACTCACAAAATTCCCAAAAAAGAGCATCTTTCCGCTGATGAATTTACGGTGTACAGCACAATTCTCCGAAGATTTGCTGCGGTTTTTTGTGCTGAGGACTGTATTGCCGACAAAACCGAAATCGAGATAAGTGTCGGTGATTTTGAAAAGTTTTCTCTCAAAGGAACAATTATCCTTGAAAAAGGATGGACAAAATATGACGATTACACAAAAAAAGACAAGCTTTTGCCTCCTTTGGAAAAAGGGGATACCTTTGATGTGAATTTTGTTCCTTGCGAAAAAGAAACCTCACCTCCAAAGCATTATACCATTGAAACCCTTAACAATTACCTTAAAAACCCTTTTCGTGATGAAAAAAAGAATATTGAAGATGAAAATGACGAAGAGGAATACAGGGCGGTTTTTGAAGGGCTTGAGCTTGGCACTGAAGCCACAAGAACAGGCATTATCGACAATGCCCGAAAGAGTAATTACATCAGCCTGAAAAAAGATGTATATACAATTCTTCCCGACGGAGAATATATGATAGAATCCCTTCAGCGCATGGGCATAAGTATGGACAAATACCGCACCTCGGAGCTTGGTAAGGCTCTTAAGAAGGTGTACCGTGGTGAATTTACGGTACAAGACAGTGTTAATCTTGCAAAGGCTGAAATTACCCGTGTGTTTTCTGCATCTGCCGATAATGATGAAATTAAAAAGCTCGACATCGGATTTATGGGTGATGTGGCGGGGAAATGCCCTGTCTGCGGAAAAAATGTTTGCCGCAACCGCTTCGGATATGGATGCTCCGGCTACAAAGACGGATGCAAATTTGCCTTTTCCTATAAAATCTGTGATGCAATTATATCTTTTGAACAGGCAAAAAAGATTTTAAATGACGGCAAATCCGATGTAATAGACACATTTTATTCAAAGCGTACTTCAAAAAACTTTTCGGCTTCTCTTAAGCTTGAAGGGGATAAAGTAGTTTTTGATTTTTAAATATGTGAAAAATGTGTAAACTTCTGTCATAAAACTTGTGAAAGTTTTTAGAAAATACATCTTGAAAAAAAGATGTATAATATATATAATTATGTTGTATGTGTATTGATTTGCACAAATACTATAACTGAGAAGATACAAAGGAGCAAAAAACATGATAGCACACGGTAATAACATTAAAATTTTCACAGCCAATTCCAATCCTGTATTTGCTGAAAAAATTGCAGCCAAACTTGGATTGAAGGTTGGTAATTCTGAAGTCGGAAAATTCTCCGACGGAGAAATTTTTGTTAACATCAACGAAACAGTCAGAGGCAGTGATGTATTCGTTGTTCAGTCCACATGTTCACCCGTAAACGATAACTTTATGGAGCTTCTTATAATGATAGATGCCTTCAAGAGAGCGTCAGCCGGCAGAATCACAGCTGTTATCCCTTATTTCGGTTATGCCCGTCAGGACAGAAAAGCCAAAAGAAGAGATCCAATTTCTGCAAAGCTTTGTGCAGACCTTATTACAGCTGCAGGCGCAGACCGCGTACTTACAATGGACCTTCACGCTCCTCAGATTCAGGGCTTTTTCAATATTCCTGTTGACCATCTTGTTGGTCAGCCCATTCTCAGCCAGTACTATAAAGATAAATTTGAAAATCAGAAGGAAGACACAGTTGTTGTATCTCCTGACCTTGGCAGCGTAACCAGAGCAAGAAAATTTGCTGATTACATAGATGTGCCCATCGCAATTGTTGACAAACGCCGTCCCAAGGCAAATGTATCTGAGGTTATGAACATCATCGGCGACATTAAAGACAAAAATGTTATCCTTGTTGACGATATGATTGACACTGCAGGCACTATTGTTAACGGTGCAAAGGCTCTTGTTGAAAGAGGCGCAAAAAATGTTTATGCTTGCTGTACTCACCCTGTTCTTTCCGGTCCCGCAATCGAAAGAATTCAGGATTCTCCCATCAGTGAGCTTCTTGTTCTCGACACAGTTCCCCTTGCTCCTGAAAAACAGATTGACAAAATCAAGGTTCTCAGTGCTACCGATTTCTTTGCGGAAGCAATCGACAGAATCTACGAAGATATTTCAGTCAGCGAACTTTTTAATTAATAAGCACATGTTCAGCCCTGCCAAAACAGCAGGGCTGATTGTTTGTAACAAAAGGAGAATAATTAATGAACACCTTAAAAATCAATTCGGGAAATGTAAAAATGATTGCCCACAGAGGACTCAGCGGTCTTGAAAAAGAAAACACCTGTTCTGCATTTGTTGCGGCAGGAAACAGAAGCTATTACGGTGTAGAAACCGATGTCCATGTTACAAAAGACGGCAAATTTGTAATCATTCACGATGAAACAACCGAGCGTATTTCAAATGGTAAGTTCAGCATTAATGTTGAAGAAAACGATTATTCTGCTCTTGAAAATGTCGTTCTTCCCGATGTTGACGGAACAGTGAACCGTCAGGATATTCGTATTCCTCTTCTGGAAGATTACATCAACATTTGCAAAAAATATGAAAAGAAATGTGTTCTTGAAATAAAAAACCACTTCATTTCCGAGGACCTCAAAAGACTTTGTGATGAAATCAGAGAGCTTGATTATCTTGATAATGTTATTTTCATATCCTTTGACCTTGAAAATTGCATTGGAATCAGAAAGCTTCTGCCCGAAAACACTGTTCAGTGGCTTATTGGCGGAGAAGGAGTTATTGATGATGAACTGATTGATACTTTGACAGAGCATAATCTCGACCTTGACATATACTACGAAAAGCTTACCAAAGAAAACATCAGGCTTCTTCATTCAAAAGGCATAGCCGTTAATTGCTGGACCTGTGATGATCCTGCCTGTGGGGAAGCTTTGGTTGAAATCGGAGTTGATTACATAACTTCAAACATTCTCGAATAAGGAGTAAAATGCAATATGTATCTTATAGTAGGACTTGGCAATCCTGAAAAAAAATACGAAAAAACCAGACACAACATCGGCTTTGATGCTGTGATTTCCTATGCCGGAAAACATTCGGTAGATTTGAATAAAAATAAGTTTAAAGCATACTATGGTGAGGGGAATATAAAAGGAGAAAAGGTATATATTGCTCTCCCTCAGACCTACATGAATCTGAGCGGAGATTCGGTTGCCGAGTTTGCATCCTTTTATAAAATCCCACCCGAAAATGTGATTGTTGTTCACGATGACATAAGCCTTGCGCCCGGAAGACTTCGCATAAGAGGAAAGGGGAGTGCAGGAGGTCACAACGGACTCAAATCCATTATTTCACGCCTCGGCTCCGATAATTTCCCGAGGCTTAAAATTGGTGTCGGTGCTCCCGACCACCCCGAATATGACCTTGCAGACTTTGTTCTCGGTAAATTTTCCGACGATGAATTGAAAATACTAAAACCCGTGATTGAAAATGTATGTGATGCAATAGATTGCATTATCACACAGGGGATTGACCGTGCAATGAATAAGTTCAATAATTGATTCTCAGGAGATATTATATGTCAGTTTTTTCAGAAATCCTTGATTCAAATGCGGAATTTTTGTCCGCAACAGAAAATATACAGAATAAAAAATGCCCCATTCACATAACCGGCATGACCGGAAGTCAGAAGAGTCATCTGATATATTCTCTGTGCTTAAAACTGAATAAAAAATGTCTTGTAATAACATCTGACGAGGCGGAGGCAGGCAGAATAAGAGACGATTTATCTTTTCTTTTTTCAAAAGAAGCCTCTGTTTTTAAAAACAAAGAATATGTTTTTTATGATGTTGATGCCTCCAACCACTCTGCCGAAATCTCAAGACTTTGTGCTCTGAGTGCGATGGTAAGCGGTGCACCTGTTGTCACAACCTACGATGCGGCGGCAAGATTCACTCTTTCGCCCGAAGTGTTTAAAAGATATTCGTTTTCGCTAAGGCCTGGCGATGTTCTTGACATATCTTCCTTCATAGCCGATCTTGTTACAATGGGCTACAAAAAATGCCCCACAATCGAAGGGGTGGGACAGTTCAGTCAGCGAGGCTCTATTATTGATGTGTATTCACCCTCTCATTCAAACCCCGTGCGAATAGACCTTTTTGACGACGAGATTGATTCTCTCAGAGAGTTTGACACATCAACTCAGGTATCGATAGAAAATGTTGATGAGCTTAAAATCTGCCCTGTGCGTGAACTTCTATATGATGCTCAAAAGGGCAGGGAGGTAGCCTCTTTCATACGAAAGCTTAAAAATGAAAATCTGATCGGGGATGCCGAAAAGCTTGAAAACGAAATGTCCTTTGCATCTCTTGATAAGTATATGCCTTATTTCTGTGACCAAATATATTCCATTCTTGACTATGCCGATGAGGATACTTTGGTTTTTTTAGATGAAGCAAAACAGGGCTTTGAAATTTCAAAAATCAGCTACAAAGAGCATTGCGAAACCGTTTCCGATCTTCTCGGGAAAGGTCTTCTTCCAAGACACAAAAAAAGCTATATGCTCGACTACTACGAGATTGTTTCAAAAATAAAAGAAAACAGTCTGATTTCCCTCAGCTCACTTTCCAACAACTGCCCGGTTTTTACCCCTCGTTCCTTTGTGGGATTTACTGCAAAAACTCTTCACAGCTACAGTGGAAAGGTGGATTTTCTCATTGAGGATATTGTTTTCTGGAAAAAGAACGGCTACAGGGTAATTGTTCTTCAAAGCAGTCAGTCACGGATTGATGCAATTGTGTCTGCCCTTGCCGAAAAGGGAGTTGAAGCCGCAAAGGCTGACTTCTCATCATCACTGCCGGGCTTCGGTCAGGTGTATGTACTCAAAGGTTTTCTGACAAAAGGCTTTGAATATCCCACTGCGAAAACCGTGGTTGTAACTGATGGCGAAACAGTTAAAGCCACAAAAAAGAAGCGAGTTTCCAAAACAAAAAACAGCCGTGATGTAATCAAAAGCTTTGAAGACCTCAACAAGGGTGACTATGTTGTTCACCGCACCCATGGAATAGGTAAATATGTCGGTATTCATCAGCGAACAATAGATAATGTTACAAAGGATTATCTCAAAATTCAGTATAAAGGAACCGACACCCTCTATGTTCCCACCAATCAGCTTGATTTTCTTCACAAATATTCAGGGGGAGAGTCAGAAAATGTTAAAATTAACAGCCTCAATGGTTCTCAGTGGAATCGAACCGTATCAAGAGTAAAATCCGGAGTTGCTCAGCTTGCGGAGGATCTGATTGCGCTTTATGCAGAGCGAAGCGGGCTGAAAGGCCATAAGTTTTCCGAGGACACTCCCTGGCAGAAGGAATTTGAAGAAAAATTCATATACGAAGAAACAGAAGATCAGCTCCGTTGCATAAGGGAAGTCAAGGAGGATATGGAACAGGGAAAATGTATGGACCGACTTCTTTGCGGTGATGTCGGCTACGGTAAAACCGAGGTTGCAATGCGTGCAGCTTTTAAGTGTGTTATGGAAGGAATGCAGGTGGCATACCTTGTTCCCACAACAATTCTTGCTCAACAGCATTTTAACAATTTTTCTGCCCGAATGGGTGAATATGCAATGAGAGTTGATATGCTTTCCCGATTCCGCACAAAAAAACAACAGGAAAAGACTGTTTCAGGCCTTAAAAACGGCAGTGTCGATGTTGTAATCGGCACTCATCGCATTTTGCAGAAGGATGTTAATTTCAAAAACCTCGGGCTTCTGATTATTGATGAAGAACAGCGTTTTGGAGTTGGTCATAAAGAGAAAATAAAAGAGCTGAAAAAAGATGTTGCTGTGCTTACCCTTAGTGCCACTCCCATTCCAAGAACCTTAAACATGGCAATGGTTGGAATACGCGATCTCAGTGTTTTGTCGGCTCCACCCGGAGACCGCTACCCTGTTCAGACCTTTGTAATGGAATATAACGAAGGTGTTGTTGTCAATGCCATCAAGCGTGAACTTGACAGGGGAGGGCAGGTTTACTATCTGTTCAACCGTATAGAGGGAATAGAAAAATGCGCCGCAAGGCTTGCCGAAATTCTGCCTGACGCACGGATTGCAGTTGCTCACGGTAGGATGGGGGAAAATCAGCTTGAGGAAATAATGGTTTCCCTTCTTGCCGGCGAAATTGATGTTCTTGTTTGCACAACCATCATAGAAACAGGTCTTGATGTATCAAATGTCAACACCATTATAATAGAAAATTCCGACCATCTAGGTTTGTCGCAGCTCTATCAGCTAAGAGGAAGAGTCGGGCGTTCAAACCGTATGGCATACGCCTATCTGACCTATCACCCGGGCAAAATTTTGGATTCTGTTGCTCACAAACGACTTCAGGCAATTAAAGAATTTACAGAATTTGGTTCCGGTTTCAAAATTGCCATGCGTGACCTCGAAATACGAGGAGCCGGAAATCTTTTGGGAAAAGAACAGCACGGTAATATGAATCTTGTGGGTTATGATATGTATTGCATGCTTCTTGAACAGGCAGTCAAAGAAAAGAAAGGTGAGGAATACAGACCGCCTCTGGAAATTACTGTTGACATTAAAACCGATGCCTATATTCCCGAGGCATATGTTGAGTATGAGCATCAGCGAATAGACCTGTATAAAAAGATTGCTTCGATTGAAACTGAAGAAGACTATCTTGATATGCAGGGTGAATTTATTGACCGTTTTGGTGATTTGCCCAAAGCCGTTATGAATCTTATTGACATATCCTACATCAAGGCAATGTGTGCAAAGGCAGAAATTACAGGAGTATCTCAGCAAAAAGATGCAATCGTATTTACATTTACCGATCATGCAAGTCCCGGTGCGGTTGTTAAATTAATCGGCGAATATGACCGTAAAATGAGATTTGTTTCGGGAAATAAGTCATCATTGATTTACAAATGTGACAGTAATGTTATAGATAATATTAAAATTATATTACAAAAGCTTCTGAAAGCAATACAAGATGAGTCATAAAGGTTATTATATATAAAGAGAAGTTTTAAATTTCGTTTTCTGTTAAATAGATTACAGGAAAAGCAGGGAGGTGTCAATATTGAACAGAAAGCTTAAATTTATTTCATTGGTTATGCTATCTGTGTTGGTTGTTTTGTGTGGCTGCGGATGCAGTGTTGAAAAAACATCAACAGATAACGGTTACTATGTTAAGGTCAATGACGAACAGCTCACAAAAGAATATATAGGCTACTTTTTCAGCGTAGCTCAGGAAAGCATGCTCTCTGAAGCGGGATACACTCCCGAAAATTCTACACAGAAGGATATTGACACATATTGGGAAACCACAGAGCTTGAAGGAAAAAATGCAGTTGAAGTGGCTCGTGATGTTGCTGTCAATAATGCTGTTATGCAAAAAATTGTTTTTCAAAAGGCTGTGGAAGAGGGGATAGTTCTTTCTGATGATGAAATTGCCTATCTTGACTCGGATCTTGAATCTGTTGTAAGTGCAAATGGCGGAAAGGATGCTTTTGGAGAGCTTCTTTCTCTTAAGGGCACCGATGCTGTTGCATACAAGCAAATTCTAACAGAGAATATGTATATGGAAAAACTCTTTCAAAAATACGACTCTGATGGAGTGCTGGCAGTCACCGACGATGAGCTTGTAGCATTTTCCGATGCAAACGCATCCAATTACCCTTCAGATGAAATGCTATTTGAGCTTAAAAAACAAAAATTCAATGAGATTTCCCTTTCCTGGGAAAAGGAAGCAGTCATTGAGATAAATGATGAAAAAATAAATGAATTTAATGTATAAAATAAAACATTTGCCGGCTTGACCGGCAAATGTTTTATTTTATCTTTTATTCTCAAAAAATTTCTTCATAAGTTCCCTGCATTCATCTTCACAAAATCCGAAATACACCTCAGTATTCCATGGCATATGCATTGACAGATTTATCTTCGAACCCATTGCACCGGTTTTGGGTTCTTCAGTGCCTATATACACTCGCTTAATTCTTGAAAGTCCGATAGCACCCGAGCACATGGGGCATGGCTCTACCGTTACATACAGCTCGCAGTTGTCAAGAGTTTTTGTGCAAAGCTTTGCGCATGCATCGGCTATTGCAATCATTTCGGCATGCTTTGTCGGATTTTTTTCTTTTTCACATCTGTTGTGAGAGCGGGATATGATTTTGCCCTCAGACACAATTACAGCGCCTACGGGCACTTCACCTTCTTCAAATGCCTTTTTTGCTTCAACGAGAGCTTCAAGCATAGGTTTCAATGTTATTCACCCTCCTCTTTTGATTTAAACATTTCGAGCTTACCGACTGCAGAAAAAATGTTGTCGGAAATTTTTGGGTTGTCTTTTGAAAGCTGTAAAATAAAATTCTTTATTTTTTCTCTGTCAGTTTTTCCGTCAACAGGGCAAAGCTTTTCGCAAACCGGAAGACTGTATTTTTTTGCAGCCACACCTATGAGCTTTTCATCACACATAATAAGCGGACGGATAATTTCAATGTCTATATCCTCATAAAATGTTTTTGGCTCAAAGCATTCTGCTTTGCCGTTATAAAACAGATTCATAAGAAGTGTTTCATTTGCATCATCTCTGTTGTGTCCGAGTGCAAGCTTGTTATATCCATATTTTTTGGCAGCTTGACAAAGACAGGCTCGTCTCATTCTTGAACAAAGAGAGCAGGGGTTTTTGGAGTTGTTTTCGTCAAAAACGACTTCTTTGATAACCGACTTTTCAATGTGACAGCATATGCCTGCTTTTTTGCAATATTCATCTATGACATCAGAATTACTTTTTTCAAAGCCGATATCAATGTAGATTACTCCAAGGTCAAATTTTTTTGGATAAAAGCTTTTAAGACGGTTCATTGCTTCAAGGAGAACAAAACTGTCTTTTCCACCGGAGAGAGCAACTGCAATGCGGTCGCCGGCACTTATCATATTATATTTTTGAATTGCCTGTCTTGTAAGACTAAGTATTCTCTTCATAATGCTGACCTTCTGTGCTATGGAATTATCAAATTGACATATACATATAACAAAAAAACGCACACCGAAGTGTGCGTTTTAAAAAAGCGGAAGACGAGATTCGAACTCGCGACGTTCACCTTGGCAAGGTGACGCTCTACCACTGAGCCACTCCCGCATCTGTTTGGTACGAGAGTTAGTATATCAGCAAATAAAGTATTTGTCAAGACTTTTTTGAAATTTGTATAAAATAATCATTACAATATAAAAATATAACTTGAGCTTTGTTACATTTTTTTGAGCAAAATTGAAAAAATTTCTTGCATTTCTTCCGCGTTTGTGCTAAAATATTATGCGGTAAATACACACATATGCCGATGAATGAGGAATTGCAACAAGAATCCGACATAGTTTTTGGTGCCCCTTGTCCAGTTGACGCATATGGCGGGTAAAAAATTTGGAGGTGAATTAATATGTCAGTTATATCAATGAAACAGCTTTTAGAAGCAGGTGTTCACTTCGGACACCAGACCAGAAGATGGAACCCCAAAATGGCGGAATACATCTACACAGA
>JAZNUS010000097.1:0-3005 GCA_045592485.1 Clostridia bacterium | reverse complement strand
ACCAACACTAAAGGCGGTTTTAAAATATAAATTTCGCCTCACCCATCGTTAAAATACTCGGAAATATTAACATATTCCCTGCGTTTTTGCCTTGATTGAGACAAAATTTATTATTTTAAAACTCCTGCGGACCTCAAATGGGTGAATTTTTGAGGAGATTTTGGTGCGGAGGACGCAGGAAGGCTACTCGCCTTTCAAGGACGACAAGGCAAAAGATACCGAAAATTCACCATTTGAGGCGTCTTCAGTGTTGGTTGCTAAGGCTAACAACAAAACGGACAGAATCTTTTCGGATTCTGTCCGTTTTTACTATCGAAAAAATTTATGCTCTGGGGTGAGCCTTGTTATAAACCTCTCTTATGTGAGTGTGCATAAGCTTTGCATAGCTCTGAGTTGAGGAAATGTCCTTGTGACCGAGCATTTCCTGCATTGATGCAAGGTCGGCACCGTTTTCGAGAAGGTGAGCCGCAAAGGAATGCCTGAGGGTGTGGGGGGTAATGTCTCCGGTGATTCCGGCTTTTGCCGCATATTCTTTTATTATCTTCCAGAAGCCCTGACGGGACATCGCACATCCGCTCTGACAATTTACAAAAAGAGCCGATTCGCCCTCGGCAGCAAGGTGGGGCCTTGAAAGAGCAATATATGATTTCAAAGCATTCACACAGGGCTTTCCGAGAGGAATAATTCTCACATTTGTTCCACGGCAGCATCTGAGATAACCAAGGTCTGTATCTACATCTGACAGCCTCAGGCACACAAGCTCTGTAACCTTTATTCCGCTTGCATACATGGTTTCAAGCATCGCCTTGTCTCTTATTGAGCGCACATCCTCGTCGCCGGGAGCATCGAGAAGTGCTGTTATTTCAGCGTGGGTAAGTATGCCGGGGATTTTTCGCTCCTGCTTTGGAAGACGAAGCCCCGATGCAGGATTCTTTTTCACCGTTCCCTTTATCATCAGAAAGGTGTAAAGGGATCTTACCGAAGCAACAAGCCGCTGAATGGAAGCATCGGCCTTGCCTTTTTTCTGAGCCTCGACCACGAATTCAAGAAGCTGTGTTTTGCCTCCGCTTAAAAGGTCGTAGCCTTTGTCGTTAAGGTAGGCGTTGTATTGCTTTATATCGCGGCAATATGCCTGAAGGGTGCTTTCCGAAACATTTTTTTCATCCTTCAGATATTGCACAAATTGTGAAATTATAATATTCTCCATATATTTCAAATCCTTTTTCCTTTGTAAAACAACATCAAATCAATGCCTGAGCTGCCAGTGTAAAAATCCCCTGAATGACAGCACCGATGCACAGCAGAGCGAAAAGCAAAAATTGGGAAAGAAGGTGTGATGCAAAGGTCTTTCCGTCAATGCTCCGCAAAGGGGGAGGCATTAATTTTTCGCCCGAATATTTTAATGATGACACAAAAATCATAAAATACACAGGCAGATAAAAAACCATGGGTAGCACAACCGCCAACAGCGAAACCCCGATTCCTTTCAGGGAATATATCTTTATTATCACTGTGGCTGTGAAGCCTGCCGAAAAACCCTTGAAAGCAATGAGTGCCAGAGTTGCCGGCAAAAGAACCGGCGCAGATGAGGAAAGGGTAATAAGCAGAACATATTTAAACTCCGAGGCAATAGCATTGCCTGTGAGAGTGCGAAGATTTGTTTTTTGTGAAAAAACCGAATTTACATATTCAAATGTCTTGTCAAAAACAGCACCCTCTGTCGCTGCGGCACAAACAATGCCGCATATTCCTGCGGCAAGCCACACTGCAAGAGATATGATAAACCATTTTGAGTTTTGAAAAAAATATCTTTTTAATCCGCCAAGCAACGATATCACCACATAACATAATTATGCGAAATATCAGATGATATGCTTGAGGCTTGTTATTTGCCAAGCTCCTTTGCTTTTTCGGCACAGGCATCAATTGCCGCCATAACCGAGGCGCGCATACCGCACTCCTCAAGAACCTGAACGGCTTCAATTGTTGTACCGCCGGGTGAGCAGACCATATCCTTCAGCTCTGCCGGGTGAAGTCCTGATTCAAGAACCATTGCCGCACTTCCCATAACTGTCTGAGCGGCAAGCTCGTAGGCGGTTTTGCGGTCGATTCCGTGCTTTACTGCACCGTCTGCCATCGCTTCAATAAACATAAACACATAGGCGGGGCCGCTTCCGTTTATGGCTGTGCAGGAATCCATGAGAGCTTCTCTTGTGACAACGGTTTTTCCTGAGCATGCAAAAATTCTTTGTGCAAATTCAACTTCTTCATTTGTCACAGCCTCGCCTGCACACAAAACGCTCATACCTTCTCCGGCTTTGAGGCAAAGATTCGGCATAACTCTCACAATCTTTTCGGTGCCAAGAGCTGCGGCAATGTCTTCAATTTTTACTCCTGCCGCAATTGACACAAAAAGCTTTGAAGAAATGTCTGCACAGGATTTGATGTCATCAATCAGACCAAAAAGCTGACCGGGCTTTACAGCGAGCACAACAGCATCGGCAAAGGCAAGCGCCTCAGGCAGAGAATCTGTGCATTTAATGCCTGCAGCCTTTATACTGTCAGAAAAAAAGCGGTCATAGGCGCAGATGCATTCGCCGGGAAAGCTGCCGCTTTTTATCATTCCCGAAATAATGGCGCCGCCCATGTTGCCGGCACCGAGAAAAGTAATTTTTTTCATGTTTTCATCTCCATATCATAAACCGGCAATTTTTTCCGGATAGCAATTGACACAATTTGTCGGTGAAGGTTATTATATCACGCCTGATAATCCAAGTAAAGACAAAATTACAAATAATATAATATTATGTAAACTTTGTATAAAAATGAAGAATAAAATTCTTTAATGTTGCACTATAAACAAGTTGGAATTTGTCGCTCTGTTTTGCGCTAGTGTGTGAGCCTTCTCCCTGGTGGAGAAGGTGTCAAGCTTGCTTGACGGATGAGGGGATAGTGACACTCCAAGAAAAGAGCACTTGTGCGAATTTGATTGGTTAGTGGAGCGT
>JAZNUS010000096.1:0-4575 GCA_045592485.1 Clostridia bacterium | reverse complement strand
TGACATAGGAAAAAATGTAAGTTGATTTACATCAAACCCTTCGACATATTTACTCATTTTGCATCCCAACTTTCGCATAATTTATCTAATGTAATTATATCATATTTGGATGCAATATACAATGAGTTTTTACACAGTCTGCCGTCCCCAATCTGTACATATATGTATTCATTTTTAGAAAACATAACGCATCTCATAGTTTTTTTATGGAAATATAATAAAAAAGTATTTGACTATATTATATATATATGGTTTATACTCTTGTCAACATCATTTTATGGGAGATTTTACCTATGAGTGTTGAAATCAGAGCTTGGATTACTCTCTCTCGCTATTGACAAAACAACATATTGGCTATATAATGATAATATAGCCAATATGTTGTTTTTTGGTATGTCATTTTTTTCGGTCAATTATAATTTTGATGAATTTATTTTTTTGGAATCCTTCGTTGACCGGACTTATTTTGAAAGGCGGATATTTTATGAATCAGGAACCTGTTTTCAACAAAAATTTTCAGGAACTAAGCTTAAAGGAGCTAAGGGAAATAGCTAAAAATATGGGTGTTAAAGCTGCTGCCAAGTACAAAAAATCGGAGCTTGCCGAGCTTCTGGCAGAGAGAAGCCGTAATGCTTCACCATCAGATGGGGCAACAGACGAGATTTGCGATAATGAAAATAAATGTGATGAAGCACCCCAATCCAAAACAGAAGAAAAACCTTCGGGCGAAGCCCAAAAAGAACAGACATCCACTCTCAATCCCACAGGGGAAGCAGGGGGCATTCTTGAAGTTCTGGCAGACGGCTACGGATTTCTCAGAGGTGACAACTATCTCACTACTCCCGATGATGTGTATGTTCCTCAGGTTCAGATACGCCGTTTCAATCTTAAAACAGGTGACTATGTGCATGGAGTAACCAGAAAAGCCGGCGAAGGCGACCGCTTCGATGCACTCATATATGTAAAAACCATAAACGGTGATTCTGTTGACAAGGCAATCAGAAGAAAGCCCTTTGAATACCTCACTCCCGTGTATCCCGATGAAAGAATACGCCTGGAGCGGGAAGGCTGCGACTATGCAGTGAGACTCATTGACCTTTTGGCGCCCATCGGCAAGGGTCAAAGGGGACTCATTGTTGCACCCCCAAAGGCAGGTAAAACAACCCTTTTAAAGAGCGTTGCCAACTGCATAAGCGACAACAATCCCGAGGTCAACCTCATTGTCCTTTTAATTGATGAACGCCCCGAAGAGGTTACCGACATGAAACGCTCCATCAAGGGCGAAGTAATTTATTCAACCTTTGATGAGCTTCCCGAGCATCACATCAAGGTTGCAGAAATGGTGCTTGAACGGGCTCAGAGACTTGTTGAGCACGGCAAGGATGTTGTGATTCTCCTGGACAGCATCACAAGACTTGCAAGGGCCTACAACCTCACCATTCCATCAACAGGAAAAATTCTTTCCGGCGGTATTGACCCCGGAGCACTTCACAAGCCCAAGAAATTTTTCGGTGCCGCAAGAAACATTGAAAAAGGCGGCAGTCTGACGATACTTGCAACCTCACTCATTGAAACCGGAAGCCGAATGGACGATGTTATCTTTGAAGAGTTTAAAGGCACAGGTAACATGGAGGTGCATCTTGACCGCAAGCTTTCAGAACGACGGATTTTCCCGGCTATCGACATATATAAATCAGGCACAAGAAAAGACGAGCTTATTCTCACACCAAAAGAGAGAGAAGCGGCATGGAATATACGCCGTTCAATCAACTCCTCTCAGGGTGCAGAGGTTATTGAAAACATAATTTCCAACATTGTGAGAACAAAGAATAATGACGAATTTATTTCAAAAATGAGACTGAAAAAAGCAGAAAATAATCAAAAAAACAAATAAAGGACAGGTAATTTTACATGGCAAAACAAAACACTAAGACTTCAAAGAGTGCAAAGCCTTCTTCGAAGTCAAAAAATGTTAAAAAACAGAATAAACAAAATTCAAACTCGGTGTTTTCAAAGCTGAAATTTGAAATTTTTGCAATCTGCACCATTGCCCTCAGCTTGTATCTTATGATTTGCATATACAGCACTGCAGGCGGATTTGTGGGAGAAAAAATCTATCAGATTCTGAGCGGTATCATCGGAACCTGCTCCTATTTTCTTCCCTTTGTTACCCTTGCAGTGGTAATTCATGCCCTCTGCCGAAGAGGTGCGGAAGGAAACAGGGCAAAATATATTATGTCCTACTGTGCCCTCCTTGACCTTGCGGCAATATTCCAGATTATTTTCAATCCCCACACTGCTCCCGTTGATTGGTTCAGAATCGGTGCATCGGGCGAAGTGTGCGGAGGTTTTCTGGGCGGAATTCTGGTGGCAATGCTGAGCATTTTCGGAACAGCCGGCTCCTACATAATTCTGATTTGTGCAATGGTTGTTCTTCTGATACTGATTTTTGATGTGTCGGTGGTTGCTCTTTTCAAAGCACTTGTTCGCTACATTTCATCCCTCCTTCCCTCAAAAGACAAAAAGGAAGAATCACCCGAAAAGAAAAAGCCAACCGGTGTTGCAGTTGCTCCCGATCTTGACAGCGAAGAAGAGAACATTCCGGAGCGTGAAATCATTTTCAATCTTCCAGAGGATGATTTCGATAACTCTCTTGAATTTTCCGATCCTGAAATAAAGGTTTATGACGACACTGTTTCAGGCCCCGAGGATGAAGAACCCTCGGAGGAAGAAAAAGCGGCAAAAAAGATTTCCGATGACGAAAAAGAGCTTATTGACCGTGAAATAAAAGAAGAAATTGAAGGAGCAGAAAGTGCAAAAGAGACAATAATTGAATATACCTACCCCTCCGTCGAACTTCTTGCAAAGCCTCAGGCATCCACAGCAGGTGCCAATGTTCAGGAGGAGCTTCGCACCAATGCAAAACAGCTCATTGAAACCCTCCACAGCTTCAAGGTTGATGCAAAGGTTGTGGAAATAAGTCAGGGACCCACAATTACCCGCTACGAAATTGAGCCTGCAGAAGGCGTGAGAGTAAATCAGATTATCGGTCTTTCAAAGGATATCGGCCTCAGATTCAAGGCTGACAAGGGAGTTATGGTGGCTCCTGTTCCCGGTAAATCTACAATCGGTATTGAGATTGAAAACAAAAACCCAAGCACTGTAACCCTTCGCGAGGTTATTGAAACCGAAGAATTTAAAAATCACAAATCAAAGCTTGCGGTGGCTCTCGGTAAAGATGTCAGCGGTAAGCCAATCATTATGGACCTTGCAAAAATGCCTCACCTTCTGGTTGCCGGTGCAACAGGTGCAGGTAAATCGGTTTGCATAAACACTCTTGTAATCAGTCTTCTCTACAAGGCTGACCCCAACGAGGTCAAGCTTGTTATGATTGACCCCAAACAGGTTGAGCTTGGTGTGTACAACGGCATACCCCATCTTCTTATCCCGGTTGTAAAAGACCCCAAAAAGGCAACAGGTGCACTCTCATGGGCTGTTCAGGAAATGACCGAGCGATACAGCATTTTTGAACGCAACAATGTCCGTAATATTCAGGGCTACAATGAGCTTATGGAGAAAAACGGAACTCCCGAAAACAAAATGGCATCAATAGTAATCATCATCGACGAGTTTGCCGACCTTATGATGGTGGCACCTGCCGATGTTGAAAACTATGTGTGCCGTATTGCACAGCTTGCCCGTGCGGCAGGCATGCATCTTGTAATTGCAACACAACGACCTGTTGTTAAATTTATAACCGGTAACATCAAAGCCAATGTACCCAGCCGTATTTCCTTCATGGTTGCATCTGTCCGTGACTCACAAACAATTCTTGATATGGGCGGTGCCGAAAAGCTTATCGGTAAGGGTGATATGCTCTATATGCCTGTTGGCGAAACCACACCGTCAAGAATGCAGTGTGCTTTTGTTTCCGACAATGATGTTAAAGCGGTTGTTGAAGCAATTTCAAAAGGCTTTGAAGCGGCATATGACCCCAATGTTATTGAACAGATTGAAAAAGACGAGGGAGAATATGAACCCGACGGCGAAAATCCCGGTGATGCAGATGAGCTTCTGCCCGATGCCATTGACATGGCAATTACAAGCGGTCAGATTTCAACCTCACTCCTTCAGAGGCGTTTCCGCATAGGCTACAACCGTGCCGGAAGCATCATTGACCAGATGGAAGCAAGAGGCATCATAAGCGGACTCGACGGAAATAAACCCCGTCAGGTGCTTATTTCAAGAGAACAGTATAATGAGATGCTTATGAAGTGACAGATTGGAATTTGTCGGGGAGATGGGATTGGGCTGGTGCGAAAGGCTTCCCCCTGGTGGGGAAGCTGTCACCGCAAGGTGACTGATGAGGGGAATTTGAATGAAAGTAATTTCAAATAAAAATTTGAAATCCATTCAAACTATTGAAAATACTGTTTTTTTACGCTCCACTAACCAATCAAATTCGCACGAGTGCTCTTTTCTTGGAGTGTCACTATCCCCTCAGCTACTAAAGGGTGCATAAGTTCTGTCTGCCAATCGTGCATTCGCACTCTTGGGACATCACTTAATCCGTCA
>JAZNUS010000095.1:0-4677 GCA_045592485.1 Clostridia bacterium | reverse complement strand
CATGTTGTTTCTTAAGTTGACGACATTGCCCACCAGGGGGAAGGCTCACGCCCTAGTGCTAAACAGAGCGACAAATTCCAATTTGTTACACAAAAAAACAACACATCTGCAAAATATCCGTGTGCATTCACCGTAAATTCTGCGATTATTTCCCGGCATTTTCCTACTCTTGACAAAACCGCACAAATAGTGTATTATATATAATTAAGATACTATATATTGGGGTGAATTGAGAATATGGCAGGAAAGAACAAGGAATATTCAAACGAAAGCATATCCCAGCTTAAAGGTGCCGACAGAGTCAGGCTGCGCCCAGCGGTTATTTTTGGGTCCGACGGCATTGAAGGCTGTCAGCATGCTATGTTTGAAATACTTTCCAACTCTCTTGACGAAGCAAGAGAAGGACATGGTGACACCATAGAAATTACTAGATTTCTTGACAATTCCATAGAAATAACCGACTACGGCAGAGGTGTGCCTGTAGATTATAACCCCGTTGAAGACAGATTTAACTGGGAGCTTGTGTATTGCGAGCTCTATGCCGGCGGAAAATATGACAACAACTCAGGCTCAAACTATGAATTCAGTCTCGGTCTCAACGGTCTGGGTGCCTGTGCAACTCAGTATTCGTCGGAATATATGGATGTTACGGTTTACCGTGACGGCTTTAAATACGGACTTCACTTTGAAAAAGGTGAAAATGTGGGCGGACTTTCAAAAGAACCCTTCCGCCACAGACATACAATGACCAAAACAAGATGGAAGCCCGACCTTGATGTTTTCACCGATATAAACATCAGCGCCGAGTTCTATCACGATGTCCTGAAAAAACAGGCAATAGTCAACAAGGGCATTCTTTTAAGATTTAAAAACGAAATCTCAAAGGGTGAATTTGAAACCACCGACTATAAATATGAAGACGGTATTGTTGACTATGTAAAGGAAATTGCAGATGAAAATGCACTTACCGATGTTAAATATGTGGAGTGTGAACGCACGGGTCGTGACCGTGAGGACAAGCCCGACTACAAGGTTAAGCTTTCTGTTGCATTTTGCTTTTCCAACAAGGCAAACAAGCTTGAATACTATCACAACTCCAGCTTCCTTGAACACGGAGGCTCTCCCGACAAAGCCGTTTCCAATGCCTTTGTTTTTCAGATAGACAAATATCTCAAGCAGACAGGAAAATATACCAAGAACGAGTCCAAAATCAATTTCAACGATGTTAAAGACTGTCTCATTCTTGTTTCAAATTCTCTGTCCACAATGACAAGCTATGAGAATCAGACAAAAAAAGCAATAAACAACAAGTTCATTCAGGAAGCTATGACAGAATTTTTGCGTCACGAGCTTGAAATATATTTCATTGAGAACAAGGTGGAAGCGGACAAAATTGCCGCTCAGGTTCTTGTTAACAAGCGAAGCCGTGAGCATGCCGAAAAGGCAAGAGTCAACATTGCCAAAAAGCTTACAGGCTCAATCGACATCAATAACCGTGTGCAAAAGTTCGTGGACTGCCGCACAAAAGATGTGTCAAAGCGCGAGGTTTACATAGTGGAGGGTGACTCGGCTCTCGGCTCCTGTAAACAGGGGAGAGATGCCGAATTTCAGGCAATTATGCCCATAAGGGGTAAAATCCTCAACTGCCTGAAAGCCGAATTTGACAAGATTTTCAAATCCGACATCATAGTTGACCTTATGAGGGTTCTGGGCTGCGGTGTTGAAATTGATTCAAAACACAACAAAAACCTTTCTCTTTTCGACATGAATAACCTCCGTTGGGACAAAATCATCATCTGTACCGATGCCGATGTTGACGGATTTCAGATAAGAACTCTGCTTCTTGCCATGATATACCGTCTGGTGCCGTCGCTGATTGATGCGGGCAAGGTGTTCATTGCCGAATCTCCACTTTTCGAAATAAACTGCAAGGGCAAAACCTATTTTGCCTACACCGACAAGGAAAAAGCAGATATTTTGAAAAAGTTAGATAATTCAAAATGCACTGTTCAGCGTTCAAAAGGTCTTGGTGAAAACGAACCTGAAATGATGTGGCAAACCACCATGAACCCGGAAACAAGGCGTCTCATAAAGGTCAGTGCCGAAGATGTTGAGCGGACTGCCGAAATGTTCGATTTGCTTCTTGGTGACAACCTTGCCGGAAGAAAAGACTATATTGCCGAAAACGGTCATCTCTACCTAGAGATGTTAGACCTTAGCTAAGGAGGACACGGGTATGAATCATACAGATATGAAAATAACCGATACACTTCGGGAAAACTATATGCCCTATGCAATGAGCGTTATCATTTCCCGTGCGCTTCCGGAAATAGACGGCTTCAAGCCCTCTCACCGAAAGCTCCTTTACACAATGTATAAAATGAACCTCATAAAGGGACAAAAAACCAAATCTGCCAATGTTGTGGGTCAGACAATGAAGCTCAACCCCCACGGTGACGGAGCTATTTATGAAACAATGGTTCGTCTCACAAGGGGAAACGAATCCCTTCTTCACCCCTTTGTTGATTCAAAGGGTAACTTTGCCAAGCACTATTCCCGTGACATGGCATATGCGGCTTCCCGTTACACTGAGGTTAAGCTTGACGAAATCTGCTCGGAAATTTTCAAGGATATTGACAAAAACACCGTAGATTTCATGGATAACTATGACGGAACAATGAAAGAGCCAACTCTTTTGCCCGTTACCTTTCCAAACATTCTGGTCAACCCCAATCAGGGCATTGCCGTTGGTATGGCAAACAACATCTGCTCATTTAATCTTGATGAAGTGTGCAAAACCACAATTGCCTACCTTAAAAACCCCAAATGTGACATTTCAAAAACACTTCTTGCTCCCGATTTTTCAACAGGTGCACAGCTTGTTTACGACAAAGATGCAATCGACCAGATATATAAAACCGGAAGAGGAAGCGTTAAGCTTCGCTCAAAATACCGTCACGACAAGAAAAACAGCGTAATCGAAATTTATGAAATCCCCTACACCACCACTGCCGAGGCGATTATTGATAAAATCATCGACCTCATCAAGGCAGGCAAGGTTAAAGAAATAACCGACCTCCGTGACGAATCCGACAAAACCGGTTTAAAAATCACCCTCGATGTCAAAAAGACCACCGATGTTCCAAAGCTTATGAGCAAGCTTTTCAAAATGACAAGCCTTGAAGACTCCTTCAGCTGTAACTTCAACATTCTCATAGGTACAGCACCAAAGGTTATGGGAATTTCCGAAATTCTCGGTCACTGGACAGAGTTCCGCGTGGATTGCATCACCAGAAAAATAAAGTATGACATCAACAAGCTTACCCACCGTCTCCACCTTATGGAAGGTCTCAAAAAGATTCTTTTGGACATTGACAAGGCAATTAAAATTATCCGCGACACCGAAAAGGACGAGGATGTTGTACCAAACCTTATGAAGGGCTTCGGCATAGACGAAATTCAGGCAGATTTCATTGCCGACATAAAGCTGCGTAATCTCAACAAGGAATACATTTTAAAAAGAATCCAGGATGTTGATGACTTGAATGCAGAGCTTGACCGCCTCGATGCAATTCTCAGGGACGAGGGAGAAATCAAAAAGATTATCATTGCCGAGCTCAAGGAAATTTCAAAAAAGTACGGTCAGGAAAGAAAGACCGAAATTGTCTATGAAGACGAAGTGGAAGCCTTCGACGAGTCCGAAAACATTGAGGACTACAACCTCAGAGTTTTTGTTACCAAAGGCGGCTACCTTAAGAAAATCAGCCATGTTTCCCTTCGTTCAAGCGGTGCCCACAAGCTCAAGGAAGACGATTCCATGCTTTGCGAATGGGATTCCACAAACAAAGCCGACCTTATTCTTTTCAGCGACAAGCAGAATGCCTATAAAATAAAAATGCACGAAATTGCCGACTGTAAGGCAAGTGAGCTTGGCCACTACATTCCAAACATAACCGAAGCAGAGCCCGACGAAAAAATTGTTTTTGCTATTCCCACTCTCGATTATTCGGGCGACCTTCTCTTTGTGTTTGAAAACGGCAAGGGCGCAAGAGTTTCCCTCAAATGCTATGAAACCAAAACCAACCGCAAAAAGCTTGTTAATGCCTACTATGGCAAGTCTAAGCTTGTGGGAGTCAAGTTTCTTGTTCAGGAAGAAGATGTTGTTATTTACTCATCTCTCGACAAAATCGTTATCTTCAATTCAAAGTTGATGCAGACCAAAACCACCCGTGACACAATGGGTGTGGCGCTTATGAATATGAAGAAAAAAAGCACCCTTGCAAGGGTAGAGTTTTTGAAGGATGTTGAGTTTGCCGATCCCGGTTACTACACTGCGAAAAATATTCCTGCAACAGGCTACTACCTTAAGGACGAAGACGGCGAGGACAATCAGCTGAGCCTGTTCTGAAACAAAAATTTCCAATGATAAAATTTTAAATTCTGTAAAAAATATAGCCGAAACCACTGACAAAAAATTGTGTCTGTGGTTTCGGCTGTTTTTTCTTTATAGGAAACTTCGTTCCTATAAAGAAAAAACTTTGATTATATTGCCGTGCAAATTTTTTTGAAAAGCTGTAGCTTTTCAAAAATGCACATGGCTTAAGAAAAGCGATATTGCTCCTTGCCCCGCCGCAGGCGGTGCGGCGAAGCCGCTTTTCTTGAATGGTTTCTGTATCA
>JAZNUS010000094.1:0-3626 GCA_045592485.1 Clostridia bacterium | reverse complement strand
GAGCGTAGCGAAACTGACTGAGGGGTATTGCTGAAAGCATTGATATTTCTGCATTTCGTACCCCTCCGTCTTTGCCTTACGGCAAATCCACCTCCCCTTAGGCAGGGGCGGCTTTCGCATCAGCCCAATTCCATCTCACCGATAAACCCCAATTTAACAAAATGCTTCTTCTGACAAAAAAGAGAACCTGTATCACACGGTTCTCTTCATTGGTAAATATTCACTTTTTAACAATTTCATTTGAATCAAGCATAATCGTGACCGGTCCGTCATTTAAAAGCTCAACCTTCATGTCTGCTCCGAAAATCCCGGTTTTAACTTCTTTTCCGAGCTTCTGAGAGCAAATGTCAACAAATTTGTCGTAGAGCATTTCGGCTTCGTCAGGCTTTTTTGCACCAATAAATGAAGGCCGCTTACCTTTTTTGCAGTCGGCATAGAGCGTGAACTGTGAAACAGCCAAAAGCTCTCCGTCAACATCTTTTAAAGCCAGATTCATCTTATCTTCGTCGTCGGTGAAGATGCGAAGTCCGGTCATTTTCTCTGCCATAGGCTCAAGATATGCCTCGACATCCTCTTCACAAAATCCAACCAAAGCAAGAAAGCCTTTGCCAATTGAACTGTGAAGCTTTCCGTCGATGGTTACACTTGCGTGTTTTACTCTTTGAATTAAAATCCTCATATCTGTTTTCCTGCGTTTTTAATTTTGGTGTACTTAACTGTGTGAAGAACAATTGTAGCTATGCAGTAAATCAGATTAACAGCCCAAAGACCGTATATTATGTAGGTTGTACGAAGAATTTTTGAAAGACTCATTCCAAGAGGTGTCACAGTGAATACGCCGTCTTTCTCAGAGAAAAGGAAGGGGATTCCCGACGCACCGTTTTCAAGGAAATAATATCCGATTGACATAACAAGGCAGAAAGCAGTGTACTCAAAGAGAAAATATTTCTTCTTCCAGATTGCAAATCCGGCAGTTACTGCGGCAGCTGCGAGGAGAAGTATTTCAAGGACATTGAGGAACGACTGTGCCGAAAGGAAATTTGTGGTTATTGCGTTATGTACATAAAGCAATACGAAAAACGAAAGAATTGCAACAGAGGTTGATATCAGAGTGATGTTCGACTCCTGTTCAAGAGCTTTTGTTTTATCGAATGCGCGTTCTGTCTGATTTTTGGAAATTTTTTTCATAATTATATAACTCCATTTCCGACAGCCGGTTTTGCTGTCAAAATATGATTGGCATTTGTATAATAATTGTATTTACCAGTCGCCCAGTTCATACATCACTGCAGTGATTGCAGCAAGAGGTGCAGTTTCGGTACGCATAATTCTCGGACCCATAGAAACAGATTCAAATCCGAAGCTACGGGCTTTTTCGACCTCAGTTTCGTCAAATCCACCTTCAGGACCTATGAAAATGCATATGCTCTTTGAATCTGTATATTTTTTCAGAACCTCTTTCATTCTGAGAGATTTTTCCGCCTCATAGGGCAAAAGCTTCAGTTCAGATTCTGAGGAATCTATCATTGCCTCGTCAAAGGTCATAACAGCCTCAACTTTTGGAATAACTGCCCTTTTGCACTGTTTTGCCGCTTCAAGAGCAATTTTCTGAAGTCTTTGCTGTTTTTTGTCCTTATCTTTGATAACTGCAACACTTCGCTTCATTGCCACAGGAACAATTCTTGCGGCACCCAGCTCAACGCATTTCTGAACCACCGCATCGAGCTTGTCACCTTTGGGAACTCCCTGATAAAGGGTGATTTTCAAAGGCGGCTCTGTGTGTGAGGGCGCTCTGCTTACAATTTGTGCAGTGACAGCCTCTTTGTCTGATGAAACAATGCGGCACAGACAGTCTGTTCCCTCCGAATCGCAAACAGTGATTTCATCACCGTCACGAAGACGGAGCACCTTTGAAATGTGAGCAACATCATCACCGGTTATGATGACCTCGGGGGCATCCTTCAATGATGAGTCGATAAAAAATCTGTGCATATATTCACCTCATTAACACTGACAATCTATTATATCAATAATTTGCACTATAAGTCAAGTGTTTTTTTGTTTTTTGCCAAAATAAGGGGCTTGGCCTTTACGGAATTTTGTTCTGCTTTGTGTCTGCACACCGGGCCGTCACATTTTGCAGCTCATTGCAACCCAACCGCCCGATTCGCTTGTGTGGATTGGTGTAACTCCTTCTTTTTTCATGGCATCCGAAACATCCTGATGTCTTTCTTTTATTATGCCCGAGCATACGAAGGTGCCGCCGGGAGCAATCAGTTTCTTTACTGTGGGAAGAAGTGCGATAATAACATCGGCAACAATATTTGCCGCAATCACATCATATTTGCGCACATTGAGCTTTTCGAAAAGCGATGCGTCTGTTATTATATCTCCCGAATAAACATGATACTTGTCGGTGTTCACATTGTTGAGAACAGCATTCTCCATTGCCACATGCTCACAAGCAGGGTCAATGTCCAGCGCCCAGGCTTCTTTTGCCCCAAGAAGGAGAGAAATTATCGAAAGGATTCCGCTTCCGCAGCCAATGTCTAAAAGCTCTGTGTCGGAAGTTACATGCTTTTCAAGCTCTTCGATGCAAAGCTTGGTTGTGTGGTGAGTTCCTGTTCCGAAGGTCATTCCGGGATTTACCGTAAACACAATCCGGTGGGTTTTTTCGCTTAAGGGCTCCCACTGGGGCTGAATGAGGATTTTTTCTCCAACCTCGATTGGGTGGAAAAACTGCTTCCAGTTGTTTGCCCAGTCCTCTTCTCTGATTCCCTCGGTGTCGAGAGTAAGTCTTCCCCATCTGTTTTCAGAATCTCTTGCTTTCAGGGCGGAAAGGCTGTCCTTTAATGACAAAAGCTTTTCGGGAAGCTCCTCGTTTGTTTCAATATATATTTTCACTCTTGTTTCCTGCTCTTTTGATTTAAGCAGGTCGTCGTCCACATAGTCCCAGTATTTTTTGTTTTCCTCAAGAAAGTCCTTGAAATCCTGCTCGTCTTCAATTTCAACTCCATCTATTCCAAGGTCTGAGAGCATGTTGCAAACGAAATCTATTCCCTCGCCTGTTGTGTATATACTTACCATTGTCCATTCCATAGCATAAGTCTCCTTGTTTCTTTTTCTACATTATATATTATCACACCCGACGATATATTTCAAGGATAAATCTTCATTTGCGGAAAACACATTGCACAAAACATCATATTTGCCCCTGATAGTTTATATATTGTGATTGTAAAAAGAGAGCCACTACATAATGTGTCCCTTGTGGCGCATGACACATACGAAGTTTTAAAATGTGCAATTTGAGCCTTTTATAAAAATAAATTATGGTTAATTTGTACATTGACACTTTTGTAACAATATGGTATATTAATAAAGCACTCTCGCTGAGGGTGCTTTTAATAACACCAAAACTCTTTGTAAAATTTTTTTTGAAAACTTTTTAAAAAAGTGTTGACAAACGGAAATGTTTGTCGTACTATTAACAAGTTGACGCTAAGCGGCGGAAACATTTGATCTTTGAAAAATGAACAGTATGAGAGGTTCTCGAAAAGAGAATTTGAGTTGAATTAGTGCTTTAATATAGTGCTTTTAATTCAGTAAATTAAGTTAGTGTTTTT
>JAZNUS010000093.1:0-2612 GCA_045592485.1 Clostridia bacterium | reverse complement strand
CGATTCACGAATCGCCCGCAAATGGCAGATATCATACGGGCGATTCGTGAATCGCCCCTACAATGTCCTTGTGTTAAACACACCGATAAACCCCAATTTATCGCTTTTCTTAAGCCATAGCATTTTTGAAAAGCCAAGCTTTTCAAAAAAATTTGCACGGCAATATAATCAAAGTTTTTTTGTTTTATAGGAACGAAGTTTCCCATAAAGCAAAAAAACCTTCCGTAAAGGAAGGTTTACTGTCGGAAATTACGCACCGATTTTGTTGAGCTTAAAGCTAAGCTGAGCTTTTTTTCTTGCTGCAGTGTTTTTGTGGAGAATGCCTTTAGCAACAGCCTGGTCAATTCTCTTGAATGCTAATTTGCATGCTTCAACAGCGTTAGCTTTGTCAGATTTTGCAGCAAAAGCTTCAAAATTCTTTATGCAAGTTTTGAGATTAGATTTAATCATCTGGTTTCTGAGTGTTTTGGTAGTGATAACCTTAACTCTCTTTTTAGCGGATTTAATATTAGGCAATATGTTCACCTCCAATAAGTCATTTAATCACAGTTACAAATTATAACACATACCTTTTAAAAAATCAATACCCAATTTCAATTTTATTAAAATATGCGGATAAATTACAAATTATACCTCTGTTTATGTTAAAATGTTGCAAAAAATCAGCACTTAAGTTTCCTTAAGACGGTTAACTTCTTCTTCATCGGGAGTAACATAGAGTGTGTTATAGTTCACATATATAACCATTCCTGGTTTTGCACCAGAAGGCTTTTTGACATTTTTCACCTCGGTGTAGTCAACGGGAACATTTTCTGAGCCTCTGCCCTTTGAATAATACGCCGCAAGTCTTGCCGCCTGCATATAGGTTTCATCGGGAACAGTGAGACCGTCATCGGTTTTGATTATTGCGTGGGAGCCGTGGATTCCTTTGGTGTGAAACCATATGTCGGTGCTTCTTGAAAGCTTCAGGGTCACATAGTCATTCTGCTTGTTGTTTTTTCCTACATAAATGTCATAGCCGTCATCTGACACAAAATGCATTGGCTTTGGTGCTTCGGGCTTTCTTTTTTTGTTTAACCTGCCGCGGTTTTTGAGATAGCCTTCCTCAATAAGCTCGTCTCTTATCTGGGTTATTTCAGAGCCGGTTTCTGCCTTTGTGAGAGCTTCATACACCGATTCAAGATAGTCAAGCTCTTCTTCGTTAAGCTTTTTTTGTCTGGTTGTTTCAAGCTCGGCAGTTTTTTCCTTGTTGTATTTCAGGTAATATCTCTGGGCATTTTTAGAGGGGGACAGGTCGTTTTTCAGAGGAATGGTTACATTCTCTCCCCTTTCCGAATAAAAGTTCGAAACGGTAATCTCGCTCATTCCCTGTTCTATCATATATATATTGGCAGTGATAAGGTCACCGTATATTTTGTATTTTTCTCTTTTCTCGGCTTTTCGGAGAATTTCTCCCTGAAGCTGGAGCTTTTTTCTGCATCGGTCAATGTTGTTTGAAACAAGCTTCAAAAGGTCTCCGCTTTTTTGCTTAATGCTTTCGGCAGTAGCTTTTTTAACATAAAAATTTTCAACAGCTTCACTCACCGACGGATAATGGTCGCATACGGCTCCTGAGCCATACTGAGCAATGTCCACCGCACAAAATTCAGTAGGCTTTTTTGTTACTTTGTCGGTTATGATGCATGGGTTGTAGATTCCTTCTTTAATATCGGTGATAATGCCGTAAAAATTAACGGCAACCTCTTCAAGGTCCTGCCTTGAAACTTCAGGCCCTGTTACATCGCACATTCCTATTGCCCGATACACTGCCTCTCTTGCCACAAGGGGACTGATTCCCGAATAGCTGTCCATAAGCTGACGCCACACAGGCACATCGTCGTTTGACAAGGCAAATGCAATATCGTCGCGGCTTGCCTCCAATGGGTTTTTCTTGCCCTGGGAAGGCGGGGCTGAGTAGGGGAATCCCGGCAAAACCTGTCTGACACTGCTGACAGTGAGGTCAACATGAACAATGCTGTCGAGAATTTTACCCTCTTTGTCGGTCAAAATTATGTTTGAATGCTTACCCATAATTTCGACAATAAGAACCTTTTCCGACAGATATCCCAGCTCGTCGTAGCTTTCTATTCCAATGCGGATTATTCTTTCGAAGCCTTCCTGATTTACATAAAGAATTTTTCCGCCCTGAATGTGTTTCCTTAAAAGCATACAAAACATCGGGGGCTTGTCGGGGTTTTCCTTTTGCATTCCGGTTATGTGAAAACGGGGGAAAGACGGGTTTGCACACAGCAAAAGCTTAAATGCTCCGCCAAATGTGCGCACAGAAATAATCAGCTCGTCTTTTTCGGGCTGATGAATTTTATCTATTCTTCCGCCAACAAGCTTTTCGGCGGTTTCTTTTGCAAGGGCAGATATAACAATGCCGTCAAGAGCCATAATAGTTCTCCTTATTTTTTTCTACTATTTATATATAATATCACAAATCAGTTATTAGTGCAATAGTGGATTTTGAGATAAATTGGAATTTATCGGGGAGATGGAATTGGGCTGGTGCGAAAGGCTTCCCCTTGGTGGGGAAGCTGTCACCGCAAGGTGACTGATGAGGGGAATTT
>JAZNUS010000092.1:0-3469 GCA_045592485.1 Clostridia bacterium | reverse complement strand
CTGATTGACGCGATGCGGAGCGGTTCGTGGGAGACAGTAAATTTTCGGAATTCGTATGCGAAAGTTCGTATGTGTTTTCGGGGAATGCCCCTTGGTTGATTTTTAACATTAGAATTCAAACAGCTCGATAAATTCCAATTTACAAATTTAATCAAAAAATTCTTTGAATCCATTGTGCGACAAGGTCTTGACCCTGTTTCAATTTTGACCAAAAACCCCGCTTTTTCAAATTTTTGTTTGTAGTATAATTAAATCAGCCAAAAGTGTTTTTGGCTATTGGCATTGAAAAAGCAGTGAAAAAGGGGCAAAGGCCCCGGAAAGGAAGATTATGGCAGAAAACAAAGATTTTAAAAAACCTTTCAAAACCAGAATTGGGGCGGAAGATGTACAAAAAGCTCTGAGTGTTTTGCAAAAATATAAACAGGGAAAAATAAATCTTGAAAAGCGGATTGTGGAAAATGAGCAGTGGTGGAAGCTTCAGCACTGGTCGGTTGTGCAGAATCAGTCCGCAAAGGACCCCGAACCCACATCGGCATGGCTTTTCAATACCATTGCCAATAAGCACGCAGACGCAATGGACAATTATCCTCAGGTTTTGATTCTTCCAAGGGAAAGAAACGACTCCGATGCGGCAAAAACACTTTCATCAGTGCTTCCCGTAATACTTGAATACAATGAGTTTGAAAAAACCTATTCCGATGCATGGTGGTACAAGCTCAAAACCGGAACAGCATGCTACGGAGTTTTCTGGAACAAGCTTCTGGAAAACGGAATGGGCGATGTTGACATCAAACAAATTGACATTCTTAACCTGTTCTGGGAATCGGGAATAAAAGACATTCAGGACAGCAGAAATGTTTTCACCGTTGAGCTTGAATCTGACGAGGTTCTTCTTGAAAGATACCCCTTTCTTGAGGGCAGACTTTCGGGCTCGTCTATAGATGTTGCACGCTACATCTACGACGACACTGTTGATACCGACAACAAAAGTGCAGTGGTTGACTGGTATTACAAGAAAACCGTCGGTTGCCGCGAGATTGTGCATTACTGCAAGTTTGTCAACGACACAGTTATATATGCTTCCGAAAACGACCCCACACTTTTTGAGCGTGGATTCTATGACCACGGAAAATATCCCTTTGTGCTTGATGTTCTTTTTGCAGAAGAAGGAACCCCCTGTGGGTTCGGATATGTGGATGTTCTGAAAAATACTCAAATGTATATTGACAAGCTAAATCAGATTATTATAAAAAATGCACTTCAGTCGGGCAGACGCAGATTCTTCATATCCGACAATGCCGGAATTAACGAAGAAGAATTTGCCGACTGGTCCAAGGAATTTGTTCACACAAGCGGCAATCTTGATGAACGAAATATTCGGGAAATCAACATATCTCAGCTTGACGGCAGTGTCATAAACCTTATGTATCAGAAAATCGAAGAGCTTAAAGAAACCTCGGGCACAAGAGATGTTTCTCAGGGAGGCACGGCTGCCGGAGTTACTGCGGCAAGTGCAATTGCAGCTCTTCAGGAGGCGGGAAGCAAGCTTTCAAGGGATATGATAAAGGCATCTTACAGAGCCTTTAAAAAAATCAACTGCATGATTATTGAGCTGATAAGACAGTTCTACGATGAGCCAAGATGCTTTCGTATTTCCGGGACTGGCAACCGCACAGAATTTTCGGATTTTTCCAATTCACACATTAAGGAAAGATATGTTTTTTCAAAGGACGGACAGGTTCCCCTTTCGGTGTATCGGCCGGTTTTTGACATTGATGTGTCATGTGAAAAGGAAAATCCCTTTGCCACCTCGGCGCAGAACGAGCTTGCAAAGGAGCTATATAACCTCGGAATGTTCAGACCCGAAATGGCAGACCAGGCCCCTTTGTGTCTTGAAATGATGAACTTTGAGGGCAAGGAAATGATTGCAGAAAAAATTCGTGAAAACCGAAACAGGCTCAGTCCGGCTCAGGAGATTCCAAAACAGGAAAATCCTGACGGTACAGATGGTGAAAGCTATGCCATCAGGGCATACAGAAACACTCTTCCCGGAAGAGCTACTCTGAGTCAGGCAAGAGGGAGGAATTTTTAATGACAGAAATTCACCGACAGGAATCCCCTCGCTTTGTTGAGCTTACTGTTCTCGGACATTGCAACGCCGGAAGAATAAACGGTTCGGATTTGTGCTGCTGCGGTGTGTCAATGCTTGTGTACACCATTATGAAAACTCTTCAAAGCCTCAATTTAAAAGCTCTCACTCAGCACTATGGCGGAGGCTGGTGCAAAATAAGGTTTGACCAAAGCAGTCCTGACAGGGACATTGCAAGGGTAGCCCTTGACACCGTAATGAAGGGGTTTGAGCTTTTGGAGCAAAGCTATCCGGCAAATGTAAAAATTTATGAAAATGAAAGGGAGTGGAAGGATGAGTAATGCTGCATATCCTGTTATAGATGCTCTGTGCGGAATTGACGGGGCATCGCCTCAGATAAGTCAGTACACCAAGGATTTTAATAAAATAAAATTTATGCTTGGAAATAATCTTGAGGGCTACACCCTGATGATTGTTACCGACATAAACGGTCACGTGGAAATTGTAAAAACAGACGGAGTAAATCTTATTCAGGAAAAAGACAAAACCACCGGAGAAACAAGCCTTTTGTGGAACATCGGTTCAAATATAACCGTGTCCCACGGTGTTGTTGTTTATCAGATTGTGGGCTACAAGTCACAAAACGGTGCTGTTGTTTCAACATGGTATTCAAAGGAAGGTCGGCTTCTTGTTACCGAAAGTATAGACACCACAACCTACAGTGCAGAGCTTATGGGTTCTCATCCGAATCTGATTACTCAGCTTATTGCAGAATGCGGAGAGGTGAGGACAGAATGTGAACAAAAGGTTGACAAGGTCGAGGGCAAAGGGCTTTCAACCTGTGATTTTACACCGGATGAAAAAGAAAAGCTTGCAACCGTAGCGAAAGGGGCAAATCCAAATGTTCAGTCTGACTGGTATGAAACCGACGAAAGCTCCGATGCTTATATCAAAAATAAGCCTGAGATTGATGGTGAGGTTGGGAAAACTTTCAACCTTGTGACGAACTTTGCGGTGGCAACGAAGTTTGAAGAGACGGCAAAAGCTACAGAAACAAGACTTCAATATGTTGTGGGTGAAGCTAAAGAGTTTGCTGCGTCTGTTCAGTCAGCACTCCATAATCACATCGACGAG
This sequence comes from Clostridia bacterium, assembly GCA_045592485.1. GTDB lineage: Bacteria > Bacillota > Clostridia > UMGS1810 > UMGS1810 > RGIG1828. The sequence goes on along the minus strand of JAZNUS010000092.1, from coordinate 246 downwards.
ACAGATGGAATGGATAAAAGACATCTTACTTCCGAAGAGCTTGAGGACGTGAGAAAGATTCCGGGGATTCTGGAAGGAACGACGGCGGTCGGTCAGGCAAAGGCAGACGAAAACGGCAATGTTATACACAACACCTATCTGCCAAGGATTGAGCTTGAAACAAGGATTCCTGATACTTTTTTTAACCCCGAATGGACAGAAAATGAAAGAAAAAATTATCTGTGTACCATGTACACAATAGGAGAG
>JAZNUS010000091.1:0-2306 GCA_045592485.1 Clostridia bacterium | reverse complement strand
TAGTTTGAACGATTTTCAAATTTGTATTTGAATTTACTTTCTTTTGTTTCCCCTCATCAGTCACCTTACGGTGACAGCTTCCCCACCAAGGGGAAGCCTTTCGCTTTAGCCTCATTTGTTATTAGCTCGATAAATTCCAATCTAAATTACTATACAAAAATTATATCATACATTTCCCGGGAGTAAAAGCCATAAAATCTGACAAAAATAAGAAATTCTGCAAAAAGTCGCAAAACGCTATAATAATTATTTTGACAAAGGAAATTTTTTGTGATATAATCAAAGCATAATGAGAATTTATTGCAAGGAGGAATATATAAAATGGACAAACAAACAGTTATTCAGAAAATCAAAGATGTGGGTATCGTTGCTGTTGTAAGAGCAGAAAATGCTGAAAAAGCAATGAAAATTACCGACGCATGTATCGCAGGCGGTGTTCCTGCAATCGAAATGACCTTCACCGTGCCCAAGGCTCACAAGGTTATCGAAGAGCTTTCCGCTCACTACAGCGAAAACGACATTATTCTCGGTGCAGGCACAGTTCTTGATGCAGAAACAGCCCGTATAGCAATTTTGTCGGGTGCTCAGTATATTGTAAGTCCTTATTTTGATGAAGACACCATCAAGCTCTGTAACAGATATGCCATTCCCTGCATGCCCGGTTGTATGACAATCCACGATGTTGTAAAAGCCCTTGAACTCGGATGCGACATTATCAAGCTCTTCCCCGGCGATGCTTTCGGCCCCGGAATGGTAAAAGCAATCAAAGGCCCCATCCCTCAGGCAAACATTATGCCTACAGGCGGTGTTGATGTTAACAATGTTGCAGACTGGATCAAAGCAGGTGTTGTAGCTGTCGGTGCAGGCGGTTCTCTTACTGCAGGTGCAAAAACAGGCAACTACGAGCTCATTACAGAAACTGCAAAACAGTTTGTTGAAAACATTAAAATTGCAAGAGGTAAATAATTTTATTATACGGAGGACATAACAATGGCAAAAGTTGTAACTATGGGCGAAATTATGCTTCGTCTTTCCACACCCAACAACGAAAGATTTATTCAGGCTGACGAATTTGATGTATGCTACGGCGGCGGTGAAGCAAATGTTGCAGTGTCGCTTGCAAACTACGGTCACGATGCTGAATTTGTAACAAAGGTACCTGCAAACCCCATTGGTGAATGTGCAGTTGCCGCTCTCAGAAAAATGAATGTTGCAACAGACAACATTGCCCGCGGCGGTGAAAGACTCGGAATCTACTTCCTTGAAACAGGTGCCGCAATGAGAGCATCAAATGTTGTATATGACAGAGCTCATTCTTCAATTTCAACAGCAGTTGCTGAAGATTTTGATTTTGACAAAATTTTTGACGGCTGTGACTGGTTCCACTTCACAGGAATCACCCCTGCAGTTTCCGATCAGGCTGCCCAGCTTACCGAAATTGCACTCAAAGCTGCAAAAGCAAAAGGCGTTAAGGTTAGCTGTGACCTTAACTTCAGAAAGAAACTCTGGTCAAGCGAAAAAGCTCAGAGAATAATGACAAATCTCATGCAGTATGTTGATGTTTGCATCGGCAACGAAGAAGATGCTGAAAAAGTTCTCGGCTTCAAGCCCGGCGAAACCGATGTTACAAGCGGTGAACTTGAGCTTGCAGGCTACAAGAGCATTTTCGAACAGATGGTTGAAAAGTTCAACTTTGAATATGTAATTTCTTCACTTCGTGTGTCTCACTCTGCTTCCGACAACGGCTGGTCTGCTTGCATCTATTCAAGAGACACAAAAGAATTCTATCATTCCAGAGAATACAGAATTGCTCCAATCGTTGACCGTGTAGGCGGCGGCGACAGCTTTGCTGCAGGCGTTATCTGCGGTATGCTCGACGGCAAGGATTTCAAGGCAGCTCTTGAATACGGTGTTGCTGCATCTGCTCTCAAGCACACAATCCCCGGCGATATGAACCTTGTTACACGCGCAGAGGTTGACAACCTCGTTGGCGGTGACGGCTCCGGTCGTGTACAGAGATAATTTTTCTTTGTAAAATAGCTTACATAAAAAAGCATATTGCTTCCGAAAAAGGCGGATGCAATATGCTTTTTTGATGCAATTATTTTGTTAAATTGGAATTTATCGAACTGTTTGAATTCTAATGTTAAAAATCAACCACGGGTCATTCTCCGAAAACACATACGAACTTTCGCATACGAATTCCGAAAATTTACTGTCTCCCACGAACCGCTCCGCATCGCGTCAATCAGACGCGTGCTCGCTAATTTTGACTATTTATGGAAATTGATTTACGCCAAAATTTT
>JAZNUS010000090.1:0-7155 GCA_045592485.1 Clostridia bacterium | reverse complement strand
TGACATAGGAAAAAATGTAAGTTGATTTACATCAAACCCTTCGACATATTTACTCATTTTGCATCCCAACTTTCGCATAATTTATCTAATGTAATTATATCATATTTGGATGCAATATACAATGAGTTTTTACACAGTCTGACGTCCCCAAATGGCATCCCTATCTAAACAAGATTCGTATAGAACATGCATTTTATATGATACAAAATGCTGAAACATCCGTTGCAAAAATATCTGAAATGTGCGGATTTGCAGATGCTTTGTACTTTTCTAAAGTATATAAAAGAATCAGGGGAATAACACCGGCACAAGAAATTAAAAAAATTCAAAATAAGCAAAAACCTAACGGGAGCTGAAAAATCAGCCCCCGTTTCTTAATGTATATGAAACCCGTTAAATAAAGTCAGTTTTTTCTCATTTTTTGAAATATGACGGATTTTCGCCGGTATACCTCTTGAAAATCTTGGTGAAGAAAGAAAGGTTATCAAAGCCACAAAGCACTGCAGTTTCCGATACAGACTTGCCCTTTGAAAGATACTTTTTCGCCTTTGCACAGCGGTATATGTGCAAATATTCGACAATGGTATGTCCTGTGTATCGCTTGAACTCTTTACACAACGTGTACTTATCGAGGTATACTGCCTTGGATATTTGCGAAAGGGTAAGCTTTTTTGTGAAATTCTCTTGAAGATAAATTACAGCGTCTTTTATTACTTCAAACTTCTTGTTTTTTTGTGTTGTTTCATTCCTCTTTTCGGAGAATTTCTCTATAAGCTCAATTATTATATGCAGCAAAAGTTCATTTGATTTTGCAACGCGAAGTGCATCGGTTTTATCTGTGCAGGTTTGTGAAAGCTTTTGTATAAGTTCCGCAATAATTTGATTTTTTATTATTGGTGTAAAGTGAAGAGCATCATAGCTTATTCCCATTTGTCTACACCAGTCAGTGCTCACAATAAGACAGGTGTACTGCAAAATGCTGTCAGTAAAAGTATAATGAACTATGTTTGAATCTATGACTACAATGTCCCCGACGTGTATTTCATATCTTTCTCCGTCAAGAAGCACACTGCCACTTCCCTTTGTACAAAGCTGTATCTCGATGTTATCGTGCCAGTTCTGGTCATTGCTGAGATTAAAAACGGATCTTTTTATATCCGTTACAATGGAAAAAGGGTATTCGTCTTTAAAGTTGTCATATCTTTCACGTCTTAAACCTGCCATTCTCACACCTCCAAGATAGTGTTAATTTTAGCCAATATTAACCATTGATTTTTCATTCTATTACCAATATAATAATTATATAGAAATGGATCATATTTGTCAAGGAGGTTTTTGATGGATATTGTAATACACATACTTGGCATATGTGCCATGTTGTTCTTTTTTCTTATATATCAACAGAAAAGCAGGAAGAACATAATTTTATTCAAGCTTTTAGTTGATGTTTTTTGGGTTGCTCACTACTTTTTTCTGGGTGCCGTTGGTGGAATGATACCAAACACCGTAGGTATTTTCAGAGAAATAGTTTTTTACAACAGAAACACAAAAAAGTGGGCAAGGACCCCCGTGTGGGTAGCGGTATTCATAATAATAAACTTTGCGTGGGGTCTTAACATATTTTCGGTGTGGTACAATATAATTCCTATTGTCGCATCGTCTTTTGTTACGGCCTCTCTGTGGATTAACAAGCCAAACCTCACAAAACTAATCACAATTCCTATATGCATCTCATTTCTTATTTATGATATTTTCGTGAACTCATTCATGGGAATGGTCAACGAAATCATATCACTTATATCTATAATTATTTATTTTACAAGAAACAAAAAGGAGAAAAATAATGACTGACCACGTATTTTCACCAGACTTTATAACCGACAAGGAGCTTGTCATAACACCCGGCGCTCCTATCGAAAACCCGTCGCGTACCATAACAACTTTGGTTTCCGAAGAAGCAATAAAGAAAGGCGATGAATTCGCAAAGGAAATTACCGAAAACTTTCTTGCTGATTTCGAAAAGCCTGTAGACAAGATGGCACATGTTTCAACATTTGTTGTTATTGATGGAACTGTTTATGTATCTTATTATGCAAACACAAAAGAACCCGATGAAGACCCAAAGGATCAGACGGCACGCCTTTCGTGGGCATCTCTTTCAGATATTAAAAACATAACACATCTTGATTTGCAGACCACAGGTGATGTTGTTGACGGCAGGGTTATTGACATGGTGTATGACACAATACTCATGCAAAAAGATGACGACACAATATACGTTATGTGGACAGCCCGCACAGTCGATGAAAACTACTACAGATTTTACTGTCCCTTCTCTGTTTCTCAAAAGAAACTCGGTAAAATCGGCGTAAACCGATTTAAAGTCGGCAACATAACAAATGATTTTTCTACAAGCGGTATACAAAGTGCCCTTGCGGCAAATGGAATCCCCTGCAAAAATATGTTTTCCGATATTGGAATCATGCAAAAGCTGTCAACGAGAGCTGAAAATGGAAAGATTTATTACTACAGCGGCATGTATTCGGGTGATTTCACATGCATTATAAAGAGCAGCGATCTTATTACATGGGAATATGTTTCTCAGCCTGATTTCATTAATGATTCGTTGTGGGAAAACGCAACCTATGTGCTTAATGACAAGGTATTCTACTTTGTCCGTCAGCACGATGAAAAGAGAGGCGGATTCCTGACAGTTTACGACCTTAATACAGAAAAATGGACTGCTCCCGTTGAAATTCACGATTGCCAGTCACGCTCTGACTTTATATTCTATAAAGGTAACCTTTATCTTTTCCATGCCCCCATTGACAGAGAACATATCGGCATAGTTAAGATTGACACAGATGACATCACCAAATCTGAAGTCGTGCTTCAGGCAAAAATGCATACAAGCTGCTTCTACCCGTTTATTCAGTATTTTGAAAATGACGAGCTTGCTATGTCATATACTGTAGCAAGAGAACATATAAGACTTGCGAAATTTACACTTGGCAGATATTTATAAAAACCATGATGCGTTCATAAGGTTTTTAACCTTTTTAATACAGTAGTTTTTTACATGTTCAAAAAACTTTTTCCCATATCAAAATAGCTTTAATTATGCTACAATAAAGTAAACTTAGGAGGGATTTTCAAGTGAATAATCCTGAAGGTTAAAATATATTCTTTATAATTATATTGTTTGTTTTTATGTCGAAAACATGATATGATTATCCGAGATAACAAATTGGAGGTACTGATATATATGAATAGAATTAAAAGAGCTGTTCATTTCGATTTTCATACAATGCCCGGAATTGATGATTTCGGCAAAGATTTCAGTGCATCGGAATTAGCCGAAAAGCTCTCTGAGTGCCATGTGGACTACATCAACATGTTTGCAAGATGCAATATCGGTTTTTCTTACTATCCCACAAAAATAGGCTTCCCGTACCCCCATATGAACGGTAACCTTTTGGGCGATGTAATAGAAGAATGTCACAAAAGAGGAATCGGTGTTACAGCCTATTTGAACGGCGGTTTAAATCATCAGCTCACCATTGAAAAACCCGGAATTATGAAAATAAACAAAGATGGCACAGTGTATAGGCCAAACCGTGTAACGGCAAACTTTTTCCGCTCACCTTGCTACAATAATCCTGAATACAGAGCTCATCTCATCGGTGAAATCAAAGAAATTCTGGAACTTGGTCCGGATGGAATCTTTTGCGACTGTCTGATGCCATTTAGCTGTTATTGTCCGACTTGCGTTAAAAAAATGCGTGAACAAAACATTGACATAAATGACGACAAACAGGTGTTTGCCTTTGCTCTTGATTCATTAAGAGAACTTTTTTGCGACATAAGAAATGCTGTCCCGCGTGACAAGAGACTGATTTTAAATTCTCACCCCTATGACGACCTTTATCAACATCAGAGCCACGTGGAAATTGAATGTCTGCCAACAGACACCGCATGGGGCTATGATTATCTGCCGGCTGTGGCTCCGTATTACCGCAAGTTACTTGACGAGCTCATATATATGAACGGCAGATTTGTTCAGAGCTGGGGAGACTTTGGCGGAGTCAAAACAAGAGCTGCCATTGAAAACGATGTTTATGATGCTCTTTTTTACGGATATGTTCCATCAATTGGTGACCATCTGCACCCAAGATATGGTCTTGACAAGGAGCTTTATAGAAACATAAAGGAAATATACGAATATGTTATTTCCCTTGAACCCTGGACAGATAACACCAAACCCGTGACAGAGGCTGCAATAATTCGAAACAAAACCAATTACGACAATGTGAGTGATTTTGCATCCGATACCATAAGGGGATGTGCAAGAATGCTTTCGGAGCTTAAAATATCCTATGATGTTGTAAACGAGGAAATGAATTTTGATGATTACAAGCTTCTTGTTCTTCCGGGAAATGTTGTAATAAACGAAAAACTGTGCAAAAAACTTGAAGCCTTCAAAGGCAGTATTCTTTCCACCGGAAAAAGCATTTGCGATTCAAAGGTATGGGATTACATTTCAGAATATTGTGAAAACAATGATACCCACGGATTTTTTTCATGGGGTGATGATGTTCGTGCACAGTATATCCCCGGTATAAAAATGAAGAGTGACTACAGCATCACAGACAGCGTTGAGCCTTATTTCAACAGGCAATTTGACTGGCTTCAGAGCTATTTCTATGTACCCTACAGAGAAAGCAACGGTTATAGCGCTGCCGCAATGAAGGACAACCGGGCACACATATGCTTTGATGTTTTTGGTGCATATATTAACTATGGCGCAATCTTCCACAAAGACCTGGTAGAAATTATTATAAACAAGCTTATGCCCGAAAGAATCATTGAAAAAGGTACTCTTCCGTCCTTTTCGCGTGTAAGTTTAATGCGCGGTGAAAAAGGCGATGTACTTCACATCAAGGTTACACACCCGGAATACAGAGGAAGAATAGGCGTGGTTGAAGAGCATACCGTTATCAAAGAAGGAGCAAAGGTGTATGTAAAAGGAAATTACAGCGAATGCTTTACACTTCCGGACATGAAAAAAGTAAAATGTGTTTATTCAGATGGCAAAACAGAATTTACACTTCCGGAAATATGCGGTTATCAGCCGTTTTTGCTTAAATAAAATCATAAATAAGCCGCATATTTGATGTATAAAAATTCATTTTATATAATTAACTCCCCGGAATACACGGAGTAAAATTTGTTGAAACAGTGAATAATCCTGAAAATGATAACGGCAATCCCCGTTTTCCTCAAGGCAATGTCGTCAATTTAATAACAGATATTTATAATAAAATTTTGGGAGGATGATTTTATGAAAAAATTGTTGTCAGTTGTATTGGCGCTCATGCTTGTTCTCACAGCTCTCCCCACCTTTGCGGCAGACTCCGCAATTGGTGCAACAGAGTTTGTAAACGGCACAGAGTATGAATACAACCTCAAAACCGTTGGTGAAAGTGCATATGTTGTAGTCAACTCCGGCTCAAATGTGTGTAAATACACAGGTAATACCAACCAAGCCGCAATGGTAGTATTTAAGCTTCCTCTTCCGGCACTTGCTGACGGTCAGGAATTTGAGAACTACACATTCAAGTTTACTGATGCTAAAGAAGATTCCAACTATGCATCCTACGTTCGTGTAGTAAAGCTTGACGGAATTGACTGGGATTCGGTTAAAGCAGGTACAATGACCACAGCTACCGAGCCTGTTGCATCAGCTTTGTCACTTGACAACTATGCAGCTAACACTGCAGTAAATGCAGATGTCGCTATTGAAGGTGTTCAGTGTACAAATATCACCAACTACTACTATAAAGCAAACATCACAGACTATGCAAATGAATGTCTTGAAAACGGCGATGATGCCATTTATGTTGGTGTATTCAACAGATATTCCCGTGGCATCTACGGCTTTGGCGATTCTTCCCTCACAACCGAGGACGAAAGAATCCCCTATGCTTATTTCACAACTCAGAAAAAACAGACTTTCGAACACACAATTGCAGGTTATCAGTGTGTAGGTAATCTGACAAAGGTAACCGAAAGCTACAAGGTATCCGGTGGTGCAGTTTCCGCTGCATCCGGCAGCTGGGGTTCAACCTATATGTCAGGCAGAGGTAACTTTGTTATCTATAAAATTGATGTTCCTCAGGCTCCCGAAGGCAAAGAAATTGAACACTTTATTCTTCGCTTCGGCGCAAGCAAAAATCCCATGAGAGTGTTCAAAATGCCCGGAACCGACTGGGATTTCACCAAAACACTTGCAGGCACCTCATGGTACAATGCAGTTACCGTGGCATCAACTTCCACTGCATATTATGCAAACGAAGCAGACATTTTGGTTGAAGAAGGCGCAAGCTATAACAACTACTATGCCGATATCACAACCTATGTTAAAGAATGTGCTCTTTCCGGTCAGGACTATTTCTATGTGGTAGCAACTGCATGGGATTCAACAAGTAATGTTGGTCTTTCAACAATGACCGACTCAAGCTATGTTGGTGCAGGTCACAATCCTCAGTATTACTATTCATTTGCCGATGCAAAACCCATCGAATTCCTTTCTTCATCTGTTAAAGACGGCGGATTCGTTGGCGATGTTGAAGCAGGCATAGACTTTATGTTCAGTGCAGTAGTTGAAAATGCAACAGCTACAATTAACGACGAAGCTGCAGAAGTTGAGTTTGCAGGCGGCGTTGTTTCAGTTAAGAACCTTAACAAAAATATTGCAAACACAATTGAAGTTATTGCAACCGATGCCTCCGGCAACGAAGCCACAGCTTCCATCACCGTTAACGGCTACGGCAAAGCAAACCTTGCAAGGAGCACATATGTTGTTACCTCCGCAGGTTCAACCCCCGGAACATACAACCCCTCGGCAAACTATGTTGCCACAGTAATCTTCCAGATTCCTCTTCCGGAGGTTGCAGACGGAAAAGAAATTGAAAACTTAACATTCAACTTCATCACTCCCAACGCTCTCGGAAACCTTTTCCAGCTTGTTAAGCTCCCCGGTGAAGACTGGGAGGTTGCAAATCTCATTCAGACAGACGGTGAAGTGGCAGAGGGTCTCACAAATATTTGGTCCTTCACACAGGATCCGGTAAGTTATAACTATGTGTACAAAGC
>JAZNUS010000089.1:0-3291 GCA_045592485.1 Clostridia bacterium | reverse complement strand
AACGCAGCTAATGCTGACGCATTTGCGAGTATTTTAACGATGCAGTGGCGTAAAAACACGCACCCAAAACGGGTTCGGATACTAACGCAACTGCTTAAGGCTCTATTAAATTGAAATTTGCAGGTGACGAAAAATTAAATTCTGTAATATTATCTATAATCAGATTGATATACTGCTTATTCCCATCAATCTTAGCAATTTTTTGCAATCCGTCAAAATTTCTCTGTAATATCAGAAGCAGAGCATTTTTCGGACACTCAAGTGTGACATCTGCATTGTCGGAAAGCCTGTTAGCGTAAACAAGCATAACGCCCGATTTGAAGTGTACCATGTAGTTTTCTCCAATATCTGATAATATAAAGTTGATTACAAAATCTTTATTTGCAATGTTCTGTTTGTTCAGAACAATACTTATAAAATCAAACAACATAGACGCAGTCATATTTTTCTGCACATCGCCGTTGGTGGTAGCAGCCCTGCTGCGCTTCGAAGCATTACCCTCCCGAAGCTCTTTTGCAGCTGACAAATATGCATTTCTCCACGCGCCTGATTCAGCTTGATACCCAAGCTGCTCCAAGGCATCTGCACACAAATATCTTGCATTCTTGTTTTCAGGGTCGGCAAAAACAATTGCATTTGTAATTTCTGCAACCCATTGGTATTCACCCTTTTCATAATCCGTTTTTGCCATTTTAAGCACTTTATCAACATCACCAAGGTATTCAACCAGTTTCTTTGCACTTTCCGAGGGCTCAAGGGGATTAAGATTTACTGGGTTCCCGTCATACCACCCCATATATTTCTGATAAACTGCCTTGGAATTATGGGCTACTGTTCCATAATACTGTCTGGTGTACCAGTTTTTTGCCAGCTTTTCAGGGAGCTTAATCATATTTGAAATTTCATCTGAGGTATATCCCCGGTTAATATATGTAAGCGTCTGGTCGTTAATAAATTTATAAACAGCAGCTGTATCTTCCATATAGTTAACTGCAATCCTGTTGCCCCAATGGGGCCAGTTGTGAGACTGAAATGTTACTTCAAGCTCATCTCCGTATAGGGTTATTGCTTCTAAAATATAGCTTGCCCATGTATTGCCATCACGAACCTGTGCACCACGCAATGTATAGAGATTATGCAGCGTACCCGTACAGTTCTCAGCAACCCAGAGAGCCATTTTCTGCGGGAACCAGATATTCATTTCAGCAGGAGCTTCCGTACCGGGAGTCATCTGAAATTCCATTTCAATACCGTCGATTGTTATCTTTTCTCCTGTTTTTTTCACCTCATATGTAGGAGCAACAAAGGATATCGTACCTACAGATTGACCCATTCCGATACCAAGAGCTACGCTGCCTGTTTCGCCGGGGTCTAAAAATACCCCGTACTGATAATTTGCCCTGCGCTCCATCGCTTTTCCTGCATTTATATTTTCACTTACCGCATGCTGTGTAAAATGTTCAGGTACAATAACAGGAATTTTACCGCTGTCAATCTGGTCCTTCAAACAAAGTTTACCGTTGGCAGCCTCTTCCTGAGTCATTACTCCTTTTATTCCGCCATAGTGGTCAATATGGGGATGAGAAATAATGACCGCCCGTACCGGTCTTTTACCAAGGTTTTTTTCAACCAGCTCCATTGCTGCACGGCTACACTCAACGCTCATAAGCGGATCAAAAACAATCCAGCCTGTGTCACCTTGTATAACCGTCAGATTAGCCATATCATAACCACGAACCTGATAAATCCCATCAACAACTTCAAAGAGCCCATATGCATGGTTGTTTTTTGTGTTTTCCCAAAGGCTCGGATTTACACTGTCCGGTGCATCAGAATAATCGTCGATAAAACCATATGCTTTCTGACTCCAAAGGATTTTACCCTTTTCATCTTTTATCTCCAGAGCTTCGGGAGCATCAATAAGACCTCTGATGGCAAATTCCTCCTCTGTTTTGTCATTGAAATCCAGTTGATTGTAAACCTCGGAATTTATCATCAAAGTGTGCTTTGATGCTTGCTTCACATCAGGAGAAAATTCATTCTCCAGGTTACAACCTGAACATGTTCCGACCAGCAGTGCCAATGTGAGCAACACACATGAAAATCTTTTAATTTTCATGCAATCCATCTCCTTTCTTCTTCGTTTCAACATCATAATCAAATCTTTTTGAAAGCTAATTTATATAGAATAATCCGTATGCCAACTGAAAATTTTCACAAAATGTTCTTTTATACATCAGATGTGATACCAAGCAGCCTTATGGCATTTTTAAAATAAATCTTCTCCCTGTCATTTTCAGAAATATCTAAAGATTCGATAAGTCTTTTTTCCCAGGCGGGACGGTGCCACGGCATATCCGATGCAAAAACAAACCTTTCGGGAGTGTGCTTGTCCATAATCTTCTGAGCAACGGCTTTGGGCATGATTCCATAGCCAAATGATGAATCAAACCACAAATCAAGTCCGCAAAGCTTTTTGATAACCTCTTCTCCGCAGTTTGCGCCGCCCCAATGTGCCGCAATCACAGGAGAGTCGAACCACTTCAGAGCATTTGCAAGATTATCCGGCATACAGTGATAGGGAGGCGCATAGCCATAGTCAAAGCCGGAATGAAAAACTGTTATGAGACCGAGAGACGAAATTTTGCGGTAAATGGGCTTCATTTTTTCATCATCAACATAGAAATTCTGATATTCGGGATGAAGCTTAACCCCTTTTAAGCCCATCTCACTGATGCGTTCAAGCTCTTCTAAAGCATCAGGTGCATCAGGGTGAACTGAACCAAATGCGAAAATATTTTTTTCGTCATTAATTTCTTTGGCAAAGTTATTCACATTATTTTGTTGCCTGGGGCTTGTTGCAATAGAGAGAACAACGGAAATGTCCACTCCGTCTTTTATCATTTCATATTTCAATGACGGAACTGTTCCTTCGCTTTGAGGCTCGAGCCCGCCGCTGGCATATGACAGCTTATCCATTGCCTTTGTTGAAATTGTCTCAGGAAATGCATGGGTGTGGAAATCTATAAGCATAATATCTGTCTCCTGTCTTAAATGTTGTACAGATTTAATTTTAAATCAAAAACCGGTCTTTGTCAACACAATACTTATACACATTTCACATTGACAAACAAAAATGTCTGTGATATAGTATCCGTGTTTGTTTTAGTAATTAAATTGGGGTTTTGCTGTGCTTTCCATTGAACAGAGCACACAGGTGTGCGAATGTGAAATGATGAAAGCGCACATGTCAAAACTTCCGACGAGGCAAGCACCCTCTTACGGTGCGAA
>JAZNUS010000088.1:0-11597 GCA_045592485.1 Clostridia bacterium | reverse complement strand
TGCTTTGCTTTCTCCGATTTTTTGTCCCATGCAGACATAGTCGCCAAGTGCAACAATCGGCTCACATGGAGCACCTATATGCTGGGACATTGGATACACCATAATTTTCGATGGTGCAAGATTGACTATTTTTTTGTCTTTGGTAATTTCTTTACAGTCATTGGGATGCTGACCGCCTTTAAATGTCAATAACTTCAATCTCATCTTCTCCTTTCGTTATTTGAGTCATTTAAAAGTATGAATTTTCTTTATATTCATTAAAACAGCGAGGTCTGAAAGACCTCGCCAAAATTTTAACAATCTTAACTATTTTCGAATGCATCTTCAAGCCAGAATGCACCGATATCCAATGCACGGTATATTCCTTCTCGTTCTGCTTTTTTAACAACCTTAGCGCCTTCCATAAGGGAAACAACAACATCGGTTGCAAGCTCAAGGTCTTTTACAGTTTCGGTTTCAAGTATGCGAATGTGAATGTAGAACTTATCGTTTATATCGCCATACACAACTTCGTTTCCGCGTTTAACAAGCGGCCTGTCTTTATAGATGAGAGCTGTCTGCTCTTTCTTCTTAGCCACAAAATCACCTCAATATAATTTATGGTACTATTGTAACACATATTTTTAAATATGTAAAGACATAATATAAATAAAGTTTAAATAATTTTTTGTGTAAGTGGTGGGAAATATTGCTAATTGCTCTTATAAGAACATTAATCATATATACTCTTGTTGTGTTTTCCCTGAGAATCATGGGAAAAAGACAGATTGGCGAGCTTCAGCCGTCGGAGCTTGTAGTTGCCATAATGATATCCGATCTTGCAACAGTTCCCATGAGTGACATTTCAATACCGCTTCTCTACGGTATTGTACCAATAGTAACTCTTGTTTTCACGGAAACCCTTCTTTCTTTTCTGAGTATGAAATCATCTCTTTTTAAAATTATTGTAACAGGAAGACCTGTCTACATTATAAATAATGGTATAATAAATCAGAAAGAAATGAGAAAAGCAAGATATACAATAACAGATTTAGCAGAAGAACTGAGGATGCTTGACATATTCGACATCTCTGATGTTGAATGTGCACTTCTTGAAACAAACGGAAAAATTTCGGCACTAAAGACAAAAGAGTCGGATAACCGGGGATATGTGCTGATAGCCGATGGACAATTGCAGAAAAAAACACTTGAGTTATCACCATTTAATCATGGGGATTTTAAAAAATTTCTTGGCAAAAGAAAAATTGAAGAGATTTTTCTTTTGTCTGTAAATTGTCGCAGAGAAGTATATTGCATGATGAAGGAGAAATAAATATGCGAAACTGGGTGATATTTGCGGTGATAATTGGTTTGCTTAGCTTTCTTATTATATGTGAAATACAAATCAACAGTAATTATTTTCCTGAATCAACCGGCATAATTAATGAAGCAAAATTGAAAATTTCCAATGGCATTTTACCATCAGATGAGATTGATGAAATGAAAAACCTGTGGAATAAAAGAAAAAAGCCGTTTTTTATATTTTACAGTCACAACATCCTTAACAATATTGAAGATAATCTGTCGAAAATATCCGTTGCAGCAGAAATTAAGGATAAAGAAATGATGGGGTATCTGATTGACGAACTTAAAAATTTAAATGATATGTTTAAAAATTATCACAAATTAAAGATTGGAAATGTGTTTTAAAAATATAAATTAATAAAATAGTTGAAATATTATTGAGTTTATGCTAATATATATGTAATGTTTATAGCTAAGAGGTATTGCAGATGAAAATAATGGGAATTGACTATGGCGACTCAAGAGTAGGAATTGCACTAAGCGACTCTCTCGGTCTTATGGCTCAGGGTTTTAAAACTTTACCTAACAAGGTTTATCCGAAGCTTCTGGATTCCATAGCTGAAATCATAATTGAAAATGATGTTGAAACCGTTGTTCTCGGTCTCCCGAAGAATATGAACGGCACTCTCGGCCCCCGTGCCGAAGTTACATATAGTTTTCGTGCTGATCTTTTAGAAAGATTTCCAAACCTTAAAATTGTTCTTCAGGATGAAAGGCTCACAACAGTTGAGGCTTCGTCCTTTCTGAACGCCACCAACACCCGCGGCAAATCAAGAAAAAATGTCATAGACACCGTTGCCGCTGAAATTATACTTCAAAGCTATCTTGACGCTAACAAAAAATAAGGAGAATTATGACAATGGAAGAAAATAATGTACTTACCTTTTATGACGAAAACAACGAGGCTATTGAGCTTGAAATTGTAGATTCATTTGAATTGAACAGCAAAAAATACGCAGCTCTCGCAACTCCTGAGGATATTGAAAATGAAAATGAAGAATCAGAAGTTTTCATAATGAGAATAGAAAGTGAGTCTTCCGGGGAAGATGTATTTGTAACTGTTGAAGATGATGACGAGCTTGATGCTGCTTTTGAAATGTTCAAAGACAGATGCAGTGAAGAATTTGAAATTATCGATTGATTATTTTCATGGCAAACTGACAATTAGCTATTGATTTTTTAAAGCATATGTGATATTATGAATGTGCATTATCCCTGCGGTGTGCGCGAATGAGGATTTTATTTTAACCGATAGTTTTAGAAAGGAATCCTATCTCTGACTGTGGCTGTAGACCATGCAAAGACAAGGGAACATTTAAGCAGTCAGGCGGAGTCCACCTGCGTAGCAGGTTAAAAATATGTCCTGTAATAACGGCTCGGTGGGGATATAATTGCAATCAAAAGCCAAACATTATAGTTTGGCTTTTTGTGATATACAAAAAATTTTGGTGGATTCAATCAAAACAATTTGAATGCTTCCACCATAGTCTGCGTGGAGGACTGTGTGATGTTTAATGCTAATTATGAAGTGTTTAAAGGAACGGTTAAAAATAAAAAGATTGCGGTTCTGGGTCTTGGAGTCAGTAATCTTCCTGCAATTGAATTTTTGAAAAGTCTCGGTGCATCAGTTTGCGGCTGTGACCGTAATCCGGAAGAAAAATTTGATGTGCCAATTCTAAAACGGCTTAAAGAAAATTGTGATTCGCTATGCCTTGGCCCGGACTATCTTGACCACCTTGACGGCTTCGATATGATTCTTAAGTCTCCGGGAATAAAGGTCAGCTCCGAGCCTATTCAAAGAGCAATAGCTAACGGACAGATTGTTACAAGTGAGATGGAAATTTTTATGTCCCTTTGTCCGTGCAAAATTTTTGGTATAACAGGAAGTGACGGTAAAACAACAACCACCACTCTTGTTTATGAAATGCTTAAAAAAGAAGGCTATCGCACTCATGTTGGAGGAAACATCGGCAAGCCTCTTCTGGCTGAAATAGAGTCGATTTACGAAGATGATATGGTAGTGCTTGAGCTTTCAAGCTTTCAGCTTCAGACACTTCGGGTTTCACCGGATGTTGCCGTCATCACTAACATTACTCCCAATCATCTTGATTATCACAAGGATATGGAAGAATATACCGAATGTAAGACAAATATATATAAATACCACAAAGAGGGTTGCAGACTTGTTTTAAACGCAGATAACGAAGTAACTGCATCACTTAAACCGGATTATAAATATGACTGCAAAATGTTTGCAAGAAGATCGGGAAAGCAGGATGCTTACTATTCGAATGGCATTATATACTATGATGACAAGCCTCTTCTCGATGAACGCGACATAAAAATTAAAGGTCTTCACAACATTGAGAATTATATGGCGGCAATTTGTGCCGTGAGACCCTATGTGAGCGATGAAACAATCCAATATGTTGCTGCAAACTTTTCCGGTGTGGAGCATCGTATGGAATTTGTAAGGGAGCTTGAAGGTGTTTCGTTTTATAATGATTCAATTGGTTCAACTCCAACGAGAACAATAGCAGGTCTCAATGCACAGCCTCCGGGAAAAATTGTCCTTATTGCAGGAGGCTATGATAAGAATCTTGAATATGACCTTCTTGCAAAAAAAGTTATTGAAAGAGTCAGTGCTCTCGTTCTCATAGGAGACACTGCCCCCAAAATTGAGGCTGAGGTCAACAAAATTTCAACCCCCGACAAAAAAGTGCCTGTTGTTGTGGCTGACGGAATGGAAGAAGCAACAAAGATTGCTTTTTCATTTGCCAAGGGAATGGCAGGCGAACGCAGTGTATCGGTTATTATGTCTCCGGCTTGTGCAAGCTTTGATATGTATAAGAATTTTGAAGAACGGGGAAAACATTTTAAATCTATCGTAAACTCGCTTTAAGGAGAACATTTAATGAATATGATTGACGAAATAAAAAAAATATCCTCATTGTCCGCAGTGTCGGGTTTTGAACAAAATGTTTCTGACTATCTGACCGAAAGGTTCAAAAAACTCTGTGACGATGTTAAAATTGATTCTCTCGGCAATGTTATAGCTCTGAAAAAATCCAAATCAGGAAGCGGCAGAGTTATGCTTGAAGCTCACATTGACGAAATCGGAATGATTGTCAAATCCATTGATGAAAACGGTTTTTTGCTCATCAGTCCAATTGGCGGCATTGATCCGAGAATACTTTACGGCAATACCGTTGTTGTTCACGGTGTAAAAGATTTTATCGGTGTTATCGGGGCAAAACCTCCGCATGTAATGACCTCGGAGGATTACTCAGACATCGTTGGCTTTGACAAGCTCTATGTTGATGTAGGGATGAATTTGACAGAAGCAAAAGAAAATGTTCCTGTGGGTTCGGTTATCACTTTCGACAGCGTAACAACAGAGCTGAAGAACGGATATGTAGCTTCAAAATCCCTTGACGACCGTGCTTCGGTTGTTATTCTTCTTGATGTTCTTGAAAAGCTCAAGGATACTCCTCTTGATTTCGATTTGTATGTGTGTGCTTGTGTTCAGGAAGAAGTAGGGTTGAGAGGTTCTGTTGTTGCCGCACATTCTGTTAATCCCGACATGGCAATTGCCATTGATGTTACCCATGCAACAACTCCCGATGAATCCAAAAACACATTCAAATGCGGATGCGGTCCTGTTGTGTGTAAAGGACCGAATATTCACAAGGCTATGTGCAAAAAATTCATAGAATGCCTCGATAAAGCTTCAATCCCTTATGAAATTGAGGTTGAAGGAGGAAACACAGGCACTGATGCATGGTCTATTCAGACTGCAAGAGAAGGAATACCGACATTATTGCTTTCAGTTCCTCTTAAATATATGCATACCCCCATAGAAACACTTTGCATTGAAGATTGCAAAAATGTTTCTGAGGCAATTACAGTATTTTTAAAATCTTTTGAAAGAACGGGGGATATATTATGCTGAGAGTATTGAGCGAGCTTAACGGCGTTGCCGGCAATGAAGAAAAAGTCGCTGATTTTATTTTGTCACAGGTGTCACTTCTGGCTGATGAAATCATAAGAGACTCCATGGGTAATCTTATTTTTCTTAAAAAAGGTAAAAAGCCTGCATCAAAAAAAATTGCAGTATTTGCTCACATGGATGAGGTTGGACTCATTTGTACCGGTATAACCGATGACGGATATATAAAATTCAACGAAGTGGGTCACATTGATGACAGGGTTCTTCTCACTCAGAAGGTTCTTGTGGGTGACGATGAGATTGAGGGAGTAATCGGCATAAAGGCTGTTCATCTTCAGGAAAAAGAGGAACGCAAAAAGATTATAAAAAAAGAAGATATGTATATTGATATTGGCGCAAGGTCAAAGGAAGAAGCCGAAAAGCTTGTTTCCAAAGGTGATTATATTTCCTTTTATTCACCCTATGTCAGACTTCACGGCAGAAGATTCAAAGCAAAAGCAATTGATGACCGTGTGGGCTGTGCAATTATGATGGAGCTTATGCATGAAAAATATGATTGTGACATATATTTTTGCTTTTCTGTTCAGGAGGAAATGGGCATGCGTGGCGCGAGCGTTTTGACAAAACGCATAAATCCCGATGTGGCAATTGTTCTTGAAGCCACAACGGCGTCGGATACTGCATTTGTTCCTGAGCATTTGTACTGCACCCGACTTGGGGATGGCCCTGCAATTTCTCTTATGGACAAAGGCTCATATTCCGACATTGAACTCAGAAAGTTTATTGAAAATCTTGCCAATGATAAAGGCATAAAATATCAGTACAAGCGTACCGGTAACGGCGCAAATGATTCCCGGGTAATTCAGATTGACGGTGACGGATGCAGAGTTGCTGCAATATCTCTTCCATGCAGATATATTCACTCTGCTGTGAGTGTTGCTGACGGAGGAGATTATGATGAGATGAAAAGGCTTGTAAGAGTTGTTCTCAACGATATCGGGAATTTTCCGGATGACGGTTTACAGGAGGTAGAATGATGGAATTATTGAAAAAACTGACACAATTAAGCGGTGTATCGGCAAATGAAAATACTGTGGCAGATCTTATTATAAATGAGATAAAGGATTTTTCTGATGAGTATTACCGTGATGATCTCGGTAATCTCATTGTTCGTAAAAAAGGAAGCGGAAAAAAGGTTCTTTTTGCGGCACATATGGACGAAATCGGTCTTATGGCAAACTACATTGACGACAAAGGCTTCATACGATTTGCCCCTGTGGGGGGTGTTGATGCTTTTGCGGCACTTTATCAAAGAGTTGTTTTTGCCAATGGTGTCGAGGGCTGTGTTTGCTTTGAAAGCAAAAATGATGTTAAAAAAGACCTTAAGTTTTCGAATATGTACATTGACATTGGTGCCTCAGGCAAGGAAGAAGCGGAAAGCAAGGTGAATGCCGGTGATGTTGCCGTGTTCAAGGGCGATTTTTCCGTTATCGGCTCAAAGGTAATAAGCAAGGCTCTTGACAACAGAATCGGTGTTTATGCTCTTGTAGAAGCAATCAAAAAGATAAATTCAAACACTCTTGATTTGTATTTTGTTTTTTCTTCTCAGGAAGAAATCGGTTTGAAAGGTGCAAAGGTTGCTTCATACAATGTTGAACCTGATATTGCTATCAGTGTGGATGTCACAGGAACAGGTGATACTCCGGGTTGTGAAACAATGGATGTGAAGCTTGGTGATGGTGTTGCAATTAAAATTATGGACAAATCAGTTATCACTCACAAGGGTCTTCGTGATTTTATTACACGCCTTGCAAAAGATAATGACATTGCACATCAGTTTGAAATTCTTTCCTACGGCGGAACCGATGCGGGCGCAATGCAGCTTACAAAGAGCGGTGCAGTAACAGGAGCTCTTTCCATTCCGGTGCGTTATGTTCACACCACATGTGAAACTGCAAGCATGGCAGATGTTGAAGCATGCATACAATTACTTTGTGAAATTTGTAAAAAAGACTTTATTTTTGTTTAAAAATATGTTATCATATTAAATTGTTATCAAAAGAATTATAAGGAAGGTAATACCAATGAAAAAACTTATGCTCGGAAACGAAGCAGTGGCACGCGGCATATATGAAGCCGGAGTAACTGTGGTTTCTTCATATCCCGGTACTCCCAGTACGGAGGTTACCGAATTTATTGCAAAAAAGTATGATGAAATATACTGTGAATGGGCTTGTAACGAAAAGGTTGCCGCAGAGGTTGCAATCGGTGCAAGCTTTGGCGGTGCACGAAGCATGACAGCTATGAAGCATGTTGGGTTAAATGTTGCCGCAGACCCGCTATACACTGCATCCTACACAGGTGTTAACGGAGGTATGGTTGCTGTTGTTGCCGATGACCCCGGTCTTCACAGCTCACAGAATGAACAGGACACAAGAAATCACGGTAAAGCTTCCAAAATACCGGTAATTGAACCTTCAGACAGTGAAGAGTGTAAAGAATTTACCAGAATGGCATTTGACTTCAGCGAAAAGTTTGACACACCTGTAATTCTCAGACTCACCACGAGGGTTGCTCATTCTCAGAGCATGGTTGAAGAAGGCGAAAGAGCAGACTATCAGCTCAAGGATGTTGAAAAGAATCCCGGAAAATATGTTATGATGCCTGCAATGGCTAAACAACGCCATGTTGTTGTTGAAAAAAGATGCGAAGACATTGCCGAATATGGCTATGACTGTCCTTTCAACAAAATGGAAATCAATGACACTAAAATTGGTGTTATAACCTGCGGTATTTCCTATCAGTATGCAAAAGAGGGACTCCCGAACGCAAGCTTTTTGAAGCTCGGTATCACATATCCCATAAGCGGAAAGCTTATAAAGGAATTTGCCTCAAAGGTTGAAAAAATATATGTTATCGAAGAGCTTGATTCATTCATTGAAGACTATTGCAGAAGCATAGGGGTTGAAGTTGTCGGAAAAGAAATTTTCACAAGACTTGGCGAATATAATCCTCAGATGATCAGAAAAGCAGTTCTTGGCGTTGACGGTCCTGAAACAATGACTGTTGATGAAGAAATTCCCGTTCGTCCTCCGGTTATGTGTCCCGGATGCCCTCACAGAGGAATGTACTATATTCTCAAAAAGCTCAAGCTCAGAGTGTGCGGCGATATCGGCTGCTATACACTTGGTGCTTTGCCACCTCTTTCAAGTGTGGACTACTGCGTGTGTATGGGTGCCGGCATTGGCATGGCACACGGAATGGAAAAAGCAAGAGGAACCGAATTTGGCGAAAAGCTTGTGGCTGTTATTGGTGATTCAACCTTTATTCACTCTGGTATCACAGGTCTTATTGATGTTGTTTATAATAAAGGTATTTCCACTGTCATTATCCTTGACAACTCCATCACCGGTATGACAGGACATCAGCAGAATCCCACAACAGGTTACACCATCAGAGGTGAAGAAACAAAAAATGTTGATCTTGTTAAGCTTGCTAATGCAGTAGGCATTGAAAGAGTTGTTGTTGCAGATCCCTTTGATCTTGAAAATTTTGAAAAGGTTGTTAAAGAAGAAATTGCCGCAAAAGAACCATCGGTTATCATTTCGCAGCGTCCCTGTGCTCTTCTTAAAACCGTTAACTACGGTGCTCCGTGTATTATTGATGAAGATAAGTGTAAAAACTGTAAGATGTGTATGGGTCTTGGTTGTCCGGCAATCTCAGTTGTTGACGGCAAAATCACCATTGATGCATCTCAGTGTAACGGATGTACGCTTTGTATGAATGTTTGTAAATTCGGAGCAATCAGAAAGGCCGGTGAAGAATAATGAGTAATGTAATGATTGTTGGTGTAGGCGGTCAGGGAACACTCCTTGCAAGCCGTATTATCGGTAAGGTTGCAATCAGAGCGGGCTATGATGTTAAGGTTTCTGAGGTTCATGGTATGAGCCAGAGGGGCGGAAGCGTTGTAACCTATGTTAAATATGATGAAAAAGTTTATTCTCCTCTGATTTTTGAAGGCGAAGCTGATTTTCTTCTTGCCTTCGAAGAGCTTGAAGCGTACAGATGGCTTCCGTATCTGAAAAAAGACGGCAAGCTCATTGTTAACACTCAGAAGATGAATCCTATGCCTGTTATCACAGGTGCAATGAAATATCCCGAAAACATTTTGGATAAAATTGCTGACAAGCTTGAAAACATTGTTGCTCTTGATGCTCTCAGCGGTGCTGTGGAGGCAGGAACTGTTAAAGCAGTTAACATTGTTCTCATTGGTTGTTTTGCTAAAAACAGTGAAGTTGACAAGGAAGTCTGGATTGATGTTATTAAAGAAACAGTTCCGCCCAAATTCCTCGATATCAATCTCAAAGCATTCGAAATAGGCTACAACAGTTAAGGGTACGGTAATTATAAAATGATAAATCAGTTTTTGAAAAATAATTACGGCATTTCAGAAAGGCTTATTGAGCTTGCTGAAATTGCCGAGGAAAAATGTTGTGATGCATACAAAAGGGCTGACGAGATTTGTGCATATAATTCCCTCAGGGTTTTAAAGGCATTTTCAAAGCACGGTGTTTCTGAGGCTCACCTCGGTGTTACCACGGGATATGGTTACGATGATCTTGGCAGAGACACTCTTGATAAAATTTATGCCGATGTTTTTGGCGGTGAAGACGCTATTGTCCGTCACAACATAGTAAACGGCACAATGGCAATTGCAACTTGTCTCTATGGTGTACTCCGACCCGGCGACACTCTTGTTGCTGCAACAGGCAAACCCTATGATACACTGGAAGAGGTTATCGGAATCCGCAATACATCGTCAGGTTCACTTAAGGATTTTGGTGTGAATTACCGTCAGGTTGATATGATTGATTCCAGGGTGGATTTTGATGGCTTGAAAAAGGCTATTGATCCTTCGGTCAGGGCAGTAATTATTCAGCGCTCAAAAGGCTATGACTGGAGAGATACCTACAGCGTCGATGATATAGGAGAAATAATTTCTTTTGTAAAAGCCATAAGTCCCGACATATACTGCATTGTAGATAACTGCTATGGTGAATTTGTTGAAGACAAAGAACCCTGCAGCGTTGGTGCTGACCTGATTGTTGGTTCCCTTATCAAAAATCCCGGCGGCGGTCTTGCAATGAGTGGAGGATATATTGTCGGCACAAAAGAGGCAGTAGAAAAAGTTTCCTACAGACTAACCTGCCCCGGAATAGGAAGAGAATGCGGAGCAACTCTTGGTAATAACAGAAGCATGTATCAGGGATTTTTCATGGCTCCCGAAATTGTACGCAATGCTGTCAAAGCCGGAATATTCTGTTCAGCTCTTTTCGAAGAGCTTGGCTATGAGGTTAATCCGCCAAGCGCAGGGAAAAGAAGTGACATAATAACTTCGGTTAAGCTTTTGTCAGAAGAAAAACTTGTGGCATTTTGCCGTGGTATTCAGCAGGGCGCACCGATTGACAGTTTTGTTGTGCCTGCTCCCTGGGATATGCCCGGTTATGAGAATAAGGTCATAATGGCAGCCGGTGCGTTTGTTCAGGGATCATCCATAGAAATATCTGCCGATGGTCCGATAAAACCCCCTTATACTGCTTATTTTCAAGGTGGATTAACATTTGAAACTGCAAAACTTGCAATTATGATTGCGGCTGAAAATGTTTTAAAAATCAACTAATAAAAATGGGGCTGTAACATTTATTACAGCCCCTATATAATCAACTAACCGGCAAATAACCGAAATGGCTATAGTCAGTTAGTTGTTTTATTATATTTTATGTAAAAAAAGGTTTTGTGTTACATGAACAATGATTTTTTATTTAAGAAAAAACAATTACCCAAAGCTTTAATTGTGTCGTCAGACATATATCCGGAATCGAAAAAATCACTGGAAAATCTGGGGATTGAAGTAATCTGTTCTTTTGAGAACCAAAATGTGCATCCGGCATTGTCGAAGCATTCGGATATGCAGATTGTCTCTTTGGGTGACGGCAGATACATATGTGCTCCTGAAGCATACAACTATTACAAAACAGCTCTCAATAAATTCGCCATTGATCTTCAAAAGGGTGATACATATTTATCCAGTAACTATCCCGGTGATATTGCATACAATATAACTGTTACCGAAAAGTGTGCAGTTCACAATTTTAAACATACCGACAGAGCTTTGATGGAAAATATCGGCAATGTGGATTGGGTTGATGTTTCTCAGGGTTACTGCGGATGTACTCTTTGCAAAATCACAGATAATGCCTTCATAACCGCCGACCGTGGTGTTGGTAAGGCTTTGAAAGAAAAG
>JAZNUS010000087.1:0-2252 GCA_045592485.1 Clostridia bacterium | reverse complement strand
CCTCATCAGTCACCTTGCGGTGACAGCTTCCCCACCAAGGGGAAGCCTTTCGCATTAGCCCAATCCCATCTCCCCGACAAACTCCAATTTGAGCTCAATCTGATTATAAATTAAACTTCGTTTTTTTCGCAACACAATTATTGCTTTGTTTGATAAAAAAGTTTACAATTCTTGCTTGACTAATCCAAGTAAGTGTAATATAATCAGCTTGAGGTGAAGCAAATGTTTACCGAAGATATTCTCAAAGCCAACCGGAGTGCAATGGCTGTTCAGGAGGCCACCTACAATGTTGAAAAGCATATGTCTGCAATGCATTATCACAATCACTATGAAATTTTGCACCTGACCTGCAATTCAAGAAATCTTTTTGTTGGTGATAAGGTCTATTCTTTAAACAACACAAATGTTGCGCTCATACCGCCCTTTATTCCTCACATGACAGCATCGGGAGGCAGCATTCCTGAAAAAAGGGTTATGATAGATTTTCACGAAAGCTATATTCATGACATCAGAAAGCATCTTTCGCCCGATATTTTGTCATGCTTTGCTTCGCCTTGCAGTGTTGTTTCAATCGAAAACATCAAAGATGAATTTAACTCTATTGTGGAAAAACTGAAAACCGAAAACTGCGGCGAATTTAATGAAAACACCAGGCAGCTTTCCCTGTGTTCTCTTTTAAATCTTCTATCGTCTGTAACCGAGGGTGCAAAATCACCCGATGGTTTTTCGGAAATTATGAGCTACACCGAAAAAAATTTTGACAAAAAAATCACTCTCGATATTCTGGCTGAAAGGTTTTATCTCAGCAAGTATACGGTTTCAAGATATTTTTCCAGATACACAGGTATGAGTCTGCCTAAATATTTAAATACCATACGAATAATCAATGCAAAAAAACACCTTGACTCAGGAAAGACCATCACCGAAACAGCAATGCTTTGCGGCTTCGAGGCAACATCAAGCTTTGACAGAGTGTTTCTGGCGGTCACCGGCATGACTCCGTCGAAATATAAATCCTTTAAAACAGACAGATAAAATAAACAATGTATTATGTGGTAATAAAAAAGGAATAATCACATATCGGCTGCGGTCTTATGGCAGGAGAAGCTGCCTCTGCCGCTGCAGGATTATGCCGCCAATGAAAAAATTTTGCGGAGAGGAACCAATGTGAACCAAAAATTTCTTTGTTTGCTTTGGTCAATTAAGCTCTCCCAATACATAAACCGGAGGTTATTATGAATCCGCCTTATCCAAAACCACCTCTTTTCACATTCATCCATACCCGCACCGACCGCATTTTCCATATTCCTCTTTCTGAAATTCCCTACTATGATGTTACCTTTTGCATGGAGGGAAGAATGGAATATGAGTTCGACGGCAAGGAAATTGTTTTAGAGAGCGGAGATGCATTTATCTTTCCGCCGGGCTCAAAAAGAGTCAGAAGAGAGACAAATATCAGCTCCTATTACACCTGCTTCAATGTTGTTCCACGCTCTGAGGACAGTATTGATGTTTCGGGAGTTTTCAGAAAATGTATAAATCACGATACTGTGT
The DNA here is from genome assembly GCA_045592485.1 of Clostridia bacterium. Lineage (GTDB taxonomy): Bacteria > Bacillota > Clostridia > UMGS1810 > UMGS1810 > RGIG1828. The sequence goes on along the minus strand of JAZNUS010000087.1, from coordinate 698 downwards.
ATATGATTGAAACAATCCACCGGCTTATGAAATCCGCATCACCTCTTCGGACAGAAAAAAGCTACGATCTTTTTATGTTTCTTTTTCATCAGCTTGCCGAAAAAATATATGACACCGACTCAGACTATGTGAAGGCTGTTAAGCAACACATTGAAGAGCATATTTCAGAGACCATAACCATCTCAGATATTGCCAATGGGCTTCACCTTACCCCAAACTATCTTTGCAATCTTTTTAAAAAAGAAACAGGGAACACGGTGTTTGGCTATATGCTTTCAAGAAGGATAGAGCTTGCCAAAATGCTCATTGTAACCGGCTACTATTCTCTCGGAACTGTTTCTGAAATGTGTGGCTTCAAAGACTATAATTATTTTTCCCACACTTTCAAAAAAAAGGAAGGGATTACACCGTCTTGTTACAAGAAACAAATTTGAATTTATCGGGGTGTTTGAAGCTGGAATTTGACGCCGGAGCGAGAGCCTTCCCCCTGGTGGCAATGTCGTCAACTTAAGATGCAAATTGGGGTTTGTCGCTCTGTTTTGCGCTAGTGTGTGAGCCTTCCCCCTGGTGGGCAATGTCGTCAACTTAAGAAACAACATGTCATAATAACCAAAATTTTTCTCATATTTTGTATGAAGTGTCAATTGACATTTTCACAAAAAATCGCAGCATCGAGAGAATTAATTTTTTCTTGATGA
>JAZNUS010000086.1:0-9316 GCA_045592485.1 Clostridia bacterium | reverse complement strand
GGAACACCGTTAGCATGGAGTCTTTCATGAACCATGTTTTCTACATTGTAGAAATCTGCACCCATGATATCCATTTTGTTAACATAAATCATACGGGGAACTTTGTAGTCATCAGCCTGTCTCCATACGGTTTCGGACTGAGGCTCAACACCACCCTTAGCACACATAACGGTTACAGAACCGTCAAGTACACGGAGTGATCTCTGAACTTCAACTGTGAAGTCAACGTGTCCCGGTGTGTCGATTATGTTGATTCTGTGTGCAATATCTTTGTAAGGACCGCCTGCAGGCTTCCAGAAACATGTTGTAGCAGCAGAGGTAATTGTTATACCACGCTCCTGCTCCTGGGCCATCCAGTCCATTGTACCTGCACCGTCGTGGGTTTCACCCATTTTGTGAATACGACCTGTATAATAAAGTATTCTTTCGGTTGTGGTTGTTTTACCGGCATCGATGTGAGCCATGATACCGATATTTCTTGTATTCTTCAAAGAATATTCTCTAGCCATAATATAATTGTCCTCCTTTCCTTCTTATCAAAACTCAGGCAACTTGTGCCGTGATTACCAACGATAGTGCGAGAACGCTCTGTTGGCTTCTGCCATTTTGTGTGTGTCGTCTTTTTTCTTAACGGCACTACCCATGTTGTTGACTGCATCGAGGATTTCGCCTGCAAGTCTTTCACGCATGGTTCTTTCGTTTCTCTGACGAGCGTAGAGAGTGAGCCATCTGAGACCGAGAGTCTGGCGTCTTTCGGGGCGAACCTCGATGGGCACCTGATAGGTTGCACCGCCGACTCTTCTTGCTTTAACTTCGAGGACAGGCATAATGTTTTCCATAGCCTGAGTGAAAACCTCAACGGCTTCCTTTCCTGTTTTTTCAGCAATGATTTCAAATGCTCCGTATACAATGCTCTGAGCTACACCCTTCTTACCGTCAAGCATGATGTTGTTGATAAGCTTTGTAACAACTACATTGTTGTACATAGGATCGGGTAATACTTCTCTTTTTGCTATATAACCTTTACGTGGCACTTTACTTCCCTCCTTCATATTAAAATGATTTCACAGGTACTCAAGTTTTCTTAAAACTTGTCAGCGCTCAATACAAAATAAACATATATATATGAATTCCATATTGCCGCACTTGACTTACCTTTTTTTACTGTAAGCTTTTGCTTACCTTGAATCAACTTGTCCGGACCGGATTACTTCTTTGCTTTTTTAGCACCGTATTTGGATCTGGACTGGTTTCTGTTAGCAACACCCGCTGCGTCAAGAGCACCACGGATAATGTGGTATCTGACACCAGGGAGGTCTTTTACTCTACCGCCTCTGATAAGAACAACACTGTGTTCCTGAAGGGTATGACCGATACCGGGGATATAAGCAGAAACTTCGACGCCGTTTGTAAGTCTTACTCTGGCCATCTTACGAAGAGCTGAGTTAGGCTTTTTAGGAGTCATTGTTTTAACAGTTGTACAAACACCTCTCTTCTGAGGAGCACTCTGGTCTGTAGGTCTTTTCTTAAGAGAGTTAAAACCTACCTGAAGTGCAGGTGCTGTTGACTTCTTAACAGAAGTCTCTCTGCCCTTTCTTACTAACTGGTTAAAGGTTGGCAATTGGATTCACCTCCTGTATATAGTGTGGTATGCTTTTGGAAAAGGGCATAAATATCCCTTCTTTTGCATACTCTCAGATTATATAATACCAAACCGCTTATGTCAACAGTTTTTTTAATTTTGTGTAATTTTAACCAATAACACCTTATATTTTATCCTGTTTTGAATATTTTATTTACAGAAAAGCCACTGTTTATGCGGTTTAGCGAGGTAAAGCATTAAAAATTTCTTGTACAAAAATGTGCAAGGGGTTTTTATCAGTTGTAATTTTCATCGACGCAATCACATTTTATTAATTATACAGACAATTTGTAATATCTGAATCAAAAACAAAATATTTTTTCAAAAAAGAGACTCATAATCATCTGAAATGAGCCTCTTTAGCATTTTATATAAAATTATCAAATATATAAAATACTTCCAACATATGCCCGTACCAAAAATTTTACATTGAAATCACAATATGAGATTCCAAAAAATTATTGCGTTTATCCGCAATAATTTTTCGTGTGTATATTGACTTTTTTATTCCATTCGTGGTATACTAACAACGAAACAAATCAAAACTGCGTTTATCCGCAATAATTTTTCGTGTAGATTGGAGAAGGCTTTATGATTATAGAAAGGAAAAAGTATCTTGACAAGCTTATTTCGAAGAAAGATAATGGTCTCATTAAAGTTATAACCGGAATAAGAAGATGCGGCAAATCGTTCCTGCTTTTTGAACTTTATCACCAATATCTGAATTCCGTTGGTATTACGGATGATTGTATCATTGAAATTGCTCTCGACGAAGTAATCAATGCAAAATACAAAAATCCGTTTGAGCTTGACAAATATGTTCGTGAAATAACACAGGATAAAAGTAAACATTTTTATGTTTTTATTGATGAAGTGCAGTTGGTATTGGAAATGCAAAATCCTTATGTTGAAGGAGTAGAAGATAAAATTGGGTTTGTACCTGTTCTGCTCGGTCTTATGAAGCTTAAAAATGTTGATCTGTATGTTACCGGAAGTAACTCAAAAATGCTTTCAACCGATATTTTGACAGAGTTTAAAGACCGGGGTGACGAGGTCAAGGTTAACCCATTAACTTATAAGGAATTTTATGATGCTTATGAAGGAGACAGGCACAATGCATGGAAAGAATATTTAACATATGGTGGTATGCCTTTTGTGCTATCTAAAAACACGCCCGAAGAAAAAAGTAAATATTTAAAGGATCTGTTTGCAAAAACATATATTACCGATGTTATCGAAAGAAACAAAATCAATAACGACAAGGATATCCTTGAGGATTTACTGAATATTCTTTCTTCTGCAATAGGTTCCCTTACCAATCCAAGCAAACTTTCCAACACCTTCAAAAGTACAAAGAAAGTGAATATCAGTTCCTCAACCATATCAAAATATGTTGATTACTTTGCTGAAGCATATATTATCGGCAAAGCAGAACGCTATGACATTAAAGGGAAAAAATATATGGAAACTCCTCTCAAATATTATTACACAGATGTAGGTCTTCGCAATGCAAGACTCAATTTCAGGCAAATGGAAGAAAATCACATTATGGAAAACATTATATACAACGAGCTTATCGCTCGCGAATTCAATGTTGATGTCGGAGTGGTGGAATATAATCATAAAAATGATAAGGGTAAAAATGTTAGAACTCAGCTTGAAATCGACTTTGTTGTAAACAGCGGAAGTAATCGCTGGTATATTCAATCTGCACTTTCTGTTGCTGATGAAGAAAAAAGGCAACAGGAAATAAATTCCTTAAAACGTGTGCCTGATTCATTCCGCAAAATTGTCGTAGTTAAAGATAATATTATTCCGTGGCATGATGATGATGGCATCTGTTACATCGGTATAGAACAGTTTCTTCTTGATGAAAGTTGTATCAATAGTTTATAGCCTTTTTCCTTTGCCCCCTTCAAAAAAACCTTTTGTGAAACTCCGATGTCTTATCGGGAATCACAAAAGGTTTGGGAATAGGTTTCAATTTGTCTGTTTTACGCCCGGATTTTTCTGACAAATGCTGCCTTGTGGCAAACACCATCACCATCTGAATATTTGAGGTTGTTATATACAACAAGGAAGGAATTGTCCGAGAGTTTTTCACAAAATATGTTACTGTAGCTTGGGGTGTCAAAATACTTGCTGTCGGAATCCTTGATTCCCATAGCACGGTATTCCTCAAGGGTTTTGCCGATTATGTTCAAGGGCTCACCCCATGTTTCGCCGCTGTCTTCGGAAATTATCATATGAACTCCCGGTCTTCCGTACAAAAGAGCAAGGGTGCCTTCGCTAAGAGAAACAAGTTGCGGTGTAACACTGGAGTCGGAAACGCAAAAAGGTTCACACCAGGAATATCCACCGTCTGTAGACCTGGAAACAAAGCATCCGCATATGCCGTCGTCAAGGTCGGGATTGATGCTCATATCCATACGCATTGCACACACAAGAGTGCCGTCGGAGCAAAGAGCAAGAGATGCCTCATGTCCGTCACCGCCATATCCATTTGGCATGGTCTCCGACAGTGCAACCTCTCCTCTTTTTGTCCATGTTCTTCCGCCGTCGGAGGAGGTTATGAAATATACTGCACCCGAATAGTGGTCGGTGACATTCGGATTCTGCCCAAAGGAAAGCGCACCAAGAGTGCCGTCAGGCATGGGCGTCACCGAAGAAAAATATGCATTTTTCCATATGGACTGGCGAAGAGTCTTTTTTACATCAACAAACTCCTTGCCGTTAAAGCCTTTGGCATTCACAAGGACTTCTCTTTCATCAAATATAAATTCAACTTCTTCAGCCTTTAAAGTGTCCGTAGAAGGATTATATGTAAGTTTTTCAAAACCCTTAGACTCTTTCTTTATATCACCATAGCGATAGGCATAGACCAGCGCTTCGCCGTTTGGCATAACAAATTCCTTTTGATGAGGAATATCATCCCATATTATTTTTCTGTCAATTTTTTCACGGAAAGCTATGACCTCGTTGTCAGAAATTTTTACCCAAGGAGAGCCAATGCCGTTTAAAATGTCTATGGGATATTTTTCGTCACCGTTTTCCTCAAAAATCCAGCTTTCACCATCGTCCTCCGACACAAAATACAAATTGGGAGCAGATTGCATATTGTCGGTATCTCCCATATCCTGTTCGCCATTGAAGCGAATTATGAGTTTTCCGCTTTTGTCACGCCAAAGGCGCGGAATGCAATATACACCCCACTTTTTTGTGGCATCATTAACCGGTGGTGAATAAACAAGGATTGGATCGGACATTTTAATTGTAACGGACATAGCAAAAATCCTTTCACAATAATTATTTATATTTCATCGTTTCATCATATGCAAATTCCGCGTATTCCTCCAAAAGATTCCTATCATAGAGGTACTGCAAAAGAGTATATCTTTCCCTGAATGTTCTTCCTCTGATTATGCCTTCAATAAACTCTTTCCTGCCGGTAACCGTGAAAGGAAGTTTTATAACCTTCTGAAGTTCAAGAATTTTATTGAAAGCAGGGATATATTTTTCGATAAGAGATTTGAGCCATTCATCGTCGGTACGGCGGTACAGCTCCTTATACATAACAATCGCCGCAAAGGTTGCCTCACCAACTTCTATGCCATGAAGATTTGGAGCTTTGCCTTTTTCGATGTCCATTATTTCCCATGTCTGTCCGACCATATGCTCTGTTCCGGATGCAGGTCTCGATGAGCCGGTGTAGGCAATACCAAGTCCCGAAAGGATGAGTCCGTCAATGATATTTTTAACAGTCTCAATATTTCTTCCGGAAAGAAGCGGTGCCGATTCCACACATTTCTCCGTTGCCTCAAGAACCATTTGTGAAACCTTTGAGCAATAATATTCACCGGTATGCTTTTGGGAAAGCTCCCAGTCAAGAATAGCCACATATTTCCCTATCATATCACCTATTCCCGCCAGAAGAAGCTCATAGGGTGCGGTTGCACAAATGTTTAAATCGATTATAATATGTCTTGCAATTGAGCAGGTGTACACAATTTTTCTGTTGCCAATGATAAGCGGGGCAACAACCGATGCATATCCATCCATTGACGGAGCTGTTCCGAAAATGCCGTATTCTGTGCCTATGCGATAGCTGACCATGCGGCAGATGTCATTCACAGACCCAGAACCCACTGCGAGAATATAGTCAGGATTTGTCGAAAAAGAATTTATATCGTATATTTCATCATCAATTCCGGCTTCAATAAGAACCTTGCCCACATTGGCGTTTGTGGGAAGTGCATCTTTTTCAAGAACAGTTATATGAGAAAGCATATTGTTTTCCCTTAAAAGATTTTCTATTTGTTTGCCCGCCACCTCATAGGTGTTTTCGTCACAAACCACATAAATCCTTTTATATTCCGAAAGAATTGACGGAATTTTCATAATAGCGTTTTCACTTACTTCGAGCACCTTTACGGGTGCAGAGTGTGTTCCCTGAGAGCAGGTACAGTTCATTTCTATCATATCACTACCTCCTTATATTTTCGATTATATCATTAATATTTTTATATTTAAATATAAAAATTGTTGTATTTTATAAATATATTGCTTTTAGACTGCTCCGATGTTATAATATGGTTATAAAGTGGATATAAACACAATTCTGATTACAGAGGTGAAGCTTTTGAAGGAACTTATTGACTTTAAATACAGACATACCGGGAAAGATAATCTGTATAATAACAGCCATCGCCACACAGGCTATGAAATCCTTTTTGTACACTCGGGAATCGGAAACATTGTTGTCAGAAACAAGGTTCTCAAGCTCGTCAACGGAGCAATATATTTTATTGACGCTTCCGATCTTCATTGTTCAATCCCCGAAAACCCGGAACACTATTGTCGAAGTCTTATTGTGCTGTCATCGGATCTCGTTGATAAAATGTGTACTCTCTTTGACACAAAAGAGCTTACTGACATACTTTTCAAAAAAAACGGCGGTGTTTCGCTAATTACCAGCAAAGAACAAATGAACGAAATTGAAAAAATCTTTTTAAAAATAAACACTGCCATAGAATCAAAAGACAGATATATCAAGTTTACGGCGTTCTCAGGATTTACCGATATTATGCGTATTTGCTCAGAAAGCAGCGGTCATGTTCCATTAAGTGAAACATCAATACCTGCAAAAGCAATGGAATACATAAACTCTCATTTGAGCGAGAACATAAGCCTCAATGATATTGCCGGACATTGCTATGTAAACCATTATTATCTTTGCCATCAATTTAAGAAAAAACTTGGAATGACAATATATGACTACATTCTTTCAAGACGAATCATCATGGCACAAAACCTGCTCAAATCCGGCAATATGAGAATTTGCGAAATCTCTGAAAGCTGTGGTTTTTCTGGGCCTTCATACTTCAGTATGGTGTTTAAAAGGGAAACCGGACAGACTCCACTTCAATTTAAAAAAACCTTTTGTGAAACTCCGGTATCATACCGTGAATCACAAAAGGTTTGGGAATAGGTTTCAATTTTAAAATTGGAATTTATGGAGCTGTTTGACACAATTACATAGCAGGGTTCTTTCGCCATGCATAATCTGAAATCTTTTATCTGTATTTGTTTAAAAATTATAGATATCACATATGAGCTTAACGGCTTTTTTTCCTTCGTTAGCGTCTATGTAAAGTTTTTCGCTTCCCCTCACAGCATTAACCATATTCTGTATCTGCCTTGTGTGAAGTTCGGTTTCCATAACCGTGTGATTTCTTGCGGATTCAAGATTTGTCACCGTGCTGTCACCCGGTTCTGTCAGCTTTCCATCAAGCATAAGCTCTTCTATGACATCTTCGCAAATAACTGCATATCCCGATGTTCCGTATATTTTCAGTTTTCTTGAGAATCCGGGTTTAAGACAAGTGGATGCCTGAATTGCCCCGAGAGCACCGTTTTCGAACTCAACAATAGCCATACCGAGATCATCAACCTCAATATTATGATACAATGTCTTTGTTTTTGCACCCACAACCTTCGGCTCTCCCAGCAGGTGAATAAGTAAGTCTACTCCGTGGATGCCCTGATTCATAAATGCACCGCCGCCATCAATATTCTTTGTGCCCTTCCAGTTGCTTTCAGTATAGTAGGATGAATCTCTCCAGTACTTCATAGAAAGCTCCGCAGAAAGAATCCTTCCAAACCTGCCTTCATCAAGCATATTCTTTATTTTCTTTATGCCATCGGAAAAACGAAGCTGTGATATAACAGTTACCATACATCCCGATTCTTCACTTGCTCTTATGACGGCATCACAACCCTCGGCAGTAATTGCCATAGGCTTTTCAACAATTACATGCTTGCCTGCATGAAGTGCCCTTATAACCGCTTCCTCATGGAATCCGCTGGGGATACATATGCTGACAATGTGAATGTTTTTATCTTCAAGCATGGCATCATAATTTTCATAATCATTCACACCATATGCACCGGCAAAGGCTCTGCAGCTTTCGCGGTTTGTATCGGCAACTCCCAACAGGGTTGCATTTTCTAATTTTTCAAAACAATCTGCATGGGTGCAAGCAATATTTCCGCAGCCGAGAATCCCAATATTTACATTCACATCAATCACCTTTATACTCCTCAAATCCAAGCAGTCTTGCCGCGTTGTTGCGGACAATTTTTATGTAATTTTCTTTTGTGAGATATCCGCTTTTCACCATATCAATAAGAAAATCGGAGAATTTATACTGAAAATCAGTTGTACTTACACATATTGCTTCAATTCCAAGGTTTTTCATCGATAGCCTTAGCAACCAACACTGAACACGCCTTTAGTGTTGGTTGCTAAGGCTATTCACCTGCACTATAAAGCCGGAAGCAATTTCATCCAATTTTGAGCATTTCAGCAGCTATCAAGGATAACCGATGATTGTGACCGTCATCGCCAAAAACATGGGGTTAGAGCGGTTTGGTTATTTTTATTTCGTTCATGGTTGGTTCACCTTCCTAAACATTTATATTAATTTGATTTCCTCAATTGTAAACTGAAATGCAATACTTGTTTGTTTGATTTATATTTTTAAGTGTATAAATTATAGATGCAGACGAGTATTGCATTTTGTTTTGCAAAAGAATTATTGAGTAAAAATTAAAGCCTCCAAGGAGAGTAAATCCTTAGCGGCTCATTCTTTTTTATTCAATTATTGCAATAATCTGTGTGATAAATTTGCTTTTATCTTTATGTTGTGGCGGTCCTTCAAGATAAATATTACGGAATACACCTGTCAGTGTCAGATTATTTTCTTCTGCATAGGAAAGAAGTCTCTTTCGTACTTCGGAAATTTCCTCATAAGCACCATGGTGGAAAAATGAAAGTGCTTTGAGTTCGGGGAGATGCTTTATGTATTCACCTTCGCTTCCTTGAGGCACAGCAACACAATATGAAATATCTTGCGGAGCATTCGCAGAATACTCGGTGAAATACATTCTCCTTGCTGTATCGGTTCCGTGTAATCTCATAGCTTCAAGAGCCGTATCTCTCAAAAGATTTGTCTTGTCAGCAATAGAGGTTGATTTATACACACGGCAGTATATCGTCTGCGGTTCAATAGTGATTTCTCGTATAACATCACCTTTTTTATGTGTTCTTTCTTTCAGCTTTTCAATGGTAAGATTAAGTTCATCACGCATTTTTTCAAGCCGTTCTATCATCGG
>JAZNUS010000085.1:0-3928 GCA_045592485.1 Clostridia bacterium | reverse complement strand
TCAAAAATGCACATGGCTTAAGAAAAGCGATATTGCTCCTTGCCCCGCCGCAGGCGGTGCGGCGAAGCCGCTTTTCTTGAATGGTTTCTGTATCATTTTTTATGGTGCAGACAAGGCAAATTTAAGGAGGCGATAATGATGAAAGAAATAAGACCTGTTCCCTTCGACAGCTTTGCACACGATGAATATGACAAATTTGACTATTCCCGTGTAGGCTCTGCCACCGACTGCACAGGACTCATCACTGTTCCTCCTCAGGACGACGGTCAGATGGAAAGCTACATGAATCTTTATGATTTCGGTCCACCTTTTGCCGAATTTGATTTTTCAGAAAAAAGATAGCCATCAGCCGGCGCACTAAAGGTTCACACAAAAACAGCACTCACATCCGTCATGGTTGTGGGTGCTGTTTTTGTGTAGTGAACTAAATTGTCCGATATGAAATGTTAAAGCACATATTCCGGTAAATTCAGCTTGAGTTCACTTTCGAGGATGGCTTTGTATTCCTCTGCATTTAACCCTGCAAGGGCGTTTTTCACAAAGTATGAGCTTATTTTCAAAAGAATATACAGAAGCTCATTTTCCGTGCAGAAGTCTGAAATGTTAAGGCTGTAGGCAGTCCAGCAGATTCTTTGCATCTGAAAATAATTAAACTCCTTTGGGGTTTTGTTTGTGGGATGGGTTTCGTTGAAGTTGTTTGCCGCTTCCCAAAATTCCTCTCTGTCCCGAAGAGCGTTTTTTTTCTTTGAAAGCTTTGTAATAATTTTTGCACTGGTGTAATAAATATTTTCATTATCCTGCATAATTTCGCTGACAAATCTGCCAACTGCATTTTTTAGAATAAGACCTGTAACATAGGTGTTGTAGATTGCAAGAAAGTAGGCAGGGACGCAAAGGTTTTCCTTTTTGTTTTCAAGGCGGAGCTTCAAATCATCAATATTTTTCTTCAGCCCGTGATATTCTTCTTCGGGAAATCTGTTTTCAAGAAAGGTATCGTAGTCAAGCATTGTAAGCGCATCTGTATTTTTAAGAACTTTTGTAATGGCTTTCTGCTCGTCAGGTGTAAGGTATTTCTCGCAGTTTGCTTTTTTCTTTATAAAATCATTGTAGGTTTCATCGGAAAACGCAAATTTAAAACTATCTTCTGATATGAAATTACCGAAATTTTTTATTCGGGAAAAAACCGGCCCGGAATAGGCTCTGTCAATAATTTTGACAGCAAGCCTTCCGGCAAATTGCATATTAACATTGTTTTCTTCCATAAGGTCCCAGAACCGTTTCAGAGTGAAAATCTTATCATAATACATAAATGCATTTTCTTTATCAATAATATTCAATGTCTGTTCCATATCCGTTCTCCTTTGTTTTTTCATAGTCTTGATTTTCAAGCTCTATAACATTTATGTTGAAGCTGTTTGCAATAAAATCAAAAGCCTCTTTTTTTATTTGTGAATAAAACTGCCCCGAGGCTTTGTTTCTTTCATCATCTCTGTTAAAAGGATTTTCAGGGTAGGAAAATCTCATTTTTATGCAGTAATCCTTCATGGCACTCTCTGCCTGCTCAAACTGTTTTGTAAAGGCAAACAGGAATGATGCCAGATATGCGGCCTCGGGCATATCTTTGTCGATGGTACGAAGGCAGTCCAACGAATCTGCCAGGCTTTTAACATCAACTTTTTTCGTTTTTAGTATTTTCTCCGTAATGGTGCAGGGCAAAGAGCTTATGTATGCGGCTCTTGATGCCACATTATACAAATTGTTTTTTTCATCGCTATAAATTTCATTTTTATCTTCGGCAATCCTTTTCAAGGTCTTGTCCGTGTTTTCATTGAATATCGCTCTTTCATTTTCAATGTGGTGCCGCAATTTGCTGAAAATGCCCACATCGCCCGGAACGGTTGCTTTTCCCTCTTTGTCATCTGTCAGAAGACTTAGGGCTTTTTTGCAGTAATACAGGGCAAGGTCAAAGCTTTTAGTCCAGTATGAGGTGAGTGTCTGATAGAGCAAAAGTGTTTTTGATGTATCTTTTTGCACAATGTGACCAAGCACACAATCAATAATATCTGTTGTCAGAAAGCAGTAGGGTGTTGCGGCGGTAAATTCCGAAGAAAGCATAAGGAGCTTTGCAGTGTAGAACAAATAGCATATGTTGCAAGGCTCTGACCTTAAAAGTTCTTCGGTGTCGTGGGCAAATCTGCTTTTTTCTTTTTTGTCTTTTGCATTCATACACCCGAACACATTTCGCCAGAGTCTTCTGTCACGCATTAGCTGCGGCGACGGCTTATCATCTGCGGCACAAAGTCGGTCTGTTGCCGATGCAAAGTGATCCAAAAGGCTTTTGTCACCTTCGATGATAATCATAAATTCACAAAGCTCTGCAGCAATGTCCAGAAAAGAAAGGTCAAAGCACGGTACAAGGTCAATGGCTTTAAAGAGATTGCAAAGCCTCTTTCGTTCATCTGCGGAAGCACTGAAAAGGTCTGTGTGATGAAACGCAGATATTGAAAGGGTTATGAGCATTTCCCCCGAAAAGTCACGGCTGTATTCAGAGTAAAGACGGGCAGGGGATTCGTCCCACAAATCCATATGTTGAGCGAGAACCTCCAGCCGCATCAGGGCATCATCGTGTCTGTCGCAGTGCTGACTGTCCTTAGCTGAGAGAAACATGGGAAGAACACTGTCCTTGTATTTTTCTGCATATTCTTCACAAAGCTTGTTGAACTCCTCTGTGACTTTTCCCGATTTTTCTGACGCCTTTTCGGTAAAGGTGAAGCCTGCATAGGCAACTTCAAGACTTTCCTTAACATCAAAGGAATCCCTTCGCAAATCCGCCGGACCTTTGCCAAAATAATTTTCAAAATCGAGAATTGTGGAGTTTTTCCCCAATCCGTCACAAAAGGCGGCAAGGTCTGGGTTTAAGCTTTTGCACATTTTCTTTGCAGTGTTTATCAGCATAAACACATCTTTCGCAGAAGGAGCGAGGCTTCGGAAATCATTGGGGAGCAAGCGTGCAAAGGAAGAATATGAACCGCAGTCGGCAAGGAGTGGTGTGCATTTTTTAAATTTCCGGGAACCATCGGGAGATGAAATGAAAATGTTTTCGGGGCGAATGTCCTTGTGTATGTAGAGCTTTCCGGTTTTTGATTTCAGCTCTGCAATTATTCTGTAGATTCTGTAAATCAGAAGCTGTGCGTCGTCTGCAGTGAATGGGTACCCCTTTTCCATAAGGTCTGCAAGTGTCAGCCCAAAGGGGTGGGTTGTTTCAACAAAGGGCGAAACAATGGCAAACTTCTGAAGCCTCATATCATAGAATCCGTCGCAAACGGGAACAATTTCCCGGTGTCGGGGGATGGAGCTCCATTTTTCAAGCTCTCTTACGGCACGGTTTTGAATTTTTGAGGTTTCCCCGTCGAAGGCACTCCCTTTTATAAATTTAATGACAACATCAGCATTCTTAAGCGTATCTCTTGCCTTGTACACATCCGAATTGCTTCCGCCGGACAAGACTTTGGTAACAACATATTTTCCCGATATCGTGTCGCCAACATCATATGATGCGGCACAGGGCAGAGTTTTGAAAAGCCGTTCATAGTTTTCGTCGGTAAAAAAATTCATTTTCTGCACCCCCTTTTAAAAATTCAATTTAATAGTAAAACAAATTGGGGTTTAGCTGTGAGATGGAATTGGGCTGAAGCGAAAGGCTTCCCCTTGGTGGGGAAGCTGTCACCGTAAGGTGACTGATGAGGGGAAACAAAAGAAAGTAAATTCAAATATAAATTTGAAAATTGTTCAAACTATTGAAAACGCTGATTTTTAACGCTCCACTAACCAATCAAATTCGCACAAGTGCTCTTTTCTTGGAGTGTCACTATCCCCTCATCCGTCAAGCAAGCTTGACACCTTCTCCACCAGGGAGAAGGCTCACACA
>JAZNUS010000084.1:0-22464 GCA_045592485.1 Clostridia bacterium | reverse complement strand
TTGGAGTTTATCGGTGAGATGGGATTGGGATGGTGCGAAAGGCTTCCCCTTGGTGGGGAAGCTGTCACCGTAAGGTGACTGATGAGGGGAAACAAAAGAAAGTAAATTCAAATATAAATTTGAAAATCGTTCAAACTATTGCAAATACTGCTTTTTAACGCTCCACTAACCAATCAAATTCGCACAAGTGCTCTTTTCTTGGAGTGTCACTATCCCCTCATCCGTCAGGCAAGCCTGACACCTTCTCCACCAGGGAGAAGGCTCACACACTAGCGCAAAACAGAGCGACAAACCCCAATTTAAAAACGCAAAAAACAAACAGATAAGCTCTGAATGTTTTTTGCGTCTTTCTTAGATTTGACTGTATTTGTCAATTATATAACCGCAGTTAATCACCTTTTCCATAAGCATGCCCTTGGTGTAATAATAATGATTTGCCGCTTCAAAACCGATTTGAGGATATTTTTCCATAAGAGTCCAAAGCTTTACTGCAAGGGGAATTTCCGCTTTTGCAAGTCTTACCATTTCCGCCTTGTCGCCACGGTTTCTTGCCCTTACAAACTTAATCTGATTTGTGCCGGAACGAAGCTGAATGTAGGCAGCCTCCGACATATCCTTCAGCTCGCAGGCATCGGTTTCTTCAAGAATTTTCAAACCCTTGAGCCACATATCGCTCATTTTTTCAAACTGACTTTCATACACTTCCTCGGGATAATGACAGCGCCATGTTTCGAGGTCGTCATAGGCAAAGCAGGTCATTGTAGCGGTGAAGTGGGTATCCTTTTCGTAAAGAAGATTTGCGGCACCGCCGTTGGCAGGACCTTTGTAAATTCCCTGATGTGCAAAGGGAAATTCGCTGAAGGCATCACAGAATATGTCTGTTGCCTTTTTCACAAGCTTTGCATCCTTTCCGTATATGGAAGTGAGAATGTTGTCATCCTTGTCCGGATCTCCCTCGGTGTCAAAAAATTTCCGTGACACAACCTTGATTCCGGGAGATGGTGCACCACCAAGAGTCCAGCTGAGCATCAGATGCTCAACACCCTCCCTTGCTACATCGTCAACAATTGTTTCAATAGTCTTAAAAAGGGGAAGATAGGGAATGGTTGAGCATTCCCAGCTGTTGTTTATCTGAAGCTTTGCAGCGGTTTCGTGATTTGTTTCCCTTGCCCATCTCCAGGCGTCCCTTGCCATTTCACCCACGCCTGTTACGCATAGGGTGTAGTCTTCAATTTCACCGGCAATTCCGCCCTTTGCAATTGGAATACCCCTCTCTCTTCCGCTCATAACAATTGCACCTGGTTCAAGAGCTTTCACATATTTTTCAAGCTCTTCTCCATCCATAAGCTCAGGTCTTCTCCAACCCCAGTCCCAGATTATAACCTTAATGTCAGGATTTACCCTGTGAGCCGCCTGGCTTATGCGGTTGCACACCTGGCTTGCTATTTCGCTCATGGACCTTGTTGTGCACCTTGGGCATTCCTCGTCCATTGTCCATGCACGGCAGTTGTTTAAGTTTTCCGATGAAGAAATAACAAATATGCCGCCAAGCCCCCGAGCCGATTTGCAAACACTTTCAATTGCATTTTCCACATACTCGCCAACCTCAGGAGCAGAAGAGCACATACATCGCAAGGTTCGTCTTTTTGCACCCATAATTGAGGGATGTTTTTCAAAAAATGCTTCTTCCATAGCTCGTGGTTCGTTGAAATAGATGAAAACCTTTATACCATAGTCGGCACAGCGGTCAACAAGCTCATTGAGCCGCTCCAGCCTTTTTTCCATTCCCACAGACAGTGAAGGCTCAAAGGGGAAATGAGCAAGGCGGTAGAGAATGCCCTGAATCCATATGGCATTAATACCATTCTTTGAGTAATTTTCCAGAAGAGAATCGGGACACCAAAGCCTTGAATCGGTGTCGAGAGCATCGTTGTAAAGACCGCAGAAGGAGTAAATAATTCTTGTTTTAAAGCGTGCATTTCGCTTGACAAGGCAGGGCTTAAAGGAAAATGAACCATTGTAATTTGCTTTTTCTTCAAGATAAACAAGGGCACGAAGTATTCCCGCACTGTCAGCGGCTTTAATAACGATACCATCTGAGCTGATGTCAATTTCGTGGTATTCTTCTGTCTTTTTTTCATCGAAAAGTCGGAAGGTTATGTATTTTGCGCTTCCGTCAAGATTAATGCTCCAATCGGCTTCAAATTGCTTTTTGAACCTCGACACAATCCTTGCGCAAACGCTGTCTCCGGTTTCGTCGCAGATTCCCCATGAGGCGTCTGGACAAACATAGCCGGATGTGACTTTTTTTTCTGCTTTTGGTGGCATTTCGCTTTGGGCAAAAAAATCAAAGGCTTCTTTTGCATCTTCAACAGGGAGAAAGCTTTCTTCGATTACCCTTTTAATTTTTTCAGTTAATTTTTCTTCTTCCTCTGTGAGTTCACAATATTCTGTTTTATCGCAATAGGGCTTTATATCACCAAGCTTGAATTTCAGAAAATCTTCGTCCTTGAGAACCATTCCAAGCTTTTCCTCGTCCCAACCGAGCAGGCTCAGAAGTTGATCATAAGGGATAAGTGACCAGTTGGCTTTTATGATTGAGATGTAGCCTCTTGTGAGCCATTTGCTCACATCGCCCTGAGGCTTCAGCCCCATTTTGAAAGCCTGCTTTTCCGCTTGTTCAACACTGCATCCGAGACAGGCGGCAATGCGCTCTGCGGGAACAGTGTCCCAGTTGCGGAAAATAAAGGCCTGCATTTTTGTTGGGAAATGCGGAAAGCTCAGACTGTCCTCCACAACAGGCGCCAGAGGCGAAATTGTTTTTTTCATATGTAGAATCTCCTGACATTATTAATGTAATTAACTGAATATTATTATATCACGGTTACGATTTTTTGTACAGTGCCAATAGTGCTTATTTTTTGGACTAAAGTTTAAATTGGGGTTTAGCGGTGAGTTTGAAGATGAAATTGACGCCGGAGCGAAAGCCTTCCCCCTGGTGGGGAAGGTGTCAAGCTTGCTTGACGGATGAGGGGATAGTGACACTCCAAGAAAAGAGCACTTGTGCGAATTTGATTGGTTAGCAGAGCGTTAAAAATCAGCATTTCCAATAGTTTGAACAATTTTCAAATTTACATTTGAATTTACTTTCTTTTATTTCCCCTCATCAGTCACCTTACGGTGACAGCTTCCCCACCAGGGGGAAGCCTCACGCTTTAGTCTCATTTGTTATCAGCTCGACAAACCCCAATTCAAATAAAAAAGCAACCCCCGCAGGAGTTGCTCTGTTAATATTCACACATCAGAAATCTGTCAGTGCAAGACTGATTCTGAGAGCTTCATCTACCAAAAGACAAAGACCTTCTGTTGCATGACCTGTTTTTTCTTTGAGTCTTCTTTTATCGATAGTACGGATTTGCTCAAGCAGTATCACCGAATCTTTGGTAAGACCGTAGTCTTCACCGGAAATTTCAATGTGAGTGGGTAGCTTTGCTTTGTTTATCTGCGAGGTTATCGCCGCAACAATAACCGTCGGACTGTATTTGTTGCCCACATCATTCTGAATCACCATAACCGGTCGGACACCGCCCTGCTCCGAACCCACAACAGGGCTCAGATCAGCATAATAAATATCTCCGCGTCTTACTGTCAATATTATTCACACTCCGCAAGCTTTTCTTCGTAGTGTTTAAGCTGACATGCATCACCGGCAAACCCCAATTCCGAATATTCCAGATTAAGCTCTGCCATTTCTTCATATCCCTTTTTAAGCTTCTGAACAATTTCCGCTTTCTTTTTTTCACGGATATAGAGCCTCATCGCTTCTCTTATAAACTCACTGCGGTTTATGTTCTGAGAATAAGCCATGTTGTCTGCTTCGTCAAGAAGCCCCTCGGGAAGACTTATAAGTATTTTCTTTTGCCGTGACATTATATCGTAACCCCCAATTCCGAGGCAATTTCCTCAATACTTTTATACTTAATTATATAATTTTTTGAGTGCTTTGTCAAATGCACATTATTCCTTTTCAGTAGAAAATATCCTGAAACAAAAGTGCAATGACCGGGGGAAAAACACCGTTTTGCATTCGGCGAGCTATGTAACACGGCTAAGTCTGCTACACTACGCTGATTCTATTATTCCCCGCTTTTTCAAATGCTATAACTCACTTTTAAAAATAAATTCATTGAAAATTATTTCTGTGTGCATAAAGCCTTTGTCGTCAAAAATCTGCATGGAATCAGGAGTGATATCAGACTTTTTGATCCAAAGCTTCATTTTTGCTGCACTTTTTGTGGGATTAATCAAATCGCACTCAAGCATAACTGTGTCCGAGGCTTTTGCCGCTGAAACCGACATTGAAGTTTCTTCCGATTCATAGTAGCTTTTGAAAAATGTGTTCACAAAAATGCACATGTCACTTTCCGACGGCGGTGACTCCAGGGAGCTTTCGCCCTTGGTAATAACGGTCTTTTCCTTGTCGGTGTAAATTGTCATATCATTGTAGATAACGGTGTAGCTGTCTTTGGCTTTGTCGTAGGATACATCGCAATCATAGCTGATGCCCGATTCTCCGGTGTAGGCATTAATCGTGCACTTTGCACTGTAGCTTCCCATGTCGTAGTAGGCTGAGTGAATCCTTTCGTGAACATTTTCGGCGGTGGTTTTCTGACCTTCGCAAGCACAGGTTATTGTCATTAGTGAAAGAATAAGTGTAAAAAGCAGAGCTTTTTTCAAATGAATCTTCCTTTCACCGATTTCCTTCAATTGTAATTGCCTTTGGTAAAAAGCTTATGATGTCTGTTGGTATCATTGAGTATTCGCCATAGTGAGCTGCAGCAAAATCTCCTGCAAGGGAATGGAAAAACACTCCTGCAAGAGCGGCATCCAGGGGCTTGTTTTTCTGAGAAACAAAGGATGCAACAATCCCTGCAAGCACATCGCCGCTTCCCCCCACTGCCATTCCGGGGTTACCAAGCACATTTCTGTAAATCACACCTCCCGGTGCAGTGACAATGGTTTCGTGAGATTTAAGCACCAGAATAACACTATGCCTGTCGCTGAAATCCATTGCAAGTCTTTCCTTGTTTTCGATAATTTCAGGAATTTCTTTTTTGCAAAGTCTTGCAAACTCACCTATGTGGGGAGTCAGGATTAACGGAGCCTTTGAGTCTTTCAGAATTTCTGTGTTTTTTGCAACTGCATTAATTGCGTCTGCGTCAATTACAATGGGGATTTCACTTTCTGATATCAGAGAGTGAACAAGCCTTTCCGTGTCCTCTGTCAAAGAAAGCCCCGGACCAATTAAAAGTGTGTCTGAGCTTTTCATTTTATCATTGATTTTGTCAAAGGCACCAAAGGAAATCGCACCGTCTCTGCCCTCAACAGGCATTGTCATAACCTCTGTGAGACGGATTTCAAAAATTGTGTTCAAATCCTTTGCACAGGCAAGAGTAACAAGCCCTGCACCGCTTCTCAGTGCTGCCTGACACGCCATTATGGGCGCTCCCGTAAGCCCTGTTGAACCTCCGCACACAAGGAGCCTTCCGGCACTTCCTTTGTGAAGTGCCCGGTCTCTGGGACGGACAACATGAGCAATAAGGGGATAGTCAATTTTGTTTTTAAGCTTTGATTCTTCAAGCTTTTTTCTGATATCATTGTATGCTTCAATGTGATTCATCATTAAAATTCCTCTGTATTGATAACTCTCGGTGCATACACCTTAAATTCGTCAATCATTTTCTGAGTGGGGTTGAAAATCAGCTTCATTTTCTGACCGTTTTTAAAAAACACAGCATAATAATCAGGATGAACCGGCGAGTTCGCCGATGCATCAATTATTTTTGTGAGTTCCTTTTTGTCAGTGGAAGATGCTTTTGCAGAATCAACCTTTCCAAATTCAATAAACGACTTTGAGTGAATGGTGATAAGTCGCTTGCGTCTTTTTCTGTGAATGATTTTATCAATGTCAAGCTCGCCGTTGGTAAGAACATATTCATATTCAATACTGAACCTGCAAATCAGGCGATAGGCACCGTAAAATATTGCGGCAATAGTCAGCGGCCATATGCTTATTGCTTCGGGGAAAACTATAAAAATGGGTGTTATCAGAAGACTTAATATAATTGCCGCAATAATCAGAAGTATGCTCTTTAGTATGTCTGCGCCTTTGCGCCGTTGTTTTATCATGTGTTCCATAAATGAATCCATATCTGTTTCTCCTTACATAATGTCATTGCTGTAATTTTATCACAAAAGAAAAACAAAATCAATAGTAAAGGATTTTAAATTGGATTTTGTCGCTCTGTTTAGCGCTAGTGTGTGAGCCTTCTCCCTGGTGGAGAAGGTGTCAAGCTTGCTTGACGGATGAGGGGATAGTGACACTCCAAGAAAAGAGCACTTGTGCGAATTTGATTGGTTAGTGGAGCGTGAAAAAACAGTATTTTCAATAGCTTGAATGGATTTCAAATTTTTATTTGAAATTACTTTCTTTTGTTTCCCCTCATCAGTCACCTTACGGTGACAGCTTCCCCACCAAGGGGAAGCCTTTCGCTTCAGCCCAATTTCAAACACCCCGACAAACCCCAATTTGAACATTTATAGCTGAAATAATTGGTTCAAAAAACATTATTGGTGCAAAATGCATTGTTTTAGTGTCTAAAATTTGTAATAAATTCTAATTGTAATTAATGGGAAAATATTATAAAATTAAAGTAGTTTTGTCGGTTGGACAAACCGGCAACAAATAATTTTATTTTTTACGGAGGTAAAAACAATGAAAAAATTATTGGCATTGGTTCTCTCCCTGGTAATGGTAATTTCGTTTGCTGCTTGCGGCGAAAAACCTCAGGAAGAAAAAGCAGGAGCAGATTCAGACTTTAAAGTAGGCTTCATCTTCCTTCACGATGAAAACTCCACCTACGACAAAAACTTCATTGATGCTGCAAAAGCTGCAACAGAAGCTATGGGTCTCTCTGACGATCAGGTAGTGTTCAAAGTGAACATTCCCGAAGGTGCAGAATGCTATGAAGCAGCTGCAGAGCTTGCTGATGATGGCTGCAACCTCATTTTCGCAGACAGCTTTGGTCACGAAGACTACATGATTCAGGCTGCAAAAGAATTCCCCGAAGTTAACTTCTGCCACGCTACCGGTACAAAAGCTCACACAGAAGGTCTCGACAACTACTTCAACGCATTTGCTTCAATCTATGAAGGCAGATTCCTCGTTGGTGTTGCTGCAGGTCTCAAGCTTAACGAAATGGTAGAAAAAGGCGACATCACAGCAGACCAGCTCAAGATGGGTTATGTTGGTGCATATCCCTATGCTGAAGTTAAATCCGGTCTCACCTCCTTCTATCTTGGTGCAAAATATGTTTGCCCCGATGTAAAAATGGATGTTAAATTCACAAACTCCTGGTTTGACATTGGTGAAGAACGCGAAGCTGCAAATGCTCTCATCGCTGACGGTTGTGTACTTGTTAGCCAGCACGCTGACTCCGAAGGTGCACCTAAAGCATGTGAAGAAGCAGGCGTTCCCAATGTTGCTTACAACCTCGACACACGCGAATGGGGTCCCAACACAGCTCTCGTTTCCTCAAAAATCAACTGGCAGCCTTACTTTGAACACATTATCGACGCTACCATGAACGGTACTCCGATTACTCAGGATTACTGCGGTACTCTCAAAGACGGCGGTGTTCAGATTCTTGGTCTCAACGAAGCAGTTGCTGCAGAAGGCACAGCTGACAAGCTTGAAGAAATCAAAGAAAAGCTTATTGCCGGTGAAATCAATGTATTCGATACAGCAACCTTCACAGTTAAAGGCGAAGCTCTTGCTGAATACATGGCTGATGTAGATTCCGACGAAGCTTTCACACCTGACACTCAGGTAATCGAAGACGGCGTATTCATGGAATCCAAATTCCGTTCAGCTCCTTACTTCGATATTGATATCGACGGTATCACAATTAAATAATTAACTATGGTTCAGGCAGAGCCACGGCTCTGCCTGAATTTGGTTTTGTAAGCTTTAAAAAGGGCATTTCCTGTGAGGTGCTTTTTTTAAAACCTACAAATACAGCCCATCGGGCAGAGATAAAATTTTTAGGAGGGGATTGTGTGAGCGGTAAACAGGTTGCTCTTGAGCTCAAAAATATCACCAAAGCCTTTGGAAGTAAATATGCCAACAAGGATGTTTCTCTCAATGTGTATCACGGGGAAATTCTGTCTGTTCTCGGCGAAAACGGAAGCGGGAAAACTTCGCTTATGAATGTTGTTGCAGGAATTTATACCCCTGATTCGGGACAGATTTTCATAAATGGCACAGAGGTGGCTATCCGTTCACCCAAAGATGCTTTTTCATACAATGTGGGAATGATTCATCAGCACTTTAAGCTTGTTGATGTTTTCAGCGCCGTTGAAAACATTGTTCTCGGCATTGAAGAAAAGTTTGATCTGAAAAAAGCGAGAACAAAAATTCTTGAAATTGCCGACAAATACGGCTTCATTATCGATCCCGACAAAAAAGTGTATAATATGAGTGTTTCGGAAAAACAGACGGTTGAAATTATCCGTGTGCTTTACCGCGGTGCCGACATTCTCATTCTCGACGAACCCACAGCCGTTCTCACTCCCCAGGAAACCGATGCACTTTTCAATGTGCTTCGCCGAATGAGAGACGACGGGAAATCTGTGATTATCATAACTCACAAGCTCAACGAGGTTCTTTCCCTTTCGGACCGTGTTTCAGTTCTCAGAAAGGGCGAGTATGCCGGAACTGTTGAAACAAGCAAGGCAAATGCTCAACTCCTCACCGAAATGATGGTTGGCGAAAAAACCGAACTCAACATTCTTCGTGAAGAACCTAAAAACACAGTGCGCCGTTTAAGCGTTAACGGCATCAATTGCAAAAACCGTGAAGGTGTCACCGTTCTCACAGACATCAGCTTCGAAGCAAAGTCAGGAGAAATTCTGGGTATTGCAGGTATTGCCGGAAGCGGTCAGCGCGAGCTTCTCGAATCCATTGCAGGACTTCAGAAGCTTGAAGACGGCGAAATCATATACATCGATCCCAAAACCGGAGAAGAGGAAAATCTTTGCAACAAAACACCCCTTGAAATCCGTGATATGGGTGTCCGTCTTTCCTTTGTCCCCGAAGACAGACTCGGTATGGGTCTTGTGGGCAACATGGGCATCATCGACAATATGATGCTTCGAAGCTACAGAAAAGGAAAGTCGATGTTTGTAAGCCGTAAGGCGCCCAAAAACCTTGCCGATGAGCTTATCGAACGGCTTCACATAGTAACTCCCGATGCCGAAACTCCTGTCAGAAGACTTTCGGGCGGAAATGTTCAGAAGGTTCTGGTGGGCAGAGAAATTGCCGCATCTCCCACGGTGCTCATGGCGGCATATCCTGTGCGCGGTCTTGATATTGGTGCCGCTCACATAATCTATGATTTGCTTAATGAACAAAAGCGAAATGGTACAGCGGTAATTTTTGTTGGCGAAGACCTTGATGTTTTGCTTGAGCTTTGTGACCGCATAATGGTTCTCAGCGGCGGCAGAGTGAGCGGAACAGTTGACGCACGCAACACCACAAAAGAAGAAATCGGTCTTCTTATGACAAAATCAAAGGAGGAATCACAAAATGAAGAATAACACAACCCACATTCGTGAACCTCTTTTTCAGGTTGCCAAAAGGTCTCATATGCCCTGGCACAAAGCCTGGCTTGTGCGTGCTGTTGCCATAGCCTTCGCTCTTGTGCTTTGCGCAATGGTAATTGTTATGGTTACAGGGCTTAACCCCTTAAGTGTGTACGGAGCAATGTTCAAAGGAAGCTTTGGCTCCGAGAGAAAAATATGGAATCTGCTTCGTGAGCTTGCAATGCTCCTTTGTGTGTCTCTTGCAGTTACCCCTGCATTCAAAATGAAATTCTGGAACATTGGTGCAGAAGGGCAGAGCCTTATTGGTGCTCTTGCCACTGTTGCCTGCATGATTTGCCTCGGGGGCAAGCTCCCCAATGCAATTCTCATTCCCCTTATGTTTGCGGCGGCAATTGTAGCCGGTGCAATATGGGGCTTCATTCCGGCTTTCTTCAAAGCAAAGTACAACACTAACGAAACTCTTTTCACCCTTATGATGAACTACATTGCAATGCAGCTTGTTGCCTATTGCATCATATTCTGGGAAAACCCCAAAAACTCAAACACTGTGGGCATAATCAATGCAGACACTCAGTTTGGCTGGCTTCCCATCATAGGCGGTCAGAAATATCTTCTGCCGGTTCTGATTGTTCTTCTTCTCACGGTAATTATGTACATATACCTTCGCTACAGCAAGCAGGGCTATGAAATATCCGTTGTGGGTGAAAGTCAGAACACTGCAAAATATGTCGGCATCAATGTTAAAAAAGTAATTATCCGCACAATGATAATTTCCGGTGCTCTTTGCGGCATTGCAGGCTTTCTCATTGCCTCCGGTGTTGACCATTCAATCCGCACCGACACCATAGGCGGTCTCGGATTTACGGCAATCATGGTTTCGTGGCTTGCAAAGTTCAATCCGGTGTATATGATTTTGTCATCATTCCTCATAGTCTTTCTCGACATTGGTGCAAGCTCAATTGCCACCGCCTTCAAGCTTAATGAGAGCATTGCCGATGTGCTTACGGGAATCATCCTGTTTTTCATCATCGGTTCGGAATTTTTCATTCAGTATCAGCTTAAACTTCACAAAAAATCTAAAAAGGAGGAATAAAATATGATTATAACATTTTTATGCAAAGCCGTTGAACAGTCTATTCCCCTCCTTTTTGGTTCAACCGGTGAAATCATTACCGAAAAATCCGGGAACCTCAATCTGGGTATTCCGGGAATAATGTATATGGGCGGATGTGCCGGAATAATGGGTGCATATATATATGAAAAATCTGTTGCGGTTCCTTCTCCGCTTTTGTGCGTGCTTATCCCTCTTCTTGCTTCGATAATCGGCTCGGGATTTCTTGCACTTATCTACAGCTTCCTCACAATCACCCTTCGTGCCAATCAGAATGTTACCGGTCTTGCCATAACCACCTTTGGCATAGGCTTCAGTGACTTCTTCGGCGGCTCTCTTGTTGGCATTATGGGTGGCGACGGTCAGCTTTCTGTTGTAAAGAGCTCAGGCTATTTCAAAACAAAGCTTCCTTTTGCCGAAAGCCTTGGTGTGGTGGGTAAGCTTTTATTCTCCTATGGCTTTCTCATGTATCTTGCAATAATAATTGCCCTTGTTGCCGCATGGTACTTAAAACGCACCCGTTCGGGACTTCATCTGCGTGCAGTTGGTGAAAATCCGGCAACGGCAGATGCCGCAGGCATAAGTGTCACAAAATATAAATATCTTGCAACCTGCATAGGCGGCATCATTGCAGGTCTGGGCGGTTTGTATTTCATCATGGACTACACCGGCGGCTCATGGACAAGCGGCGGCTTTGGTGACAGAGGATGGCTTGCCATAGCTCTTGTTATCTTTGCAACCTGGAAGCCCAATGTGGGCATACTCGGTTCCCTCATTTTCGGCGGACTCTACATTGCCTATGCCTACACTGCCGGTCTTGGCAGAAGTGCGGGAGCACTGTTTAAGATGCTTCCTTATCTTGTAACAATAATTGTGCTTATCATAACAAGCATGAGAAACAAAAAAGAAAATCAGCCTCCCGAGCATTTGGGACTTCCGTATTTCAGGGAAGAAAGATAATGTATATATAATAGGAACAAAAAAGACAAATCCGACACAACTTTTGTGGGATTTGTCTTTTTGATTATATTATGTAAATTTAAATTGGGGTTTGTCGCTCTGTTTAACACTAGGGCGAAAGGCTCCCCTGCCTAAGGGGAGCTGGCAGTGAGCGTAGCGAAACTGACTGAGGGGTATTGCTGAAAATATTGATATTTCTGCATTTCGTACCCCTCCGTCTTTGCCTTACGGCAAATCCACCTCCCCTTAGGCAGGGGCGGCTTTCGCTTCAGCCCAATTTCAAACTCCCCGACAAACCCCAATTTAACGAACAAACTTTTGCACATTTACAAGATTAATCAAACTCCCCCTTAGCCGCATAAATCCGCATATGTTTTGTTTGGCTGCAAATCCTTGATTTCAAGAGGCGAAAATGACGCCGGCATCGTTATTTTCGTCTCTTGAAATTATGTGATTTGTCCAAACATAAACAGTAGCGGCGGGCGGAGGTAAAGGAGGCTGCCTGCAGAAGCCTCCTTTGAAAACCTTTTTGTATAACATTTACATTGTATTTGTCATAAAAAATGCTTTTTTGGCAAAATAAACCTTGACAATTCCCAAAAAACATTATAAAATATAATCAGTTATGGTTAGAGTAGAGTAGTATGTGTGTCCGCTTGCGGATATGCTCTTAAATTCTGACCTAATGTTTTGGCTGTGTAACGGATTTGTGACATAGTTTACTCTATTTTTACATTTTTGTTACAACGCCAATTCTCGCATTGACTGTAGTGAACTACAATGCTATAATCAGTGCAAGGTTAGAGTTCAATCTAACCGTAGTGTTAAGTTGTATTTGAATGAGATGCGGCTTAATCACGGAAAACCATTTCATCTCATTCAAAAAAATATTATTAAGGGAGGATTTGAGAATTATGAAAAATCTCAAAAAAGTTCTTGCACTCGTTGTTGCATTAACAATGGTGCTCGGTACTGTTGCTTTCGCTTCTTTCACAGATGTAGCTGTTGAAGATGCAGAATTCACATCAGTATCCACACTGTCTTCTCTCGGTATCCTCAATGGATATGAAGACGGTTCTTTCAAACCCGATGGCGACATCACAAGAGCAGAATTCTGTGCTGTTGTTTGCCGTGCTTTAGGCTATGAAGCTGCTGCAGGCGCAACAATGTTCACAGATGTTCCTGCTGATCACTGGGCTGCTGGTTACATCAACACATGTGCTGGCGCTGGCATCGTTAACGGTATGGGCGATGGCACATTTGCTCCTTCTGCAAATGTAACCTACGAACAGGCTGTTAAAATGCTCGTTGTAGCTCTTGGTTTCGAACCCATGGCTGCTCAGAAGGGTGGTTACCCCACAGGTTACATGGTTGTTGCTAACACATACGGCATGACCAAAGATGTAGCTGTTGCTAACCAGGCTGCTGCTGCTACCAGAGGCGTAGTTGCTCAGCTCACCTACAATGCACTCGACATCCCCATGATGGCTCAGACCGGTTTTGGTACAAATGTTGAGTACACAATCCTTGACGGTACAAAAGATAAAGACTACCAGACACTTCTTACAGGTCTTGGCGTTGCTAAGCTCGAAGGTATCGTTGTTTCAACTTCCAAATACGGCGATGCTGAAAAAGGCAAAGTTGAATTCAGAGTTGACGAAGCTAACGACGATGAATACTGGGAAGGCAAAATCTACAATAAAGATGACGAACTTAAGTCTGAATCAGACAGAACATTCGAAATCGCTCTTGCTGAAGGTATCGCTCTCGATGATTACTTCCAGGTAAAAGCTATCGTATATGCTCAGGAAGTTTCCAAGAACAAATACGAAATCATCGCTGCTATGCCCGGCGAAGAATGCGAAATCGTTACAGTTGCAATCGAAGATGTTGACGCTGTAACAGACGAAGCTATCGAATACTATGCATCTGAATCTGCTACAAAAGTAAGCAAATATAAATTTGATGTAGACAAAGATGACAAAGTAGCTGTAGATGTATACTACAACTATGCAAAATCCAACAAAACAGGAGTTGCTGCTGTACGCGCTGAACTTTGCGAAATTAAAGAAGGCGAAACAGAGTACACTGTAAAAGAAAATGTTGATATGGACATCGTTCTTATCGACAACGATGGCGACGGCAAATACAACGCTGTTGTTATCAAAGAATATGTGACAGACAGAGTTAAAATGATTGAAGAAGACGACACAGCTTTTGAAACTGCATTTGGCGAAAGCTTTGATCTCGATTTCACAGATGATGATCTCGATATTTCAATTGTAAATGCTGCAGGCGAAGCTATTGAATTCTCTGAAATCAAAGAAAACGATGTTATCGCTTATCTCTATGATGAAGATGATGGTTGGTATGAATTTATCGTTCTCGGCGAAAGCGCTGTAACAGGTGCTGTTGGCGAAGTTAAGAACGGTGCTGTTTATATCGATGGTACAAAATACATCTCTGTTGCAGATAAATCAATCAGCCTCGGTGACGAAGGCGTGTTCTACCTCACAAGAAACGGCAAAATCTTCGACTTCGAAAAAGATGCTTCTGTAGCAGGTAACTATGCTATCGTTCTTGATGCAGGCACAAGCGGTGACGACTTTGGTGATGGTTACCAGGTTAAACTTCTCACAAAGAACAACGAAATTGTTATCTATAGCCTCAGAGACACTCTCCTTGACACAGATACTCAGACAGCTCTTGAAAAACTTGAAACAAAAACATCTAAAGATGATATCAAAGCTGACATTGCTGCAAGACTTATCACATTCAAAGTTGACAGCAAAAACAACATCAGAGAAATCACATTCCTTAACAATGTGTATGACAAAGATGCTGACAAACATGTAAACACCGTTAAATCTCTCAAAGCAAATGCTGAATATGATGTTGATGGTGAAGTTCTCGGCGATGCTATCGTTCCTGCAGATGTTGTAATCTTTAATGTTGATGTAACTTCACTTGATTCTGTTTATGCTGGCGGCATCAGCTACCTCGTAAACGAAGCTAAGTATGAAGGTATATATGTAAACAATGATGATGAAGAAGCTGGTTGCATTGTTATCACAAAAGGCGGCAGCCCCATCGACTATACTCAGGACCTCGCTGTTGTTTCTGAAGTAACAGAAATCTCCATCAACGAAGGCGCTGATGAAGCTCTCAAGATCAGATATTATGTATCTGAAGAAGATGAAGTTAAAGAAATCATCGTTGCTAACGACACTGATATAACAAATCTCGTTGACACAGCATATGGTGACATTACTGTTGGTGATGTATTCATGTTCACAGCTGACGAAGAAGGCAATGCTTCTGCATTCGCAATCGTTGCTGACCTCAAAGCTAACAAATATGTTCCCAACGATGCATTTGTTGCAAAAGTTGTAGCTGATGAAAATGCAGACACAACATTTGTATATGGTCACATTGATGTTCTTAAATCTGTAAATGCAGGTACCAGTGTTGAAACTCTCGAAGGCGAAAGATTTACTGTTAAAGCTTCTGCTAACCAGTACACCTTCGAACAGAGAGGTTCAAAAACTCTTATCAATGTTGGTAGCTTCAAGAAGGGCGATGTTGGTAAAGCTGAAGATGGCGAAGCTAACTTCTTCTTTGCAAAAAAAGTTAGAAGCAATGTAACAGATATCGTTGCTGTTTCTGCTAGAGTTGCAGTTGAAATTGAAGAAGACGCTGGTGATGATGAAGTTGTTGAATCTTCTGTTGAATCCTCAGTTGAATCTTCAGTTGAATCCTCAGCTGGTTCTGACGCTGAATAATTCTTAAGTTCTTACACTTAATTAAAAAAACAGCCGTGGCATTTTGCCGCGGTTGTTTTTTTGGGGCTCTTTGTCAATAGTTGGGGTCAAAATTGAGGCTCCTTGTCAGTATTTGGGGGTGGAAATTAAGGCTCTTTGTCAATAGCTCGGGTGAAAACTGAATAATGGAATTTTTGGTGGCGGTTGCAGCTTTATGCAGCCGCCTTTTCAATGTTGGATTTTTACTCATATATAGTATGCTTTTTTGAAGTTGTATAAATTTTAATCCGATATATCTTGCATATATTTGTTTACATATGGTATAATTGCCTTGTAGAATAATTATCGATTATAAATTACTGAAAGGATATAAATATGAAAATAACATTTTTAGATGCATCAACACTTGGCGATGACATAGACCTTTCCCCGGTCGGGGAGCTTTGCGAACTTGAAATTTTCCCCGGAACATCAGAGGAAGAGGTTTTGAAAAACACAAAGGACTCCGATGTCCTCATTCTCAACAAGGTGAAAATAAATGAAAAAACACTTCCCAATCCCGGCACTGTAAAGCTTATTTGCATCACTGCAACAGGCTTCGACAATGTGGACCTTGATTTTTGTCGCAAAAACAACATTGCAGTGTGCAATGTTGTTGGCTATTCAACTGATTCCGTCGCTCAGATAACCGTGGCAACGGTTCTTTCTCTTGCAAGCCACATCAGTGAGTTCAATGCCTATGTCAGAAGCGGCGAATACACAAAAAGCGGAGTGGCAAATCGTTTGAAGCCTGTGTACCGTGAGCTTTCGGGGCAAACCTGGGGAATTGTTGGCTGTGGCAACATTGGAACCAAGGTCGGTCAGGTGGCAGAGGCTCTGGGTTGCCGTGTTATTGTGAACAAACGCACACCTCACGCCCGCTTTGAAACAGTGGACATCAGCACCCTTTGCCGTGAGTCCGACATCATAACAATTCATTCACCCCTCAACGACGAAACACGAGGTCTTATTAATTCCGAAAAAATTGCACTCATGAAAGATGGTGTGATTCTTGTCAATGAGGCGAGAGGTGCGGTAACTGACGAAAAGGCAGTTGCTGATGCTGTGAAGTCGGGAAAAATCGGAGCCTTTGGCACAGATGTTTATTCTGTTGAACCCTTTGGCGAGGATCACCCCTTTGCTGAAATTATGCATCTTGACAATGTTTGCCTCACTCCTCACATGGCATGGGGTGCATATGAATCACGAAAAAGATGCCTTGATGAGGTTATTCTCAACATAAAAAGCTTTGTTTCTGGTGAGAAAAGAAATAGGATAGATATTTGATTTCTTTGTTGGTTATGTTTATAATGTGGATGATTGCGAAGTAAATAGGAGCCTGCATATGTGTTTGAAAATGAATTATACGCCGGAGCGAAAGGCGCCCCTGTGCAAGGGGAGCTGGATTGCCGTAGGCAAGACTGAGGGGATGTTAAGTGAGAGAAAACAATATGGAACGGAAATATAACAAAAATCTTATTTATTTTGCAAGGCATCTTAGAAAAAACATGACTAAAGAAGAAAGACATCTATGGTTTGATTTTTTAAAAGAATATAAATATAAATTTGTAAGGCAAAAGGTGTTGGGAAAATATATTGCAGATTTTTATTGTGATAAAGCAAAGTTAATTATTGAACTTGATGGGTCCCAGCACTATGAAGATGAGAATGTAGAAAACGACAAAAAAAGAACACGGTATTTAGAACAACAATATGGATTAATTGTTTTAAGGATTACAAATACAGATATTAATACAAGATTTCGACAGATTTGTGAACATATAGACAATACAGTCAAAACAAGAATACGCGAAAATAACATCCCCTCAGTCACCTTGCGGTGACAGCTCCCCTTGCACAGGGGCGCCTTACGCTCTAGTGTCAATTTCATCTTCAATCACCCCGACAAATCCCAATTCAAAGGAGAACAAAAATGCTATTTGATACACATGCCCATCTCAATGACGACCGCTTTGACGGAATAAGAGAAGAGCTTATAGAAAGCTTTTCCGAAAACGGAATAGGAGCCTGTTGCGAAATAGGCTATGATGTTGAAAGCTCCCACCGTGCCGCAGAGCTTTCGGAAAAGTATGATTTCATATATGCTGCATCGGGAGTTCACCCTCACGACACCGACAGCCTTTGTGAAGAGGATATGGCGAAAATAAAGGAGCTTTGCAGTCGTGACAAGGTTGTTGCCCTTGGTGAAATAGGTCTTGACTACTACTACGACAACTCAAAGCGCGAAAATCAGCGCAAATGGTTTGACCGACAGCTTGCTCTTGCCGAGGAAATTGGCATTCCTGTTGTAATCCACACCCGTGATGCCATGAAAGACACCATCGACATTCTGAAGGCTCACAAAGATGCCTCAGGCATAATCCATTGCTATTCGGGAAGCAAGGAATCGGCAAAAATTCTTCTGGACATGGGTTATTACATTTCCTTTGCCGGACCTCTTACCTTTAAAAATGCAACGACTGCCCTCGAGGTTGCCGCCTTTGTTCCCGACGACCGCATCCTCATTGAAACCGACAGCCCTTACCTTGCCCCCGTTCCCTACAGAGGCAAAGCAAACACTCCGGTATATGTGGCTGAGGTTGCAAAAAAGCTTGCTGAAATCCGTAAAAGGTCTTTTGAAGAAATTGCACGCATCACCTTTGCCAATGCAAAAAATGTTTACAGAATAAAATAATTTTATGCACTATTCATATTGGCAATTGTAGATTTCAGGTGTATAATTAATGTGATAAAAGCTGTTGATACCAATTCTGGTGTTGACAAATTAAACATAATACAGATAGCTGATAAATAAGCAGATATAATGCTTCATTGTTGACTATGTATGCAGAGCAGAAATTGTGCGTTAAGTGTCAGAGAATGGGAGTAGAGTCTCTGAACGAAGGATTTGCTCTTGTGAGGTATAAATTGAATAAATTGGAATTTATCGGGCTAAGCACAAATGAGGCTGAAGCGTGAGGCTTCCCCCTGGTGGGGAAGCTGTCACCGTTAGGTGACTGATGAGGGGAATAGAAAAAAAGTAATTTCAAACACAAGTATGAAAATCTCTCAAACTATTGAATTTTCTGATTTCTGACGCTCCACTGACCAATCAAATTCGCACAAGTGCTCTTTTCTTGGAGTGTCACTATCCCCTCATCCGTCAAGCAAGCTTGACACCTTCTCCACCAGGGAGAAGGCTTTCTCTCTGGTGTCAATCAGCTCGACAAACCCCAATTTGAACAGAACCACATATCTTGTCATTCTGAGCGAACGGAGTGAGTCGAAGAATCTGAAAGCAGATGTTTCGACTCCGTTACACTTCGCTCAACATGACATTTTGTAATCTGTTCTCAGCCCGGCAAACCCCAATTTTCAACCTATTATACCCCACCTGCAAAATCCGCGGTACAATTTTTCATCCGCTGTTACATTAATATTTTTCGGTAACAGCCCCTCTGCCATTTGCGAAAGGGGATTTTTTTATGGTCGAAATGTTCATACTGATGATTAAAATTCTGGCAATTGCTTTTTTTGCCATGTTCCTTGGCAAAAAGACCGGCATCTTTTCCATGAAAAAGGGAACGGGAATATTTGTGTTTTTCCTTCTCCTGCTTGTCTTTGGGGCAGAAATTTATGCATCGTTTTTTCGCTCCGATTTTTCACTTGTGGTCGTTTTGAAGTCGGCATTTCTCAATCTGACCCTTGACTTGTCGTTTTTCCTCAGAATTTTTCTCGGAGTTCTTCTCATGGGTATTCTGTGCTCCATACTCGGTGTGAACAGAGGCGGAAGAATAAGAACCGTTAAGGATTTGTGTGCATTGGCACTTCTGATTGCGATTACCGTGCTTCTTGGCATCTACAGTCTGCGATTCGGCTCGGCAATCAAAATTTCATTTAAGTTTATTTCTGTGTTCATCACCGCCGCAATTTTCGGTCCCTTCTGGGGAGGCGCAGTGGGTGCAATTGCCGACATTGTGGCTTTTGTGGTAAATCCCGTTGGCGGAGCGTTCATCCCTCAGATTACAATGGTCGAATTTCTTTACGGATTTACCTACGGCTTGTTTTTCTTTAACCTTTCTTCCTGGAACGGATTCAAGTCGGTGTTCAGAGTGATAGTGTGTGTTATTATGCAGATAACAATTCTTAACCTGTGGCTCACAACTCATCTTCTTGTACCCATTATGAACATGGATTTTAATGCACTTCTTGTTATGCGTGCAGTTTCGGGAGTTGTCAACATGGCAATTCAGCTTGTGACAATTTCTGTTATGACAAAATATATTTCATCTTTCCGCAAGATTTTGAAATGAGGATTTTTATGAACAATAAACAACCCTTTGTGTTGGATTTTAATTCTGAAGAGGGCAAGCCTGCACTTTTGCTTCACAGCTGTTGCGCCCCATGCTCAAGCTCTGTTATTGAAATGCTTGCAGAGCACTTTGAGATAACGGTTCTTTATTATAATCCCAACATTTTCCCGGGCAGGGAATATGACAAAAGAATTGAAGAGCAAAGGCTTTTTTGCAAAAAATTTATGCCCGAAAAAAAGATAAAATTTGTTGGGTGTGACTGGCGGAGTGAAGATTTTGATTCTGCCTCAAGAGGCTTCGAAAATGAAAAAGAGCTTGGGAAAAGATGCACCCTATGCTACCGTCTGAGGCTTGAAGAAGCCGCAAAATATGCGTCCGAAAATGGCTTTGACTATTTTGCCACAACTCTTTCCGTAAGCCCTCTCAAAGATGCCTCAAGACTCAACAAAATCGGCGAAGAGCTTCAGGAAAAGTACGGTGTTCGCTACCTTGTGTCCGACTTCAAAAAGAAAAACGGCTACAAACGCTCCTGCGAAATTTCAAAGGAATATGATATGTACCGTCAGTATTTCTGCGGATGCAAATATTCCCTTGCTGAAAGACTTATGCAGGCAAAGGGCTTCATCTTCGATGCTGACGGCACTCTTTTTGACACAAT
The DNA here is from genome assembly GCA_045592485.1 of Clostridia bacterium. Taxonomy (GTDB): domain Bacteria; phylum Bacillota; class Clostridia; order UMGS1810; family UMGS1810; genus RGIG1828. The sequence goes on along the minus strand of JAZNUS010000084.1, from coordinate 1,959 downwards.
GGGGTTTTATGTGAACTTCGGTGCAGAGCTTGTAAGATTTATGGGCGGAGAGCCTGACGCCGGTCTCCGTGAAGAAATTCGCTCCAAAACCGTTCAGGCGGCATGTGAATTTGTTAAGGAAAAATACGCCATAACTCAGAGTGCTGAAGAAATCTATGAACTTTCTGTGAAAATGATGCAAAAGCTTTATGGCGAAGACTGCCAATTGAAACAAGGCATCTATGAATTTATGTGTGCGGCAAAAGAAAAAGGCATAAAAATGTGCATTGCAACCGCAAGCCCCAAAGAAGAAATCGAGCTTGCCGCAAGGAGATTCGGCATTGACTCAATGATAGAGTTTGTAATAACCTGTCCTGAGCTTGGTGTAACAAAAAATACACCCGACATCTATGATGAAGCGGCAAGAAGACTTGGCATTGAAAAAAGAGATGCCGTTGTCTTTGAAGATGCTCACCACGCTGTTGTTACGGCAAAAAAAGGCGGCTACAAGGTTGTAGCCGTCAGAGAAGAAACCGAATTGAATTTTATTGATGTCATTAGAGACAATTGTGACATTTATGTCGATTCGGTTATGAACCTTATAAATCGTGAAAATTTATAAATTTACTCGTTGTCACATTTGTGGAGGGTGAAATATCCGTCCAGACAAAGAAAATATCTGTAATTCTTATCGGGAGACACATCGCCCGGCAAATCCGCATCCTTTTTAAAGCGGAGAGCCGTCATGAGTCTCTCGTTTTCTATGTCCGAAAAAACATAGCGTATTCCCGAAAGGTCAATCATGTTGAGAAGGGATTTCCCCATTCCGAATTCCATTTCAAAAAACGAATAGTCCTCATTCATCAATATCTTGTCCAGAACGGCATAGCCGTTTTTCACATTTGTAACACCCACTCCGAAAACCTCGTTTTTTTCAGTTGCCGCCATAACGGTTGTGCCGTCGGCGGTTTGAATGCCAAAGTCCGAAAAAACCTTCGGGTCGTTTGTTATTTTTATTTCTATCATCTTATTTTTCACTCTTTTCTGAATTTGTTGCCATATTTAAAATGGCACTTACCTCATTGGGATTCAAATGTCGCCATTTCCCCAACGGCAAATTTCCGAGAATCAGACACCCCTCGCTTACCCTGCGAAGGGCAATAACCCTGAATCCCACTTCCTTACACATTTTTCGCACCTGACGGTTTCTGCCTTCGTGAATTGTGATTGAAAGCACCGCGCTTGATTTGGAGGTTTCCATAATGTCAACCTTGGCAGGGGCGGTTTTTTTGCCGTCAATGACAACTCCGTTTTCAAGAAGCTTTATTGCATTGGGCTTTGCCTTGCCTGTAACCCACACATGATAGGTTTTGTCGAGGTTGTGCTTGGGGTGGGTGATTTTGTAGGTGAAGTCACCGTCGTTTGACAAAAGAAGCAGCCCTTCGGTGTTAAAGTCAAGGCGGCCCACAGGGTAAACTCTTTCGTTTATATCGGAAAGGAGCTCCATAACAGTTGGTCTGTCGCGGTCGTCGCTCACAGTTGTAACATAGCCCACAGGCTTGTTGAGCATAATGTAGAGCTTTTTGCCGGATTTTCGAATTGTTTCACCGTCAACGCTCACCTCGTCGGCATCGGTCACCTTTGTGCCGAGCTCAGTCACGGTTTTTCCGTTAACCTTCACTCTGCCGTCTGTAATCATCTGCTCGGCATTTCTTCGTGAGGAAATTCCGGCTTCTGCAATGTATTTTTGTAGTCTTATTTCTTCCATATGCATTCTCCCAGGTTTTGATATTATGATTATAAAACAGTCGGAGATTTTTGTCAACTGAATTTGGAAAATTGGAATTTGTCGCTCTGTTTTGCGCTAGTGTGTGAGCCTTCTCCCTGGTGGAGAAGGTGTCAAGCTTGCTTGACGGATGAGGGGATAGTGACACTCCAAGAAAAGAGCACTTGTGCGAATTTGATTGGTTAGTGGAGCGT
>JAZNUS010000083.1:0-2426 GCA_045592485.1 Clostridia bacterium | reverse complement strand
ACGATTTTCAAATTTATATTTGAATTTACTTTCTTTTGTTTCCCCTCATCAGTCACCTTACGGTGACAGCTTCCCCACCAAGGGGAAGCCTTTCGCACCAGCCCAATCCCATCTCACCGATAAACCCAATTTTAGTTACCTGTTTGAAATGACAAATTGTAAGGCAGCTGCTTACTCATGCCGAAAAAGCGGAACTACACACACTTCGTTCCCTACAGCGTGCCAGCCTAATTCCATATCTCTGACAATCCTCAAAAAAATCCGGACTCTAAATGAGCCCGGACTAAAATGAGTTTATTTAATTTCGTCAAGGAAAGTTTTAAGCTTACAAAGAGCCTTAAAACGGTGGCTGATTTTGTTCTTTTCCGAATCGGGAAGCTCTGCAAAGGTTTTTCCATACTCCTCTACCCAGAAAACGGGGTCAAAGCCAAAGCCGTTGCTTCCTCGCTTTTCGTCGATAATTAAGCCTTCACACTCACCACGGAAGCTGTGAGATGTACCGTCGGGCATAAGTGCCGTGATGCAGCATATGAATCTTGCAGTTTTTTCCTCAGGACTGTACATTGCAAGGTTATTGAGAAGCTTTTCCATTCCGTCATCGGGAGTTGTTCCCTCGCCGGCATAGCGGGCACTGTAGAGTCCCGGTTCTCCGCCCAGCACATCTACCTCAAGACCCGAATCATCTGCAATGATAATTTTGTCGGTAAAGGGTCTCACCCCTTCTGCCTTGAGAAGAGCGTTTTCCTCGTAGGTTGTGCCGGTTTCCTCAACATCAACATCGGCACCCACATCATTTTGGGAAAGAACATTGTATCCCTCAAGAATTTTTCTTATTTCAAAAAGCTTTCCTTTATTGTTTGTTGCTACAACTATATCCATTTTATCACCTGTATATCAGATTTTTATTTCTTTTCCGCCGTCGCCGGTTTCCGTAACATAGAAGCTTGGTTTGATTCCTGTTTTTGCCTCATAATTTTCGCCGACAGTCTTTATAAATTCATCGACACTTCTTTCTTCAACAATGCTCACAGTGCAACCGCCAAAGCCTGCACCTGTCATTCTTGAACCGAGAACACCGTCAATTTTGCGTGCTTCCTCAACCATTGTGTCAAGCTCGAAACCTGTAACCTCATAGTTGTCACGAAGAGAATCGTGCGATGCATTCATAAGCGAGCCAAAGGTTTTAAGGTCACCGTTGCCGAGAGCCTCAACAGCCCGGAGAACTCTGTTATCTTCACTTATGACATGGCGAACCCTTCTGCGAATCACATCATCTTCGATAAGGCTTTCGAATTGTTCAAGCTCTGCCATGGTGATTTCTCCGAGACAGCTCTTTCCGGGCAATGCCTTTTTCAGAATTTCGAGACCTTTTTCACACTGGCTTCGTCTTTCATTGTATTTTGAAGCTCCGAGAGAATGCTTTTTGTTGGTATTGGAAATAACGATTTTACAGTTCTTCAGGTCCAATGGCACCAGCTTATAGTCAAGGGTTTTGCAATCGAGGAAAATGGCGTGGTTTTCCTTGCCCATTGCCGATGCAAACTGATCCATTATGCCGCAGTTTACTCCTGCATATTCGTGCTCTGCCTTTTGGGAAAGCTTTGCAATCTCTATCATGTCAACAGGCTCGTTTTTGCCGTTTTTTTCGTTTGAAAGAGTTGCAAACATCAAAGCCGTTGAAACCTCAATTGCCGCCGAAGACGAAAGCCCGCCCCCGTGGGGAACTGTGTCGTCACACAAAATGTCCGCTCCCACAATGTCGTAGCCGGAATTCTGAAGAATATATGCCACACCAATCTGGTAGTCGCCCCATTTAATGCCCTTGTAGGAATCGAGCTTTGAAATGTCGGCTTCAACAATTCCGTCAAGGTCGGTTGCTTTGAGTCTCAGAAGATTGTCATCTCTTTTCCTCATTACAATTGCACTGCGCATTTTGAGTGCCGCCGGGAAAACATAGCCGCCGTTGTAGTCGGTGTGCTCACCAATGAGATTGACTCTTCCGGGAGAAGCAAAAACCCTTATCCCCTCATCGTTTCCGCCAAACACCGACATAAATTCCTTGATCATATCTTTAATTTCCATAAAAACCTCCAAGTAGCCTGCCAACACAATTTTTAATCAGAAAAACTGTAATTAATGGGAGCATTTTCCAATGCCCCCATTAATGCTGATATATTAGCCTTAGCAACCAACACTGAAGACGCCTCAAATGGTGAATTTTCGGTATCTTTTGCCTTGTCGTCCTTGAAAGGCGAGTAGCCTTCCTGCGTCCTCCGCACCAAAATCTACACAAAAATTCATCCATTTGAGGTCCGCAGGAGTTTTAAAATAATAAATTTTGTCTCAATCAAGGCAAAAACGCAGGGAATATGTTAATATTTCCGAGTATTTTAACGATGGGTGAGGCGAAATTTATATTTTAAAAC
>JAZNUS010000082.1:0-6204 GCA_045592485.1 Clostridia bacterium | reverse complement strand
ATTTTCGGCATTTTTTGGTTTGTCGTCCTCGAAAGGCGGCAGCCTTCCGTCGTCCTCCGCACCAAAACCTACTCAAAAATCCTTGTCTTTAAGGTCAGGGAATTTTAAGCGTGAAGATTTTTGATTGAACAAGGCAAAAGCGCAGTGAATCCTTGTCGGATTTGCGAGCATTTTAACGAAGTTCAAGCGGAAATCCTCCGTTTAAAATCAGGTTCGGATAGCTCCTGTCAGGCTATCCGAAAGAGAATAACCCGAACCCGCCTGAAACGGCGTACTTTGGGTTACTCACTTTCGGTTATCCTGACCACGGATACATTCCAGCCTTTATTTTCTCATTTCAACTATAGCTACCATACAATACGGATCGTCGCTGGACATGGTGTATGCTCCGCAAGACCAGGTATAGTTTTTGAAATATTCGGGATATTTGTCTTCATAGAGGTCAAAGCACATTCTGCCTACTTCTTTAATTCTTGCGGAAACTTCATTGGCAGTTTTGCCAAAAGCGTACATTGTGCATTTGTCCTCCCCTTTTTCTATCATTTCAAGGAGATGCTTTTTTGCCACTTCATCGGAGAATATATCCCGCTCCCGTCTCCACTCTTCAACATCAAATTCATACACACTCTTTAATATGGTACACATTTCAGCACGGGTGAGGAATCCATTTGGTTTAACATAGAATTTTCCATCTTCTTCGTATCCGTTCATAAGTCCGAATCCATAAAGTGTGGGGATTACGCTGCTGTATATATTAACCAGTGCACCATTTGTAAGAACAAGATCCTCAAAGGGTGTTTCGGTATTTCGTACAACCGAGTCAATGGACTCGAAATCAAATCCGTTGTATATCATATAGAAAACCTGTTCTCTCTGAATTGGTTCATTCATATAAAGGTCGGTATATACCATTTGTTTTTCCTTAGCAGCTTTGAATGCACCTTCAAACCACGCGCCGTCTGTATGCGGAATATCAAGTCCTGCCGCTCTTGCAACAATTGATATTGCCTGCGCTTTTGTCAAGGTGTCGTCGGGCTTGAATGTGCCATCTTCAAATCCGTTTACCCAGCCTTTTTCTTTTGCATAACACACACTTTCATAATACCAGTCTGCCGGTTTGCAATCTTCAAAGGAAGTGTCCGATGCCAGAGCAGAACAAGTCAATACGAGAGAAAACGAGAGAATTAGTAATATGGATTTTAAAATGATTTTTTTCATGGTATATCTCCTTTTGTTAATTTTTTGCTGATAAAAAAGTAAGGTCGAGTTTGTCACTGCACCGCAAGGTACAACTTCACTCACAAAACAACTTCATAGTTCGGGAAATTCGTGAATTGACTCTACAAATCCACTTGCCGGAGGCAAGCTTAGTTGGAAAGCGTAAGCAAAGCTACACTTTCCACATGCATCGTCTGCGGAAACAAATCTGCCGGAGTGCATTTTTTCAAAGCATATCCTCTGTCTCTGAGAATTGCCACATCACGGGCAAGAGTTGCACTGTTGCAGGAAACATACACAAGCCTTCGGGGTGAAATTTTTTCAATCAGTTCAAAAAGCTTTTCATCGCACCCTTTTCGCGGAGGGTCGACCACAACGACATCTGCCCTTTCGCCTTTTTCAAGAAGGCTCTCCACAACCTCTGTGCAATCACCGCAATAAAACTCTGCATTTGAGATGCTACTGAGTTCTGCATTCTCTTTTGCATTTTCAATTGCCTGAGGTACAATTTCAACACCGATAACCTTCTTTGCCTTCTTCGCCAGGTAAAGAGATATGCTCCCCACTCCGCAATACAGGTCAAACACGGTGTCATTGTCTGTTACCTCTGCATATTCAAGAGCTTTTGAATAAAGCTTTTTCATCTGCTCTGTGTTTACCTGAAAAAAGCTGTGGGGATTGACTTTGAAGGTAAGGTCGTCCACCTTGATTCTGATGTTGTCTTCACCATATAAAACAACATTTTTGTCACCGAGAATCACATTGGTCTTTTTGGGGTTGATATTCTGAACAAGGCTTTTCAATCCAAGGGGTTTAAGATTTTCAACAAGTTCGTCAAGTGCCGGGATTTTGCCGCTTCCGTTGGTGACTATGCAGACCATAAGCTCACCGTTTTCTTCGCCATAGCGGACATAGATGTGACGAATGAGACCATTGTGATTTTTTTCGTTATAAACACTTATGCGGTGTTTGTTTATGTGATTTGCAACACAGTTAACTGCACTGTTTATAATTTTGTTCTGAATATGGCAATCTGTGCATGGAACAATCTCGTGACTTTTGGGTGCAAAAAATCCGCAAACCGCCTTTTTACCTTTTAAGCCAACAGGAAACTGTGCTTTGTTCCGATAGTAAAATTCATTATCTGCACCAATTATGGGTTCAAATTCAAATTCCGATTCGTCGCAGCCTCCAATGCGGGTGAGATTTGACAAAACAAACTTTTCTTTGAATTGAAGCTGTGCATCGTAGCCTGTGTGCAACAAACTGCATCCTCCGCACAGGGAAAAAGACGGACATTTCACAGTCCGTCTGCGGGAAGATGGATTTATTATTTTTTCAAGTCTACCAAAGCCGTAGCTTTTGTTTGTTTTTGTAATTTTAACAGATATGAAGTCGCCGGGAACACTGTCCCTGACAAAAACAGGATAACCTTCGATTTTTGCAACTCCGTCACCGTTTACGGTAAGGTCGGTTACTTCACATTCGTAAATTTTGTTTTTTTCAACCATTTTAAGTCTCCGATTATCAGAAATAAAGTTCATAGGTTATTTTAGAGAAAATTATCATAATTAACCATTTTATCACTCACATTAATACAAAATATATTATACAAAAACAACTGAAAAAAGTCAACACAGGCATTTCATTTTTTTAACCTGTCACAAAAAAACGCAAACCTCGTTTGAAGGTCTGCGTTTATAATATCAATCACGCAAATACAAATCTCTTGTATATACCTTATCTAACACATCAGATATTTCTTCATTATACCTGTTTGCAAGTATGACATCGGAAATTTCTTTAAACTCATTGATGTCCCGTATTACCCTGCTGTTAAAAAACTTTTCGTCACGCATGGTTGGCTCATATACAACAACTTCTATACCCTTGGCTTTTATTCTTTTCATAACCCCCTGAATTGAGCTTTGACGGAAATTGTCTGAATTAGCTTTCATTGTAAGCCTGTACACTCCTACGATGTTGGGGTTTTTTGAAATAATCTGGTCTGCAATAAAGTCCTTTCTTGTTGTGTTTGAATCAACAATTGCACTGATAAGATTCTGAGGAACATCATTATAGTTAGCCTTTAACTGCTTGGTATCCTTTGGCAGACAGTAGCCGCCATAGCCAAAAGAAGGATTATTGTAATGATCTCCTATTCTCTGATCAAGACATACGCCTTCGATGATTGATTTTGTATCAAGACCTTTTGTTTCGGCATAGGTGTCAAGCTCATTGAAATATGCCACTCTTAAAGCAAGATATGTGTTTGCAAAAAGCTTTATTGCCTCGGCCTCGGTAAGATCGGGATACAAAATTTTTGTATCTTCGTTAAGAGAAACCTCATCAAGCATTTGAGCAAAGATTTTTGCCGCCTTTTCCAAACGGGCATTCCCCTTTGGAACACCGACAATTATTCTGCTTGGATGCAAATTGTCATACAAAGCATGTCCTTCTCTTAAAAATTCGGGACTGAAAAGAATGTTGTCACAATTCATTGTTTTACGAATCATTTTTGTGTAACCCACAGGAACGGTTGATTTTATTATCATTATCGCATCGGGATTTACCTGTATAACCTGTTCAATTACACTTTCCAAAGCGGAAGTATCAAAATAATTTTTGTTGGGATCATAATTTGTTGGAACAGCAATAACCACATAATCTGCATTTTTATATGCTTCTTCCCAATTGGTGGTTGCTTTGAGATCCAAATCCTTTTTTGCAAGATATTCCTCAATTTCCTTATCTACAATAGTAGATTTCCTGTTGTTTATAAGCTCCACCTTCTGAGGAACAATATCAACTGCCGTGACACTTTGCTTTTGCGAAAGCAAAACAGCTATTGACAAGCCGACATAGCCGGTGCCTGCTACTGCAATCTTCATAAGAACACTCCTTTTAAATTCATTAATGAGCCGCTTTTAAAACAAATAATAATTCTAAAATCTGTTCTCACAAAAAATAAAATCAAATGTTATAAAACCGCTGATTGCGTTAAGTACCTATGGTGTGTCCTATGGCAATTACGCTTATATTTAATTATATATGTTTTTTTGATTTTTGGCAAGTAATTTTTGAAATATAATAATATTTTTTTGAAATATAATAATATTTTTAGTCAACAAGAATAATTACATACAAAAACAGCAACCATCACACGGAGGCTGCTGTTTTTGTTTCAGGATTTTTCAGGATTAATTAAGAAATGTAAACTTTTTAATTTAAAATCAATTGAGCTTGGAGAGATACTTTTCGTAGCCCTTCTGATTAATTTCAATGATTCTTTCGTAGCCGTTTTTCTTTGCTGTTTCAATTGCAGCATCGTATGAATCGATGCCTTTTTTACCAAGCATAATGTCGGTAATGGCAACCTCGAGCTCAGATTCGGCAATTTCAGTTATATCTGTGATTTCACGAAGCTCCTCATCATTAAATGACAAAGGAGGAAGCTTGTGCAATTTTGCAGGTTCGGAGCTGATGTTCCAGGTTTTGATAGAAGTTTTCTGTGTTTCATAGGGATAATAACCGTTGAGGTAGTCGGGATGCTGATTGAGACCGGGATAGTTACAGGGCTGCATATATTTGTAGAGAGCCTCTGTAACAGAGTTTACACCGGAATTTTCAGGCTTCTGAATGAGGTCTGTGTAGAGGTAGTGTTTTTCACCATCAGAATTAACTTCCACAGTGTGGTGAACACCTTCAAGACCAAAGAGCTGAAGTACGCTTCCTTCTTCGCCATAACGGTAGTCACACCACTCAACAGCTTTTTCAATATTTCCGCAGGTTGTGGAAATACCGATAGCATTGGTTGATGCTTCCTGATACATCATCTGAAATTCAGAAACCTGACCTTTTTCAGCTACCGGATAGGGACAAGCCACAAAATCTGCATTGGGATTTTTAGCCTGAGCCGCAGGAAGGATTTTACCGATACCAGAACCCACATAACCCCATGTTGCAACAGAAAGACCGTTAGCCATGTTACCTTCAATTTTTGCCCTGTCCATTGTTGGGAATGATGTGTCTATGTAGCCTGCTTTAATCCATTCTGCAACTTGAGCAACATATTCCTTGTAGCCATCTTCAAAGGGAGCAAAAACAACCTTGTCACCTTCGAGATATAAACTTTTACCAACACCAAATGCAGTGTTAAAGCTATGAGTGTTGTCTGATTTGAAACTGAGTACATTATTTTCACAAATGAAGGGAGCTTCTATCCCTTCGGACTTTGCCTTTGCAAAGAATGCTGTCCAGTCATCAATTGTTTCGGGAACTTCCATGCCCCATTCGTTGAGCTTGTCGCTTCTTACATAGAGACCTGCAAAGCCTCTTGTGTCGCCAACATTGAGAACATTGAAACCATAGTAATGACCTTCATCAGATGTACCCTGAAGTCTCCAGAGATAGTTATTTGCTTTACCCTTTTCACCTTCCATGTAGTCATAGAAGTTAGGAGCATAATCCTTAATGTAATCATCAAGGCAAACAAGTACTTCATCGTCAAGAGCCGCCTGAGGACCGCCGCTGTAGTTTTCCCACCAATATTCAATCATATCGGGACGGTTTTTGTCGGAAAGTACGGTAAGAAATGCTTCATTACCTGTTGAACCCTTGATGGGGTGAATAAAGTTGATTTTGATTCCTGTGCGTTTTTCCATTTCCTGGAAAAGCATCATATCGGCATTGTTGGAAATGCCGCCAGCCTGAGCATTACCGTCAAGTGTACACCAGTAGGTAAAGCTTGAGCCGTCTGTTTTTTCAACCTGTGCAGCTTCTTTGCTTCCGCAGCCTGCAAAAGACGCCGCGAGAAGTGTAACTGCTGCAAAAGCTGAAACAATTTTTGCAAAATTCTTCATTTTCATTACCTGGTATAATGTAATTGACTCATCTAACAGTCATTTTCATTATACCTTTCTCCTTTCTATCAACCTTTTTTAATCCGTGGTTGATTACGGTTTTAAACATTGGTATTATATAAAT
>JAZNUS010000081.1:0-5359 GCA_045592485.1 Clostridia bacterium | reverse complement strand
TTAAAAATCAGTTCAAATACATTGGGCTTTGTTTTTGTACTCTAAATTTGACGTTTTAGACTATTTTATCCCTAAAACCCAACAGAGACCTCAATAAATGAGATCTCTGTCTGTTTTAGGGGATTAATTTACAGCCCCTTTTTTTGAACTGCAATAAATTAAAACATTTTTATATAAGTCATATTACACATCAAGATTATCGACAATGTTTTCCCCACCTGAATATCTCTTGATTGTGCGTGTGAAGAGATAGTGGTCATAATAGCGTTCGTAGTACACTTCGCGTTTTGACATTTCTGAGGTAAGCTCTTTGAGAGTTTTAATAACATTCTCCTTGTCACCAACACAAAGGTACTGTGTCATTGTTGTCATTTTGTCTGCCACAAAGGTGTGAAGGTCAAGAAGCTGCCATGCTATCTGAGAAGCACGCTGTTTCTGAACAAGATTTGCCTTGATGGTGGGAACGAAGTCTTTAACCAGCTGATTTGCTTTTTTAGCATTTTCAAGCATATCGGGATTGTAGAAATTGCCCTTTGATGTATCTTTAGACTCAAGACCGTGGAAGTAGGAATATCTCATAAGGTCTTTGAGAGTTTCAAGATAGTTGACAACCTCTTTCCAGTTTTCGCCGAATGCGTGGCTGAAGTAGTCTTCCTTAAGCTCTTCAAATGATACAGAAGAATCATAAAGTGTTTCGCCGTACACATAGAACTGGAAGCCTGTGGGGAAATAGCTTCTCTGTGAACCGTCTTCAATGATACCGTTTAAACCCTGACTCTTGAGAGCACAAATATCATCGTAGAGAATTTTGGAGATAAACATATTGGTAATATCCCAATACTGGAAATCCATAAAGTGATATTCGTAGCAGAAGCAGTCACCTGTCCACATTTTTTCTTTCCAGTCGTGAAGATATGCAAGACATTCTGCCATTCCGCGTGGTTTTCTGATGTTGTTTCTTTCATAAGGCACCATCTGACTCTTGTCGGGTTTTTCAGCATAGGTTTCGGTGTAGAGACGGGTGATTGGTGCATAAAGCATTGTGAAACGCTTGTTGTTGTTGAGCTTTTCCTCCAAAGGAGCAAAGAATGTATCAAGATAGGCAATGAACACAAGATGTGTGTCAAGGTTTCTTCTGGTGAGCTCTGCGTCTATGTCGTTGAGAAGCATTACATACCAGTCGGAAGTAATTTTTTTCTGACACTCTTCACACTCGCAGTGTCCGTTGCTTTCATCTGCAAGCCAGATATGCAAAAAGTCAACATTATTCTGCTTTTCGGCATAGTCTGCAATGTAATCTGCCATAATTTTTCTGGTTTTGGGATTTGACATACAAACATTTGAAAGAAGAGGAGCATTTTTACGAACCTTTCTTTCGCCGTCAAGCATTGCAAGAAGCTCTTTTACTTCGGGGTCAATAATGTTTGTCTCATTCATAATCCATCCGGCTGATGAATCAAGACCGAAGGGCTCTGCTGTCCAGCCGTGTCCCATGTCGTGGAAGTGAAGACCGCGTTTTTTGATTTCAACCTCGCACTGTCTTTTCCAACGCATAGCCATTTCGCGGGAAAGGGGTTCTTTGGGACGCGAAGCACTGTTAACATGGTCATAGTAGGATGCATAATAGCAATAGGGGTTGTCAAACTCAAGCATATAAGTGTTCATGCCGATTTTGGGTGTGAAATCAATTGTTTCAATCATGTTGGACTGATACTCAGCGCCTTCATTACACTGACCGCGGTATCTGTGGTCGGCAAGCTTTCTGTAATTAACTGCCGGGAAAGCTTCAATTGTGGGAACCCATTCACCGTCGATTCCGGGGAAAAGCCAGCGGCATCCGCAGAAACGAAGATATCTGTACACTGCAATGAGAGTTGCACCGGGGTTAGAACCTGCAATAATTCCGCCGTTTTCGTTGGCATCTATGTATATAATGTCATCTAAAGTTGTGTCTTCGGCATCGGAAGTGTCAAGACCAAAATCAGACATAAGACCGATGCGGAAATCGGTTTTGGCATCGGGGTCAAAGCTGATAGGGATTTCGCCTGAACGAACTATCATCATGCGGAGATATTTTTTTAATTCTTCCGCAGCAAAATCAATGGTCGGATCAGATGTGATTTTAAAAATTCTGTACATTAAATTGCCTCCTTGTGTAGTCAGGAAACCCTGACTTTAATATATGTCAATTGTATCGGATAATAGTAAAAAAGTCAAGACAAATCTAGTGTTAAATTGATTTGTTTTTCGGCTTATTTGTGCTTAAATATAATGTGATTTAAAGGTTATATAATGTAATATTTTCACATAAAGGATGAAACTTTGTTGACATACGGAAAAGTTATTGATAAAATAATGATTGCTTATTAATTCTGACGAAAGGGGCATACTAATGGCAAAGCAAAAACGCATAGCGGCAATAAACGATTTGTCGGGAGCAAGCAGATGTTCGCTTACAACTGCCATTCCGATAATATCTGCACTGGGCATTAACTGCTGTGTCATGCCCACTGCAATTCTTTCAAACCACACCGGCTACAGCTCCTACTTTTTCGAGGATTGCACAAGTCAGATGGCAGAGTTTTCAAAGAGCTGGAAAGAGCTTGAAATGGATTTTGACTGTATTTACAGCGGATTTCTAGGATCTGAAGCTCAGATTGAAATTGTGGAACAGTTTGTCCGTGATTTCAAGGGCAATGACACATTGATAGTTGTGGACCCTGTTATGGGTGATAACGGTGAAATTTACACCACCTACACCCCCGCTCTTTGTGATGAGATGAAGCGTCTTGCCGCCATGGCAGACATTGTCACCCCAAACATTACCGAAGCCTGCACTCTTTCGGGCTGCGAGTATTCGGGTGAAGAACCCACAAGGGAAACCCTTTCAGACATTTGCAAACGCATATGCGACCTTGGCGCCAAAAGTGTTGTGCTTACCGGTTGCAAAGGAAAGACCAGCATCAGCAATTTTGTCTATGACGGAACACACAGCGAAATGTTTTCCTCTGAGCTTGTGCCCAAGTATTACACAGGCACCGGCGATGTTTTTGCGTCTCTCATTGCCGGCCTTGTGACAAAAGGCTGTACCCTTTTTGAAGCCACAGAATTTGCAACGGATTTTGTTCATAAAATCACTACATATTCCTATGAGATAGATATGGATATTAACGAGGGTGTTGCATATGAAGGGTTCTTGGGGCTTCTTACAGGGATAAATTGATTTAAAAATATGGAATATCTTATTTGTTTTTGAATATAATAACAATGTAACAGGGCGGTTTCTCAATATTTATGATAACTTTTGGGGATATATCAGGAATTTTTTGGTTATTTTGCAGATGCCTATTTTAAAAAAACCCTTGACAAAGCCTTTATTATGTGGTAATATAATTAAGCGCAATGGGTACGCCGGAGTGGCGGAACTGGCAGACGCACAGGACTTAAAATCCTGCGGCCCTTAAAGCCGTACCGGTTCGATTCCGGTCTCCGGCATTACAATTGCGTCAAAACTAAATATCGCAGGGTAGAGCAGTCTGGTAGCTCGTCGGGCTCATAACCCGGAGGTCGTTGGTTCAAATCCGGCCCCTGCACCCAGAAAAAAGCATCGACTTTTGTCGGTGCTTTTTTCAACTAAATCCGTCTTGCGACGGAATAAATCTGCTTCGCAGATGAAATCACTTCGTGATGAAATCTTACTTCGCAAGGATATAAGGACGGATTTAATTTCATCCAAACTTGTTTGGATTTCATCGTGCTTTGCACGATTTCATTAAACAATAGATTGCATCCATTATGTAGTCGAAAGCCAAAGTCGTGGTCGAAATAGATGCAGTCTATTTCGACCACTTTTTTGCGTCTTTTTGTCTTACTGGTTGAACATTAAGCGACTTTATAGGTATCGTATTTCCATCTCCTTTTCCTTGCTGTGATGTCTAAAGGGTCACCGTCAGTATTACAAGCGGTATATGGTAAAAATAAAATTTTGTTTTGTGCAGAATACAAATTGTAATTTTAAAAACTATATGTTATAATATTTAATGATGAAATGTGTATAGTTTAAATTCGAAATACATATGCCAGACACCGACTGGTAAATTCGATTTGAGTGGATATAGGAAAGTAAGGTGTAAGAGATATGGATGGAATTATGGTAAATCAAAATCTCGTTCAAGAAAATGCATACGAAGCTGCGAGAAATAGTGTAATTAATGCGCAACGGAAAGTATATGCGGCAGTTAATAATTCAATGGTTCAGGCTTATTGGGAAATAGGTGAACAGATATACAAGGCTTGTGGCGAAAATGACAGAGCAGAATATGGAAAGAACCTGTTGCAATATCTTTCATCTAAACTTACAGATGAATTTGGAAAAGGTTTCTCGGTTCAGAATTTAAGAAGAATGCGCCAGTTTTATATGGCATTTCCAATTCGCTCAACACTGTTGAGCGAATTAGGATGGTCACATTATTTACATTTAATAAAGATTGATGATGAAACGAGAAGAAACTTCTATGCAGAAGAATGTGTAAAATCTGGTTGGAGTGTGCGACAACTTGAAAGACAAATCAACTCGTTTTTCTATGAGAGATTGCTTTCGAGTCAAGACAAGAAATCTGTAAGCGAAGAAATCCAGACTCTTGAACCAAGACCGGAATACGAAAAAATAATCCGTGATCCGTATGTGTTAGAGTTTTTGGATTTAGAGCAGAATCCTCATTTTTATGAAAAAGAGCTTGAACAGGCAGTAATAGACCATTTGCAAAAATTCTTGCTTGAGTTAGGAAGAGGATTCTCGTTTGTAGCGAGACAAAAGCATATAACATTTGATGACAGACACTTCTACATTGACCTTGTATTCTATAACTACATCTTAAAATGTTTCGTGTTGATAGATTTAAAAATTGGAGATTTGTCTCATCAGGACTTAGGGCAGATGCAGATGTATGTAAATTACTATACAAGAGAATTGATGAACGAAGGAGATAATCCTCCGATTGGTATTGTGCTTTGTGCAGATAAGAGTGATGCAGTAGTAAAATATACATTGGCAGAAGAGAATAATCAAATATATGCTTCAAAGTATAAACTCTATATGCCGACAGAAGAAGAGTTCAAAAAGGAATTAAATCTTGATGAATTCAAAAAGATATCAGAGTTGTAATTGACTGAAATAAAAAAGCAGTGTATAATAGTGATAACAGAACCCGACACGCCTCTCAACGATGCGGACCACGTCGGGTCATTTAACAAGTTATAGTTACAACCGCATAATTCAAATTCCATCGAATTCGAGGGAATTAAAGAATCGAAATGTGAGGATAGTTGATTGAAAAGTGCAAAAGCCAGACAGTGTCTG
>JAZNUS010000080.1:0-2589 GCA_045592485.1 Clostridia bacterium | reverse complement strand
ATCCGTCAAGCAAGCTTGACACCTTCTCCACCAGGGAGAAGGCTCACACACTAGCGCAAAACAGAGCGACAAACCCCAATTTAAACACCTCAAATAAAATCTCAAAATATTTACATATGTAGGTTTTTAGTGTATAATAATCTGTATATGCATAAAAATTACGGAGATACTACAATGAAATATACTTACGGTTTGAAAAAAGGCATTCCCATTGCCCTTGGCTATCTTTCTGTTGGCTTTGGCTTTGGAATATCTGCAGTTGAAAAAGGTCTGACACCTCTTCAGGCAATAATTGTGTCAATCACCAATCTCACCTCTGCAGGTCAGGTGGCGGGAGTGTCGGTTATGGTGGCTATGGGCACTGTTCTCGAAATGATAATTGCACAGCTTGTCATAAATCTTCGCTACTCTATTATGGGTATAGCTTTAACTCAGAAGCTGGACAAATCCTTTCGGATTGCTCACCGTTTCCCTGTTGCTTTTGGCATATCCGATGAGGTTTTTGTTGTGGCGGCATCGGAAAAGGGGAAAGTAACTTCGTCATATATGTACGGTCTCATAACTCTACCTTTCATCGGCTGGACTCTCGGCACGGCTCTCGGAGCATTTTCGGGTGAGCTTTTGCCGGACGCTGTGAGGGTGGCTCTTGGTTTGGCAATTTACAGTATGTTTGTGGCAATAATTGTGCCTCCGGCGAGGGAATCAAGACCTGTAATGTTTGCAATTCTCATTGCATCGGCAATGAGCTGCATAATATATTATGTGCCGTGGCTGGCAAGCCGCATATCAAGCGGATTTTCAATAATAATCTGTGCAGTCAGTGCATCGGCAATAATAGCGAAGCTTTGTCCTGTGAAGGAAGAAACGGAGGAATTGCGCGATGAATAAAGAATTTTTAATCCTGCTTATTCCAATGGCTCTCACCACCTATCTTGTGCGGATGATTCCCTTTGCCCTTTTCCGTTCACATATAAAATCAAAATTTATGCGTGATTTTCTGTACTATATTCCCTATTCGGTTTTGGGTGCTATGACAATCCCCTACATATTCTACTCCGGCGGAAGCTTCGGAGCATCATTTGCAGGCTTTGCTGTTGCATTTGTTATGGCATATATGAGGGTTTCACTGCTTCCTGTTGCGGCTGTGTCCTGTGTTGCGGCATATGTTGCAGGGCTTTTACTGTGATTGAGTTTCACGGTTGTTCTCCCATGCTCTGCTGAAAAGACTTTTAATAAATGCAAGAACCGGCACCGCAGTCACAATTCCGTATATTCCGAAAAGCTCTCCTCCCACAAGAACTCCCGAAAGAACCCAGAAGGGCTTTAAAGAAAGAGAATTTTTGATTATCCGTGGCTGAATCAGGGCGGAATCCGCCTGTTGCATAATAAGGATTGCTATTGCAAGAGTAAGAGCACGAGCGGGAGATGCGGTTATTAAGGTTATACCTGTGGCAATTGCAAATCCGCAAACTGCACCGAAGTAGGGAACAATGTTGAAAATTCCCAGAATCAGTGCAAGAATGACACTGTATCTTATTCTGAGTATCAGCAAAACAGCAAGAGATATTGCAAAAACAATTACGGCATCTAATAAGACACTGTATAAATATCTGTAAGATATATCCGCAAAGCTGCGGATATATTTTTTTGCTTTTATTGTTTTTTCCTTACCCAAAAAGAAAATCATAACTGCAGTGGCTATGGTCTTAAGGTTTTTGCGGTCAAGAAGTATATACACCGATGCCACAACAGCAAGAATACCATCAATAAAACCTTCCGATATTCTGACTATCCCCGAAGTGTAGGTGTTGAGCTTTGAAAAGATTGTTTCGTCAAGAAGCTTGTTTCCAAGCTCGGAAAGCCTGTCTGTGTTAACAGACAGAAAAGAAGAGGAATTAATTTTTTCAACAAGACTTTTAGCTATTGAAGGAACTTTTTCGGCAAAGTCAGAAATGCTTGAAAAGAGGGGCGGAAAAACAAGAAATATAAACGCAGACAGCAGTACCAGAATTCCGGAATAGACCACAAGAACAGAGAGTGGTCTGACTCTTTTTCTGAAAAAAGAAACAGAACTTCTTGAGATAAGCTTTTCTGCTTTCAGGCAGAGAGGATAAATAAAAGCGGCTATTATGACTGCAAAAATAACCGGAGAAAGAATTTTTACAAAGGAAAGCAGAGATTTTAAAATCAGACCGCCGCTTTGGAATAATTTCCATATTAAAAGTATGAAAAATGCCGGTATAAGAATAGACGGCAGTTTTTTAAAATCATAGAATTTCAAATAGGACACTCCTTTTGGGAATTTTAAATGGGGGTTTATCGGGGAGACCGAAAGCAAATTGTTCAAATGTGTTGTAGGGGCGATTCACGAATCGCCGACAAATGGCAGATATCATACGGGCGATTCGTGATTCGCCCCTACAATGTCCTTGTGTTAAACACCCCGACGCCGTTAACTTCAACGACTCGCCTTCGCACCGTAAGAGGGTGCTTGCCTCGTCGGAAGTTTTGACATGTGCGCTTTCATCATTTCACATTCGCACACCTGTGTGCTCTGTTCAATGGAAAGCACAGCAAAACCCCAATTTA
>JAZNUS010000079.1:0-24725 GCA_045592485.1 Clostridia bacterium | reverse complement strand
TGCGGACCTCAAATGGATAAATTTTTGAGGAGATTTTGGTGCGGAGGACGCAGGAAGGCTACTCGCCTTTCAAGGACGACAAGGCAAAAGATACCGAAAATTCACCATTTGAGGCGTCTTCAGTGTTGGTTGCTAAGGCTACCGTTAATTTCGACACACCAAATCTTGTTGCGGCACTTCTCACCGTACACTTGCTTTCAAGCATATGGTCTGCTATGTCGCAAACTCTGTCAGCAATATAATCTTTCACACATATTCACCTCTTACTGATAACAGTATATGAGGTGCATGCTATTAAAATGACATTACCGAAAAACTCCGGATATGCCATAAGCAAATCCGGAGTAGTTGCTGCATAATTAATTATAAAATTGTTATGCCCTGTCATATATTGCTTCCATGTATATGAGGCATGAAAGATTGTGATATGCAAAGCTTTCAAGTAGCTTTTCGTCATGGTAGCGACAATGAGTTTCAAGGGTGAGAGGTCCCTTGTAACCCGATCTTTTAAAAGCAGTCATAATGCTTTCCCAGTCTGCATTACCCTGGTCGGGAGTGAGATGGTCATCACGGGTTGCAAAGTTGTTGTGAATATGAGTGCATTTGAGCTTGTTGCCAATTTCCATAATGGCATCTGACTGATTCATATGCATCATATTTGCGTGGCCCACATCCCAGCATATGCCGGCTCTCTCCGAGCTGAAGCTCAGTGTAAGCTCCAGAAGGTCACTCCAGTCACTAGTGTAAAAAGGCATCATTGGGAAAAAGCCGAAAATCGGCAGGTTTTCAAGAGCAATCCCTGTGTCAAATTTTTCGCAGCAGTCAAGGTATTTTGCAATAACCTTCCGGTTGATTTCAAGAGCCTTATCCGAGCGAAAACCGTCGTTTACTGCAGACCTTGGATGATAAACACACCAAGGGCAGCCTATTTTGCCGCTTACTTCAATTGACCTGAGTATTGCATCTTCCATTTCATCGTCAAGCTCCTCTGCCGAAATTCGCAGATCGTAGTATGGAAGATGACTTTGCACAGGTTTAAGCTTGTTTTCTGAAAGAATACCGGAGATTGTTTCCGGAGCATCGACCCATGCTTTTTCCGAGCGGTCCGACATATCATGAAAATTGACCGCAACTCCTTCAAAGCCTGCTTTTGCGGCAAGTCTGCATTTTAATTCAAAGTGTTCATCATATGCAATTTGTATCGCTTTATCCATATCCAATTCCTCCGTCACTGTTCTTGCTGCGTGAAATTTACTGCATACATTATATCACATAAAAAAATCTCAGTACAGTATATTTTGTTTCTTAAAACAGTAATTTTGTATTAATTAAGAAATTTGATGTTACCCCAGTGCGTTCATTTCCAACATTTACCCTCACAGGCTTGACAATTATCCGGCTTTGTAATAAAATTATTATGGATTAGTTTTGATAAGATGTTTAAATTCATATTTTGCAGTGTAGTTGTATGAAACCATCAGCATAGGAAGGACGGTAAAAATGAGAGAAAATATTATTAATCTTGACTATCTTGAGCTTTTGTCGAAGGATTATCCCACGGTTCAGGCCGTTTCAACAGAGATAATCAACCTTAACGCAATTCTCAATCTTCCCAAGGGAACAGAACATTTTGTAAGTGACATTCATGGCGAATACGAAGCCTTTGTTCATGTTCTGAGAAATGCGTCCGGTGTTATCAAAAACAAAATAGATATGCTTTATTCAACAACAGTTACCGACAGCGACAGAAAGCTTCTTGCAACACTTATTTACTATCCCGAAAGAAAACTCTATCATCTCAGACAAAAAGGTATCCTGACAGATGAATGGTACGCCTTCACCTTATACCGCCTTGTTGATTTGTGCCGTCTTGTGGCTTCAAAATACACCCGCTCCAAAGTCCGTAAAGCAATGCCGAGGGATTTCAGCTACATAATAGATGAGCTTCTGCATACAACTGACGCAAGAATAAATAAAGAGGACTATTACACAGAAATAATTCACTCAATAATAGATGTTGGCAGAGCCGACGCTTTTATTGTTGCCATATGCAATCTGATACGGCGGCTTTCAATCGATTATCTTCATGTTCTCGGCGATGTGTTTGACAGAGGCCCGAGAGCAGACATAATCATGGATGAACTCATGGGCTATCATTCAATAGATTTTCAGTGGGGAAACCACGATATTGAATGGATAGGAGCAGCATCGGGAAATGATGCCTGTATTGCCAATGTAATCAGAAATTCACTTCGCTACAATAATTTTGATGTTCTTGAAATAGGCTACGGAATCAACACCCGCGTTCTTGCAGAGTTTGCTCTCGATGTGTACTCCGACGACAAATGTGAATGCTTCATTCCTCTTGATTCTCACAAAAAAACAATCCGCACAAGCGATACCATGCTTACTGCGAAAATGCACAAGGCAATTACGATAATTCAGCTAAAGCTTGAAGGAACAATAATAAAAAACCACCCCGAATACGAAATGTCGGACCGGTTTTTCCTTGACAAAATTGATTGTGAAAAAGGCACTGTGGTTATAGACGGAAACATATATCCGTTGACAGACTGTCATTTTCCCACTGTTGATTTTGATGATCCATGCCGTCTGACCGGTGAGGAAGAAAAAGTTGTTCAGGCGCTCAGGCGTTCATTTCTTCACAGCGAAAAGCTCCAGCAGCACATCGAATTTATGATTCGTAAAGGCTCTCTCTATAAAACCTTCAACGGAAATCTTTTGTTTCACGGTTGTATTCCCTTTGACAAAGACGGTAAGCTTTCAACGGTCAATATGTTTGGCTACGATATGAAGGGAAAACGATATTTTGATGATGCCGATTTATATGTCAGAAAGGTGTTTATGTCCAAAAGCGGAGACTGTGAGGGGGATTTTCTGTGGTATTTGTGGTGCGGAAAAAAATCACCTCTTTTCGGAAAAGAAAAAATAGCAACATTTGAAAGTTATTTTACCAACTCTCCCGAGCTCTTGGTGGAGAATAAAAATATGTACTACACCTTCATCAACGATGAAAATGTGTGCAATATGATTTTTGAACAGTTCGGCCTCAATCCGGGAACTGCGCACATCATCAACGGACATGTTCCTGTAAAGACCGGAAAAGGCGAATCTCCGGTAAGAGCAGGGGGTAAGGTGTATTTCATAGATGGCGGTTTTTCAAAGCTTTACAGAGAAACAACGGGAATTGCCGGCTACACCCTGATAAACAATTCCTACGGTTTTTCCATAACCGAACATCGTCCCTTTACCTCAGTAAATGATGTTATTGAAAATGACTTTGACCTTCATTCTTCAAAAACAATGACTGAACAAAATCTTAGCCGTAAAAAGGTCAGAGATACTGACAACGGCGAGAGATTCCGACATAAAATAAAAATATTAAACGAATTGCTTGATGCATACCGCAAAGGGCTTATAAGAGAAAGTAATATCAAATAGACAGGAGTATTCATTATGGAATTATGGAACGGATACAGAATTGAAAAAACCGACTTTGAAGGCAGGGAGCTTATATGTGTCTATCCCAAAGAGCCAAACGGTAAATGGGCAATAAAAACCGAATATTTTGAAGCGTTTCCAGATGTGCAGATAAAGCTCCTGGAAATGGGTTACCACATTTTCCACATTAAAAATCACACAAGATGGCATGTTGATGCAGACACCGAGGCAAGAGCAAAGCTTGCTGAATATGCCCATAGCCGAATGGGACTTTCGCCAAAATGTGTTATCATAGGAATGAGCTGTGGTGGCATGCAGGGAATTTATATGGGTGCAAAATATCCTCAGTATGTTTCATGCCTTTATCTGGATGCACCTGTTGTTAATTTGTTTTCATGTCCGGGAGGATTCGGAAAAAAGATTAATATTGATGCCATGGATGAAATGCTTGCCGGAAAGTGAATAACCCATACGGAATTTTTAAGCTACCGCGAGCATCCTCTTGACTACATTCCAAATCTTTGCGAAGCAAGGATTCCGCTTATGCTCGTGTCGGGAGATTCTGACAGCGTTGTTCCTTTCGATGAAAACGGCATCCTTCTTGCAAAGGCATACAAAGAGAAGAATATTCCGTTGGAGCTTATCATAAAAAAAGGCGGAGATCATCATCCCCACAGTCTTGAGGACAACACTCCCATACTGGAATTTATAAAAAAATATGATGTGTAACACCGAAAGGAAAATGCAATGAAAACCACAATTTTTACCGAAGACTGCCTGAAATGTGTCTCAGACAGGTATCTCACAGCCTATCCCGAAGAGTCAACAACAGAGCAGAGAATGGAATATATGAAAGCTGTGATGAAAATACTTTCTGAAGTATCTTCAGACATAAAAGCCCCCGAGCTGGTCACCTTAATAACCGGAAAACAAAAAGAAATTTTTGGTAAAGTGACCAATGACTATTCAACTGAAAAGCTTGAATACAATTCCATAATGCTCTCTGTGGAATCAAAGCTTGAAGATGAAATCAGTCAAAGCCCCAATCCGCTGATGCTTTCGGTTGGCTATGCTCTGACAGGGAACTACATTGATTTCGGCGCAGTCGATGTGAATGAGGCAGATTTGTATAACCTTCTGGATAATGCTAAAAATATAACGGTAGATGCAGCAGAAGCCGAAGCATTCCGAAAGGATGTTCTTTCGGCGAAGAAGCTTGTGTATCTCACCGACAATTGCGGTGAAGTGGTTATGGATAAGCTTCTGATTAAAACCATTCAGAAGTTGAATCCCGACATTTCTGTTACGGTTGTTGTCCGTGGATTTCCTGTGCTAAACGATGCCACATTGGATGACGCAAAGCAGGTGGGACTAACTAATGTTTGTCCGGTTATCGGCAATGGCGACACTGTGGCGGGAACCTGTCTTGACAGAATTTCCAAAGAGGCGCTTGAGAAAATTGATTCTGCAGATGTAATCATTGCAAAGGGAATGGCAAATTTTGAAACCCTGTTTCCCTGCGGTCTCAATGTGTACTATATGTTTATGTGCAAATGCAATATGTTTGCCCGCTTTTTTAATGTTCCCAAATTTACAAATATGCTTGTTAATGATGTGCGTGCCGGCGGGGAATGATATCGGAGGTTTTTATGACTAAAATATATAAATCAGTAGATGAACTCATAGGAAGAACTCCTCTTATGGAGCTTGAAAATATAAAAAAGGAGCTGGGGCTTGATGCTCGCATTCTGGCAAAGCTTGAATACCTCAATCCGGCAGGCTCTGTTAAAGACAGAGTTGCAAAGGAAATGATAGACTCTGCCGAAAGAAACGGCAGACTGAAACCGGGCGGAGTAATTATTGAACCCACATCCGGTAACACAGGAATAGGAATTGCATCAGTTGCCGCCGCAAGAGGCTACAGTGCAGTCATTGTTATGCCCGACACAATGAGTGTTGAACGCATACGCACAATGAAAGCCTACGGTGCCGAAGTGATACTCACTCCGGGGGCAGAGGGAATGTCGGGAGCTGTGAAAAAAGCAGAAGAGCTATGCCGCGAAACTCCCGGAAGCATAATTGCGGGGCAGTTCGAAAATCCGTCGAATCCTCAGGCTCATTTTGAAACAACAGGGCCTGAAATATATGAAGCTACCGATGGTAATGTGGATATATTTGTGTCTGCGGTAGGCACCGGCGGAACAATCAGCGGAACCGGGAAATATCTAAAATCCAAAAATTCCGGAATCAGGGTTGTGGCAGTTGAGCCTGCAGATTCTCCTCTTTTGTCGGAGGGCAGAGCCGCCCCTCACAAGATTCAGGGTATTGGTGCAAATTTTATTCCGGAATGTCTTGACACCGGGATATACGATGAAATAATTAAAATTTCCACCGAAGAGTCTTATACTTATGCAAGAATGGCAGGCAAAAAAGAAGGGATTCTTGTGGGCATTTCGTCGGGAGCGGCACTTGGTGCGGCAGTGAACCTTGCAAAAAGAGAAGAAAACAAGGGCAAAACAATAGTGGTTATCCTGCCTGATTCCGGAGACCGCTATCTTTCAACAGAACTTTTTGAATAGGAGAGTCCGTAAGCTATGGAAAGAAAAATACTTGTAGCCATGAGCGGCGGTGTTGATTCTGCCGTGGCAGCATATCTTTTGCAAAAAGAAAGCTGCGATTGCTCGGGTGCAATAATGCGTCTTTTTGACAAAAGCGGAGCAGGAGCTCTGTCTGATGCTGAAGATGCAAAAAGCATATGCAGAAAACTCAATATTGACTTTCATATTCTGGATTGCCGAAATGAATTTAAAGAAAAAGTTATAGATTCATTCATTGCCGTCTATGAAAACGGCGGAACTCCAAACCCATGTGTGATATGTAACCGTTATTTGAAATTTGATTTATTTCTCAAGAAGGCACAGGAGCTTGGCATTGAATATATGGCTACCGGTCATTATGCCCGAATTGAAAAAAGCGGAAGTCGCTATCTTCTTAAAAAAGGTGTTGACCCAACCAAGGATCAGAGCTATATGCTCTACAGCCTCAATCAACATCAACTGTCCCGTGCCCTGTTTCCCCTTGGAACAATGACGAAAACAGAGATAAGACAAATTGCAGAAGAAAATGGTTTTGTAAATGCACGAAAAAAAGACAGCCAGGACATTTGTTTTGTTCCGGACGGTGATTATGCATCGGTCATAAAAGAGTTTACCGGAAAAACTTATCCCTGCGGTAATTTTGTGAACCTTTCGGGTGATATTCTCGGCACTCATCAGGGGCTTATTAACTACACAGTGGGGCAAAGAAAAGGTCTCGGATGTGCCTTTGGTGAAAAGCTCTATGTTAAAGAAAAAAACATTGCATCCAATGAGGTTGTCCTTGCCCGCAATGACGAGCTTTTTTCTGCATCTCTCAATGCCTGCGATTTTAACTGGATAGCCTTTGACAAGGCTCCCGACACAGTTTCGGCAAATGTCAAAATCAGATATAGTGCATCGGAATCCCCTGCCAGAATCACGGTTACGGGTGAGCATGAGGTTCACATAGAATTTGAATCTCCCCAGCGCGCCATAGCCAAGGGACAGGCAGTTGTTGCCTATGATGGGGAATATGTTATCGGCGGAGGTACAATTATTTGAAAAACAGAGGTGGATTTATGAGGTTAAAATTAACACGCAGGGCAAACATGACTTTTGTTCAGCTGAACTGGAGCTTTGGTGCTCTTGCTCTTTTGGTGGGAGCGATTCTTGCAGTGGTTACCCCAAACGAAAAAATTCTTTCAATTTCGGTGTATCTTGGCATATTGATGCTTTTTGCCGGGCTGATAAACATTTTTGTTTATATGCAAAACCGCAACCCTCTTATGGGTGCTCACTGGATTATTGCAGACGGACTCACAACCTTGTTCCTTTCTTTGTTTCCTATTTTTAATGCCATCACATTTCCCAATCTTATCCCATTCTTTTTTGGTGCCTGGGAGCTTTTTTCAGGCATCATAAAAATTGTTGAATGTATTGAGCTTCAGGACTACAAGCTCAAAGGCTGGCAGTGGTTTGCGGCAATTGGAAGCATAGAGCTGTTTTCGGGCATAAGCTCAATGATAAAGCCGGTTGACGATCTTGTGGGCATTCATGTTGTTATTACAATAATTATGCTGATACAGAGTCTGGGATTTATATTTAAAATACTTGTGTACCGCCATCAGGTACACATTATGTCGGAGAGGAAAAATGAAAAAAGATAATAAAAAACTAGACACCATTTTGTCATTCACTAAATATTTCAAGCCTTACATTGGCGTGATAATTCTCGATTTGCTGTGCGCAAGTCTGTCAACGGTATGCGAGCTTGTGCTTCCGATGATAGTGCGCTACATAACAAACACCGCTCTTTTGGGAGCGGCAGAGCTTTTAGTATCCACGGTTCTCAGAATGGGAGCGTTGTATCTGTTCCTGAGACTTGTGGACACTGCCGCCAATTACTATATGGCATACAACGGTCACATTATGGGAGCCCGCATTGAAACAGATATGCGCAGGGATATGTTTTCCCATCTTATGAAGCTTTCCTACAGCTACTATGACAACACAAAAGTCGGACAGATAATGTCCAGAATATCAAATGACCTTTTTGACATTACCGAATTTGCACATCACTGTCCGGAGGAGTTCTTCATCTGCGGAATAAAAATCGTTGGCTCCTTCATAATTCTCAGCGGAATAAATCTGCCTTTGACTCTTATTATTTTTGCACTTTTGCCTCTTATGCTTCTTTCCATAATTTTTTTCAGAAAGGGAATGAAGGAAGCCTTTAAAAAACAGAGGGAACAGATAGGCGAACTCAATGCAAGAGTAGAGGATTGCCTTTTGGGTGTAAGAGTTGTAAAAAGCTTTGCCAATGAGGCGAAAGAAGAGGAACGCTTTGAACAGGATAACGGCAGGTTTTATGAACGAAAAAAAATCTCCTATAAATATATGGCTCGTTTTCAGGCGTCAACAAGATTTTTTGATGGTGTAATGTATGTGGTAATAATCATTGCCGGCTCGCTTTTTATGATAAACAAGCAAATCACGGCGGCAGACCTTGTGGCGTATCTTTTGTATATTCAGACACTTATAACTTCAATCCGTCGTCTTGTGGAATTTACAGAACAGTTTCAACGGGGTCTCACAGGAATTGACCGATTCAATGAAATTATGACAGAGGTTCCCGAAATTGAGGATTCTCCTGAGGCTTCGGAGCTTGAAAATGTAGTTGGCGACATATCCTTCAAGGATATAACTTTTTCCTATTCCGATAACGATGATGATGTGCTTTCACACATTAACATAGATGTTAAAAAAGGTGAAAACATTGCCATCGTAGGACCGTCAGGAAGCGGAAAAACCACTCTGTGCAATCTGCTTCCGAGATTTTATGAACTCTCAGACGGTGACATAACCGTTGACGGAGTTTCCATAAAAGACTTAAAACTCAAATCCCTCAGAGACAACATCGGTGTTGTTCAGCAGGATGTTTATCTTTTCAGCGGTACAGTGAGAGATAACATAATCTATGGCTCCCCTGATGCCTCTGAAGCTGAAATTGTGGAAGCAGCCAAAAATGCCGGTGCCCATGAATTTATAATGTCTCTTCCTGATGGCTACGATACATATGTGGGTGAAAGAGGTTTGAAACTTTCCGGAGGACAAAAGCAAAGAGTGTCAATTGCAAGGCTTTTTCTCAAAAACCCTCCCATCCTTATTCTCGACGAGGCAACCAGTGCTCTTGATAACGAAAGCGAGCTTATAGTTCAGAAATCTCTTGAGCGGCTGGCAAAAAACAGAACCACCTTTACCATAGCTCACCGTCTTACCACAATCAAAAATGCCACAAAAATTATTGTCCTCACAGAAAATGGAATATCTGAAAGCGGCACCCATCAGGAGCTTATGGAAAAAGACGGCGAATATGCAAAGCTTTATGGTCTCTACACATCCTTGTGATTTGTTGTATGGCACAAAAAATGTCTGAGCCAATATGAAATTTAAGTGCTAATTGCATCTTTACAACCGCGGGTCTTAGTGGTATAATAACTTCTTGTGTATAAACTTATTAAAAAGGAAAAAAATTATGAAATCTTTAAAACAATTTTTCGGTCCCATAGATATGACAGTTGGGAAACCATGGAAAAGCATAGTGATGTTTTCGATTCCAATGATAGTCGGAAATATTGCCCAGCAGCTTTACAGCACAGTAGACTCCATTGTTGTCGGACAATATGTGGGTGATAATGCTCTTGCAGCCGTTGGAAGTGCTATGCCGATTTTCAACCTTCTTCTTGTTTTGTTCGTTGGAATTTCGGCAGGCGTGGGAATTATGGTAGCTCAGTATTTCGGTGCAAAAGAACCTGAGGAGCTTTCCTCCACCATCGGAACCTGCATCACAGTCACCGCCATATCAAGTTTGTTTCTGATGATTGTCACCCCACCCATTGTAAAGCCTCTCCTGTCTTTGCTCAACACACCTGTAACAATCATAGAGGATTGTACAAGCTATCTTGTAATCCTTATGTACGGTGTTGCCGGAATGGCTTACTACAATATTCTGAGCGGTATTCTCAGAGGACTTGGCGATTCGGTATCCGCTCTTGTTTATCTTCTTGTGGCAACGGTTCTGAACATTATACTTGACATACTCTTTGTTGCTAAATTTAACATGGGTGTAGCAGGTGTTTCCTATGCAACCGTTATTGCACAATTTGTATCTTCTTTTTTGTGTTTGTGGCGTCTTATGCACATGGGAAATGTTTTTGAACTTAAAATGAGACACCTTAAGCTTTCAAAAAAACACACGGTTCAGCTTGTAAAACTGGGAATCCCTTCCGGTCTTACTCAGGCGATTTTTTCTTCCGCAATGATTGTTGTTCAGTCTCTCACAAACAGCTTTGGCGAACTTTTCATAGCGGCAAATGTTATCGTTATGCGTGTTGACGGATTTGCAATGATGCCAAACTTTTCCTTTGGTACTGCAATGACAACCTATGCCGGACAAAATGTCGGTGCCGGAAGACTTGACAGAGTGACAACCGGCGCTAAGCAGGGAACATTGATTGCAGTTGGGTGTTCTGCAGTGATAACTCTCATCATTCTTCTTTTTGGCAAATATCTTATGGCAATATTCACCAACACCGCAGAGCTTGTGGAGCTCAGTGTCTATGTAATGCGTATTCTTGCTGTCGGCTACATTGCAATGGCGGTGACTCAAAGTCTTTCGGGAGTTATGAGAGGTGCGGGCGACACCGTGACACCAATGTGGATTTCTTTGTGTACAACTGTTCTTGTCCGCATTCCGCTGGCATACGGAATATCATGGCTTACAACAACACCTGATCTTCCTCACGGAAGACAGGAATGTATCCAGATTTCACTCCTTGTATCGTGGATTATGGGTGCAGTAATCACATCGGTATTTTACCGCATCGGTAAATGGAAAAATAAAGCTATCAGGTAAGAGAAAGGACTATTATTATGAACGAAAACACAGTAATTGTTTTTGAAATGGAAAACGGAAGCTCATTTAAGGTAGAACTTTATCCGGAACATGCTCCTGAAACAGTTGAAAATTTTATTGGACTTGTTGAAGACGGTTTCTATGACGGACTCACATTCCACAGAATAATTCCCGGATTTATGACCCAGGGCGGCGATCCTGAAGGAACAGGTATGGGAGGAAGCGGAACCAACATCACAGGTGAGTTTGAACAAAACGGAATTACCAATAACCTCAGACACGAAAGAGGGGTTATTTCCATGGCGCGATCAATGATGCCAAACTCTGCCAGCAGTCAGTTTTTCATCTGCTTCGAGGATGCTCCCCATCTCGATGGTGCATATGCAGCATTCGGAAGAGTAATTGAAGGTATGGACGCAGTTGACGCAATGGCAGAAGTTGACACAGACTACAGTGATAAACCCATTACTCCTGTTGTTATGAGCAGAGTGTACATTGAAGAATAAAAATCAGAAGAGGATGCATGGACAAATGCCTTGCATCTTCTTTTTTTATGAGTTTTGAGGGAATGATATTTTAGCAACATAATCAAAAATAAACCTCACGCACTTTATTAAATTATTAAAAAAAGTCGTTGATAATTTACAAATGCTGTGGTAAAATATATTTATCAAACCGTAAAGGAGCATTTTAAATGAACATATATTCTTCAATAAAAAATCTCATTGCCTACGGAATTGACTGCGGGCTCATAAGCCAAAGAGATGTGTGCTATGCTGAAAATATGATTATCTCTGTTTTAAACCTTGACTGTATGGAAAAAACCGTTGATATAGCAGAGCATTGCTCTTTGCACGAAATTCTTTCCGGCATCACAGACTATGCAGTGTCAAAGGGAATCTGCGAAGATACAATTATTCACAGAGACCTTTTCGACACCAAAGTTATGGCATGCCTTATGCCAAGACCTTCAGAAATGTCAGATAAATTCGATGCCCTTTATAAAGTATCGCCCGGGGCTGCAACTGACTGGTACTACAAAATCAGCTGCGACAGTAATTATATCAGAACAGACCGCATTGAAAAAGATAAAAAATGGACATATAAGTCTCCCTACGGTGAACTGGATATCACCATAAATCTTTCAAAACCCGAAAAGGATCCAAAGGCAATTGCCGCTGAAAAAAACGCCCCCCAAAGCTCCTATCCCAAGTGTATGCTCTGCAAGGAGACAGAAGGCTATGAGGGCAGAGTCAATTTTCCGGCAAGACAAAATCACAGAATTATTCCTCTGACACTTTCCGGTGAGGAGTGGTTTATGCAGTATTCTCCCTATGTATATTACAACGAGCACTGCATTGTTTTAAACGGAAGTCACACCCCCATGAAAATAGACCGCTCCACCTTTGAAAAGCTATTTGAATTTGTCACTATGTTTCCCCATTATTTCATTGGTTCAAATGCAGATTTACCCATTGTGGGTGGTTCGATTTTAAGTCATGAGCATTTTCAGGGAGGAAATTATGAATTCGCAATGGCGAAGGCTCCTGTGGATGAATATTTTGTCATACCTTCGTTCGAAGATGTGGAAATGGGAATTGTCAGGTGGCCAATGTCAACACTCCGACTGAGAAGCACCGAATACCCTCGACTGGTGGAACTTTCTGATAAAATTCTTTGTGTGTGGAGGAATTATACCGATGAAGATGCTTTCGTTTTTGCTGAGACAAATGGTGAGAAACATAACACCATTACTCCGATTGTCCGTCAAAGAGAAGGCGTATATGAAATCGACCTTGTACTTCGCAACAACATAACAACAACTCAGCACCCTCTTGGACTTTATCATCCTCACGCAGAGCTTCATAACATCAAAAAGGAAAATATAGGTCTCATTGAAGTTATGGGGCTTGCTGTTTTGCCCGGACGCCTTAACAGTGAGCTTGAAATTCTTTCAAGGGCAATTGTATCCGGCAGTGACATATCTGCAGATGAAAGAATTGCAAAGCACAAACAGTGGGTTAAATCCTTTATCGGAAGCTATGAAATATTAAGTGAAGAACAAATCGGGGAAATTCTTCGCATTGAAGTGGGAAGAGTGTTTCAGAAGGTTCTGGAGCATTCGGGTGTATTCAAATGTGATGAAAACGGCAGAAAAACATTTGTGAAATTTCTTGAAGCGGTTTGCCGTGACGAATAATTGTTTGTCACAAAATATATTTTGTGTCATAAGATAATAATGGATTGGAAGAAAAACAGTGCATTTTCGTCCCAAATGACGGGTGATGGTGCACATGTTTAAAACTTCAATATCTGAAATATATTTCCGGAGGTTATCTTATGGGAGAAAGAGTGAACTCTTGTTGCTCAAATCAGAGCAATTTATGCAACGATGAAGTATGTATACAAACCAAAAAAGTTTATGATTCATGCCGCGACAAAGAATGTATTGAGAATATGAGAGTGTATCTCACTGAATGCGGTCAGAGTCTTGTTGACAGAGCAACAAGCATCAGATGTCGCAAGTCTGAAATTATATGGGTATATTCCGATGTTGAACCCGTAGCTTTTAATCGCGGTTATTACTCGGTAGACCTTAAATTCTTCTTCAGAATAACCCTTGATGTTTTTGTTGGCGTAGGAAGACCAACAACCGTCGAGGGCATAGCAACCTACGACAAAAAGGTTATTCTTTTCGGCTCCGAGGGTAATGCTAAAACATTCAGCTCAAAATATAAAGAGGGCAGTGCAGATGTACAGTTCTGGCAGAAAAACAACCTTCCGGTGGCACAAGTTGATGTTTGTGTCACCTTTTTGATGTGTCAAAAAAGATCACAAAAAAAATCACAAAAAAATCGTTTATTTACTTGACTTTTTGCAAAAAAAAGTATAGAATAATATATAAGTGTAATTGGGAATAATTTGGAGCTTTGGTGTAAGCTTGGATGGTGATATAAATATGAAAAAAAAGCGGATCGCTTTAATTATAATTTGCACGATAATTTTAATTATAGCGATTGTTGTAGGTTGGCAATTTGAAAATATTAAGTCTGTTTATTTTTACTTTAAGTATTCCGCCGATGATATAGATTCGATGATTCAGCTTTCCGGCAAGGATGTGGAGGAGTATCTTGAAAAGAATACGGAGATCCAGGTCCGGCCCACAGAAGATGTTGAAGAAAAGCTTCATCAGGCAGGTCTTTTAACCGATGAAGAACTGACGATGGTTATAATGGGACAAACTTCAGTAGAAGAGCTTTTCGGAACAGGAATCTCGATAAACGAAAAAAAACGGTTTGTCGAAGTGCATAGCGGTGAAATTCTCACTGTTGAAAAATTAAAGAAAATGAAAGAAGAAACGGCAATGAGGAATGACTCTGATCCGAAAAATTTTGAAACAACGGACGGCACCTCAAATAGTCCGCAAGCGTCGCCTCACTCCAAAAAAGAACAGGGGGACGACGAAAAACATACAGATACGGGAACGGTCGGGAAAACTGACCCGGTTCAAAACAACACTTCCGGGGCAGACACAACCACGGAATCTTCCCAGACAGCCGGCATGGCGCAGATATCTCAATATGTCGCACAAATGTATGTTTTAAAATCTTCTTTTACGGGACAACTCAGTGGGCTTTACAATCAGGCAATTTCTTCTTATGATGCACTTCCTTCATCACAAAAAAATGAAGCCGGAAAAAGTTCAATTATAAAGGAGCTTTATCCCAAAGCAGTGGCACTTGAAGCATCTTGTGACAAACAGGTTGCAACTATTTTGAAAGAGCTTGAAGCATTGCTTGTTAAGCAGGGGGAAAGCACAGAGCTTGTTACTAAAATGAAAACAGCTTATTATCAGGAAAAAAGCCTGGTTAAAGCTCAGTATATGAATGAATTATAATTAGGAGGAGCAAAAAAATGAACAATCTCAAATTCAGAAGGCTCATATCATTGATAATAACATTTGCTATGTTTGTATCTATGATACCTTCGGCATTCGCAGCAGACAAAACTGCTTTCGTTGATTTCCCTGACGGGTGGTCAAAAGAAGCGGTAAGTGCAGCAGTTGACAACGGTCTTTTGCGCGGAAGGACATCAACAACCATTGAGCCTCAGGGCAATCTTACAAGGGCGGAAATGGCAACCGTCATTAACCGGGCTTTTGGTGCAACAGTAAAAGCAGATATTTCTGCTTATTCTGATGTCAGCAGAGGCGATTGGTTCTACGAAGAAATAGCTAAGGCTGTTAATATGCAAACCTTTGAAGGTGATGGCAACGGTCTTATGCGCCCCAATGATTTTGTTACACGCGAAGAGATTTTTGCTGTTATTGCAAGAGCTCTTGTGCTGGAATCCGATGAATTCGAAGTCCTTGCAAAGTTCAATGATGCAGATGAGATTTCGGCATGGGCAAAGCCGTATGCAGCGGTTCTTGTGAAAAAATCATATGTAAACGGAAATGATCTTGGCGAGCTTTCTCCGAAATCCAATATCACAAGAGAAGAATTTGCTCAGATTATGCACAACATCGTTAAAACATATTTCACATCTAAAGGTACATACACTTCGGCAGGAGCCGATTCAACTCTTATCAGAGCATCCGGTGTAACTCTCCGCAATGTGACAATTGAGGGTGACCTCATTATCGGTGACGGAGTAGGTAAAGGAAAAGTTAACCTTGAAAATGTCATAATAAAAGGAAGACTTCTTTGCCGAGGCGGTGAAGATGCAATCAAGCTTACAAAGACAACTGTTGGTGAGATGGTTGTTGTTAAGGATGTAAACGGAACTGTTCATTTTGACAACTATCGTGACGAAGCTCCCTTTAAAGGAATTGTTGAAATAACTAAAGCAACCTTTAACAAGAGAGTTTATACATCTTCCCAATCCTCATCTGCCCCCATAAAATATGAGGTTATTATTGATGGTGCGGGTTATGACAATTTCGAACAGGCGATAATTAAAAATGGTATACTTGAATTACCCGATGTTGTTGACCACGAAAAATATCCCTATTTTGCAGGCTGGATTTCTGAAGACGGCAAATTCTATAAACCCGGTGAGAAAGTTGTAATAACAGGCGACATGAAATTCTATGCCGCTTACTATTACACAGTTCATCACTACTATCAGAAATCAGACCTCAGCGACAATTATGTTGAAAATGCAGAAAAAACAGAAAAGTTATATGCAAAAGAAAACGCGACTGTAACCGGAAATGCGATTGACACAACCTACTATGTATATAACAAAGAAAAGAGTGAGCCAACAGCTACAGTAACTATTTCTGCAACTTTGGAAAATGTTATCAAGCTCTACTATGACAGACAAAAAGCAAAAGTAACATTTGACCTGGACGGTGCAACAGCAACAGAGTTCGCTACTGTTGTTTACACTGCTGTCGGTGAAAAATTCAAACTTCCTTCTGCAGACGGACTTACAAAAGACGGCTATTATTTTGCCGGATGGCTTGGTAGTGACGGCGAGAAATATTCCGAAGGAGAAGAAATAGAAATAACTTCGGATAAAGATTTGACATTTAAGGCAATATGGTCAGAAGATCCCATCTACCGGGTTAAGCATATGCTTTTGAAATTGGGTGGAAAATCAGGCGAAAAAGCTGATTACGAATGCGACAGCACAGAAACATTTGTGGGCAAAAAAGGAGCGGAAGTTACAGCAACTCCCAAAACCTATAAAGGATTTAGTTTCAACGAGGCTCTTTTCAAAGAAGAAAGGAAAGGTGTAGTGAGTGAAGCCGGAGACACTATTCTCTATGTTTACTACGACCGTAAAGATGTTATTATCAGATTTGACCTCAATGGCGGTACAGCCACCGATGACACTACAGATGAATACTCTGTAAAATACGGCGAAACAATCACTCTTCCCGGTGAAGGTTCCACAACCCAAAAATATAAAACCCTCTCCGGTTGGATATATGAAGATGAAAACGGAAATGAAAAAACATTTAACACCAGTGCTCAATTCGTTGTGGAAACCGAAGGTCCTGTTAAATTTGTTGCAAAATGGGTAGGCAAGGGTTCAAAGACATACAACATTGAATATTACTTTGAAAAGCTTGAAGGCGGATATGAATGCCTTGAAACAGACAGTTCTCATTCTGCCGAAATTGATGATGAAGTAACAATTAGTGTAAGCGATCTTAAGGAATATGTTGGTTTCATTTTTGATGAAACAAATGTGAACAATGTTAAAAAAGCAACTGTAACATCCGAGGGTGCAACTCTCAAGGTATATTTCAACAGAAAAGATGTTAAAATCAGCTTCGACCTCAATGACGGTACAGCTCTCGACGACACCACAAAGGAATACACTGTAAAATACGGTCAAACAATCACACTTCCCGAAGCGGACTGTGCCGAAAACGGTTTTTACATTCTTAAATGCTGGAAAATAGGAGATAAAGAATATCCTACCGGTTCTGAAGTTGATATTACAGGCAGCGATGAACCCTGGAAATTTGTTGCAAATTGGAGCGAAGCAGAGCTTTATCAGGTAATCTTCTATGATAGCTGGGGCGCTCCATACGAGGAATACGATGTCTATGAAAATGACAAAGTAGAAAAAGAAAAATTCCCCGATGATAAGCTTGAATCAGTTCGTGGCTACGAGAAGAATGAATACATTTCAACCAAGCTTTATTCCGGTGAAAACAAGTATGTTCATCAGTTTAAAAAGGGCTGGTATTACAATGTTCCCGGAACCTCAATCTGGTTACGCTTTACTCCTGAAACATCGGTAACTTCCGGTATGGTTGTTGACGGAAAGCTCCATGTTCGTCAGCGTGCACCTTACCTTTCATTAGATTTAAACCTTGATGAAAAACTTCTTTCGGAACAATTGATTTTCTCTGCTTTCTATGAGGAAACCGAAAAAGACGAATCCGGAAATGTTCTCGCAGGTACCAGGTTTGCAGATACAATTAAGGATATTCTCTGGGAAAGTCTCAACACACAGGGAGATGAGACTGTATTCCAGACAGAGGCTAACAAAAAGCTTGATCTCATTATCAGTAAGCTAAGAGATAAGGGCCTTATCAGTGAAGATAATTCAATTCTTCCTCTTGAGTTCTTTATAAAATTTGCTCAGATAATCGGCGAGGATGAGCTTGAAAAATATATTGTAGACAATGCAAAAGAAAGCCTCTCCGACAATGATGACCTTAAGAAATATATTTTTGATTATTTCGAAACAGTTGCAAAACACGGCAGTGATGACGATAAGAAAGAGCTTGAAGGTCTTCTTGAAGAAACCGTAAAAGGAGCATTGAACGGTGATGACAAAGACGAAATCATGGCTCTTATTGAAGAACTCTGCAAAACAATGCTTGATTCTCCCGATGTAATTGAAGAAGCAATCAAAAATGTTGCCGGAGTTGAAATTGATGTAACCGAAGATGACCTTGGCGCAAACGCCAAAACTACAGTACTTGGTTGGGCAGAGCTTCTTATTTCTGATTCAATGCTCGATGAAGTCCTTAATGCAATACCTTATAACAATGGTCTCTACACATCCAAAAACATTGAAGGCGTAACAACAAAAGACTTCATTATCAACATAATGAAAAATGCCGATATCGATCTTGACGATCTCGAAAAAGAAGGCATCAGCCACGATAAGCTTTTTGATGCAATCAAAGATGCTCTTGTAAAGATGATTCTTGAAAAGCTTGAAAAAGATGAAGACTTCTTCAACAAATCAGTTGGTCATGTGTTTGCCGGTACTCCTTTTGCAACATTCACCAAAGACAAGGTTAAGCCAAACACCATTGATTTCTTCAGAGAAGTTTTGAAAGTTTACTTTGATTCATTAGATATCAAAGAGCTTGCTGTAGAGCTTGGCTATGCTGACAGTGTCGATGATGAAGATGCAATCAATAAATTCTTCAACGAGCATAAAAAACAGGTAATTGATGCCATTGTATATGAACTCGATAATGATCCTGCTTTCTTTGAGCATGTTATTTCTAAGACAGCATTTGATGGGCTCGTTACCTACGGTGAGGTAATGACTAAGAGTGTTAAAGAGCTCATGATGATTGTCATTGAAAAGAAACTCAATACCATGACCGGAGCAGACCTCCTTGAAGAAGCTGTTGTTAAGTCTGTAATTGAAGATTTCGATTCAATTAAGAAAGCAATAGTTGATGAGATTAAAATCAATGACGAATTCTTCAATGAAGTTATGGCAAATGCATTTAACGGAACAGACCTTGAGGGCTATGACCTTTCAAACATTCCGGAAAAAACTGTTGATTTTGTAACCGAAATCATCGAAGCGAATTTTAATGACATGACTGATGAAGAACTTGCAAAATTAGCAGGCTATGACAGTGTGGAAGAGCTTTTGGCAGATGCTAAATCCCAGATACCCGGCAAGATTGTTGAAAATCTTACAAATAATACTGACAACGCATATGATGATATTGTAAAGGAATTTACCGGCAAAGATGCTTCCGAATTTAATAGTCTTGAAACACAAGAAGCATTTAAGCTTATTGTCCTGAAATATGTTGCTGATACAGAACTGTTGGAGGATAATAAGGAAAAGGCCGAAAGAATTGAAAAGATTATTGGTTCTGAATATGCCAACGATTTTGAAATTGACACATGGGAAGATTCAGACTGGGAATATTTCTTTGAAACATTTGAAGAGGACTTTTTAGATGAAGAAACTCTTGAAATTTGTATTCTCAATATGTCATATGGCAAGTACACCTTTGATGAAACAGCTGTTGATAAGAGCGAATATCCGAATGCAACAGAAGTTCCGGAAGAACCGGAAGACTTCATTATCGGTCTCATAGAATTGCAGCTTAAAAATGAGCTTGATGCAACTCTTGAAGGATTTGGATATGACGATGACAAAATTCTTGCAGAAGCAAAAGAATATGCAAAGGAAACAATCATCAATAACATCAAGTCTGATGAAACATATCTTAAAGACCAAATTAAAGAGATTGCCGGTGTAACTCTTTCAGAGGTAAAAGAAAATTCTAAAGATCTTATCATTGATATTATCGAAGCAAAGCTTGCTTCAATAACTTCTATTGATGATGAATTTGCCAAAACTCTTGGCTTCAATTCTCTGGCAGAGCTCATTGACAACGAAAACATAAAAACTATGCTTGTTGAAAAGGCAATTGATAAAGCAGAGAACTATGATGATTTCCTGAAAAATCAGATTAAAGAATACACAGGTATAGAAAATCAGGACCTCGATGAAGAAGCACATGTTCTTTTCGATAAGATTGTTTCAAAGAAAGTTGAAGAAGTAGACAAGATTGACGATGCTCTTGC
Source organism: Clostridia bacterium (assembly GCA_045592485.1). GTDB lineage: Bacteria > Bacillota > Clostridia > UMGS1810 > UMGS1810 > RGIG1828. The sequence continues at coordinate 4,452 of JAZNUS010000079.1, read as the reverse complement.
AGAAAGTCTTGGTTATGACAGTGCTGATGCACTTCTTAAAGCTGCAAAACCTGGTGTAGTTGATGTTATTATCACAGATCTTGGTGATGATGTCGAAAATTACCGTCCTTACATCGTAGGCTACATTGGCGAGAGCTTTGGTGAAATTCCCGAAAAGTCTATGGACTTTATTGCAAAATATGCAAAGAATGTTCTCGAATCCATGACTGAAGCTCAGATTCGTAAAGAACTCGAATTAATGGGCTATAGCGATGATGATATTGACACAATTATCGAAGAAAAAATTATGGAATTGATTTCCAATCCCGATGATGAACTTCTTCTTGCTCTTGTAAAGATGGTATCCGAGAAATATGCCGGCATAACTAGTCTTGATGAACTCCCGACTTTGGCAAAGGACTTTGTTACTGAGGAAGCAACTCACAGACTCAACTCAGATGATGCATATCTTAAAAAGGCTCTTGAGTCAATGTTCAGATATGTGCCTGAAAGCTTCTTTAAAGATGCAACCTACACAACAAAACAGTTCCTTGTTGATATTGTAATCTATATGTTTGAAAATGATGTAACAAAGCGTGATGCAATAATCGACCAGGCAGTGAAAGAGCTTGTTGAAAAAGGCGATTTCAGTGAGCTTGAAGGTTATGTGGATTATGCGGTTGATTACCTCAAATCAAAAACATACCCCGACGGCACAACTGAACTGGATAGGGTTGTAGATGAAATTATTGAACTCAGATACCGCGACACTCTTGATAAGCTTGTTGATCAGCTCATCAATGAAGACAAATTTGAAATAGAAGCTTCAACCTCATTCATTCTTCCTGCTTTTGAAATGCAGGTTAAGGGTTATAGCTTTGATAAGCTTATTGCAGGTGTACCTGAAGCATTGTTCAAAGTTTATCCGAAGGAAAAACTCGAAGAAATCTATAACAACGCATACAATAAGCTTATTGCGCAAATCGAAGCCGGAAAGATAGCTAATGCAAATGGCGAAACTGCCGTAATTGATACAGGGCTTGCTTTTGCTATAGACCTTGTTGATGACATTTACGCGCCTCTTCGCAACAGACTTGTAGAAATAGTTGAAAATTCCAAAGCAGGTGAAAACTTCTACTATGCTGAGAATCCGTATCTTCAGGAGCTTATCGGACTCACCGAAGTTGATGAACTTTTTGATGCTCGTTCAGATGGTAACGGATATAAGCTTAAGGAATATAGTGACTACTACGAGCTTGTTCTCAAAGCAGCAATTATAGGTGACGATGCTTTAGTTTGGTATGCCGACGAATTGACACCTGAAGAGATTGATGTATTTGTTAAGAACTATGAAGACCTCGTTCTCAAGTATGTTAATGCGGCTGCAGATATTCTTGAAGGATATGCACAAGATGGCTCTGTTCCGGGACAGATTGAAGGAAATGAGATTGTCAATGCAGTTGAATCTGCTTTGAAAGACAGATTCCCCTCAGTGATTGACAAAGCTCTTGATTGGTATCTTACAAGCCCGTTCAACAAGGATTATACATCCGAAGATTATGAAAAGGGCAGAGAAGCCATTGGAAAAGCAGCTAGAAAAGCGATTGAAAAAATTGACATTACCACTGACGAAGCTTTTGATTTGGCTTATAAATTGGTTGCAGATGTGGTTGACATTGCAGAAGGTAAGATTACTCCTGAAAATATCAACAAAGTTGTAAGCAAATTTGGTGAAATCATTAAAGTGAACGACAATGAATATGTTGCAACATTTGCAGGTAAGACAGTGAAAATAACTGTTAACAATGGCGTATATACCGCAGAAATCGCAGGAAAAGTTATCACAATCAATATAATCGGCGATGGCGTATATACAGTGAATATTAACGGTAGAACAGCAACTCTTCGTATGACTGAAGATGAGTATACTCTTACTGCCGGTGAAAATGTAATAGTGGTAAATCGTTCAATCCAGTAATGGTTCAGGGAATAGGCAGAATTTTTATTCTGCCTATTCTTGCAAGAAAATTCATATTATTTTTAAAACACATATTGAGCTGTACAAAGTATAAGGAGGTAATTATGAAAAAACTGATTTCAATTATATTGTGCTTCATGCTTATTTCTTCAATTCCTGCGTTTGCTGCAGACGACCTCAAATTTTCTGATGTAGATGCATCAACTGATATGGGCAAGGCAATTTTAAAGCTTGCAAATGCAGGGGTTATTGAAGGCAACGGCGATGGTACATTTGCACCCGACAGAAAAGTGAAAAGATCTGAACTTTGTAAAATGGTAAATAACATCTGGAAACTTACCGAAGAAGACTCAACCTCATTTGCAGATGTTACAGAAAATGACTGGTATTTTTCCCATGTTAAAATAGCAAAAAAAGCAGGTTACATAAAAGGATTCGAAGATGGGACATTTCGCGGTGAAAACAATGTTACCCGTGAGCAGGTATGTGCAATAATTGTGAGAGTCGGCAAGGTTTTTAACCTTGGAATCGACATAACAATAGCAGATGCAGTTTCACCTTGGGCAAAGGACTATGTGGACACAATTGTAGGAAATTATCTTATTCCTCTTGAAAAAGATAACACTTTCCGTGCAACAGAGGATATGACAAGAGGTGAACTTGCAATGGCGCTCTCATCTTTCATAACCGAAACAAAAGAACCTGAAAAAGAAGATGACAAAAAAACCGAAACACCATCCGGAACATCTCGTCCTTCGTCGGGTAACAATTCATCATCAGGCAGCAATGATAACGACGATGACGAAGATCAGTATTACGGTGATGGTGATGATGACGAATCCGGTAATGGTGAATCCGGCGACAGCGAAGGCGGTAATGATGATGAGGATAATGGCGAAGGAACAGAACCGGAACCGGTTTTTGATGCAGAAAAACAAAATGAGGTAATTGATAATCTTGAGGCTCTTTTAGTTGAATTTGACAACATTTCATCACTTCCATGGATAGTATTTACCGAAAAAGAAATAGAGATTGTTGATATGATAAAGTCAACAATTGATAAAACAATTGCCGATGGACAAAAAGGCGAGTGGATTTATGTGGAAAATTATGTTTACAAAACATATAAAACCGAAGTTGAATCGGTTCGCGCTAAATGTGATGCACTCAAAGAGACAGAAGAATTTGAAGCTTTTAAAGGAAAACTTAAGGAGCTTCCGATATATCTTCTTGAATATCTTTCAAAAACCATGTTTGGGGTGGATGTTCAGGACTATTTGTAATAATAAAGGACATGTTTTATGAAGAAACTGCTTGTGATTGTTTGCATATGTATTATTACTGCATTAAGCTTTATGACAGTAAATGCTTTGGAAAACAAAACTGAATATGTTTTTGATATTGTCAGTGCCCGCTGTGAAACCAATTCCGACGGTGGATATGACACAACAATAAGCTTGTACAGGAATAAGCCCTGCACAAAAGCGATAATTGTTATGTGGACATATGGCGAATCCGATAGCTTTATCAGTATTGAAGCGAAGGAAGTTTATTCTTTTGATGAAGCCATAACTATTCACACAGAAGCTGATTTTAAAAATGCCTATGTCAGTGTGTGGGAATCGTTTTCATCAATTAAACCCATAGCACAAAAAGTGAAAATGGGATATGTCCAATTGCCGACATATACTGTTAATTATTACAGACAGAATGTTGAACGCAACGGATATGATTTGTACTCGACAGAAGATTTTCAGAGTGATGCATTTGGAACTGTTATAACATTGGATGAGTCTTCTGTTCCAAAATATGATAAGTTCTCATTTGATTCTTCAAACACTTCCAATGTGTTATCCGGAAAGGTAACTCCTGAAGGACTTGTTCTCAAAGTATACTATAATCATATAGTTGATGAATTGGAACTTAAACAGGTCGTATATAGATTGGACACTAAACTTCTTCAAGCTTTTGTAAAAATAAAAGAGGAAGGTAAACTCACCGACACAGAAAAACCATTAGTGAAGACTTGTATGGACACCATCGAAAAGGTTCTTGCAGATGCGGAGGCCGGTGTACTTGTTTACATTGAAAATTATGTTTCAACAAAATACAAGACAGATGTTGAAACAGCAAGGGGTCAGCTAGACATCTTGAAAGCTACCGGAGGATATGACGGATTCAAAAACAAACTAACAAAACATCTGAGCGTGGCAGATGTTGAATATCTTGCAAAGGTAATGTTTGGCATTGATGATATATACCAGTATGAAAAAGACCATATGTAAGATGAAAATCAGGAATGTTTTTTGGCATTCCTGATTTTTTTGTGAATAGAAATGTAATATAAATTGGAGTTTAGCTGTGAGATGGGATTGGGCTGATGCGAAAGCCGCCCCTGCCTAAGGGGAGGTGGATTTGCCGTAAGGCAAAGACGGAGGGGTACGAAATGCAGAAATATCAATGCTTTCAGCAAAACCCCTCAGTCAGTTTCGCTA